>CAYNST010000007.1:0-59350 GCA_964399955.1 uncultured Cellvibrionaceae bacterium | reverse complement strand
CTAGCTTGGGACGCAAGCTGAACCGTTACCGGTTGAGCTGAACAGCTATCAAAACTGTACCTGTTTACCAGCCTGACGGTTCCCCTGCGTCAGCTGCCGCAGCGTCTTCAAGCCCTCGGCGAGTTTGGCAGCCTCCTGTTGATGGCGCTGAAACAGTTCTGCGGTTTTGGTCAGTATAAGTTTGTGGGGCGAGCCGTCGCGTCGGGTTTCGTGGGTTACCGGCACTCCCAGCAGGTCAATTTTATAATGAATGTGCTGGCGACGCGCCTTCGCCAAAGGCCAAACCATGTTTTTTTGGATTGACGATGCCAAAAAAACATTGAGGTCGCGGCAGTCAGCGCAATTGCACAGGGAGCGCTCGGCGATCCGCCAATTGTCCGCCTCGCGAACGTTTTTCTGCAGGTAATCTTCTATATAAACGCTCAACCAGGTGGCAAACTCCGCGTACTGCCAGTCAAAAAAGGCCTCCTCGCCCAGACGTTCATACGCCTTGCCCAAGACGCCGATCAGATTGATGGGCAGGTAAAATGTCGGGAGGCTCTTAAGCTGCTGCAATAAATGATGGTGCAGTTGCCGATCACCTATAACACGACACGCATCCAACAAATAGAATATCTCTTGTGCACGCTCTGCGGCGCCGGCTCTTAATGCCTGCCCCTCCAGGGTCCTGTTCAGCTGTTGATGGCGGGCCATTTCAGCGTCAAGGTGCCAGCGTACAACGGTTTGCGCCAACTCTTGATTATTTGCGGCAGGGCTTACCAATTTGCCCACGACTGCGGCCACCAGCTTCAGATTCATACCCGGATTGTGATCGGCACGGTACAATTGAATGGTTTTTTTGTCGGACCACAGCTGTAGGAGTTTCTGGGTCCAGGATGGGCCATATTGCCCACACAGACTACTGAAGGTTTTCGCGGTGACTGGGGTTAGTGCGCTCCAGCCCAATGGGCCCAGAATGGTCAGGGCGATGTCGTCTGCCTGGACACTTTGCGCCAGTTCCAGCAGCGGCTTGAATTTTCTGAAATGGCGGATGCTGTCCAAGAGACAAGGTAATAGCGGGCGCAGCGTCTCCAGCCGTTCATGCCGCCCAGGTTGCGCCCGCACCAGCCGCAGCAGGTCTTGCAGCGCGGCGTTGGCATCCAGTTTGAACAGTATCGCCAAGTGCTGCTCCCGGGGCCACAGAACTATGGCCGCACGGTGGTACCAATACTCCAGGGTATTGCCATAATTGCCCATATACCCTTCGTATTGCTCCTGGTGCGGCTTGAACTGGTCAGTGGCGGTGGTCCAGCAAATCTCCCTGTCGCGGAAGTAACAATTGGCGAAGCTTTGTACCTTGCCCTCCGCATCAAGCCAATGAACGGCGGTGGTGACCTCGTCGATCAGTTCCTCTACCGAGTATTCGGAGTCTTCATCCTGCGACTGACTGGACCGGGCTGGACGATACCAAGAATCGCCGTACCATGAGGACTCGTATTTTGGGTAAGCGGACCAAATTTTTTGCACATCCAGCAGCGTCAAATGGACCACCAAGCCCAATTCCTCAGCAACCTGTTGCAAACACTGGGCACGAATCCGGTCGTTGTTTTTCAGCCCCTGCCAGCTAAGATTTTTCTGCGAGTATTCATGGTCCAGTAGATAAGCCAGGCGCGCAGGCTCGGTGCCCGCCTGGCCTTCGGAGTGCTGTCTCCAGTCGCGCAGCGCGGCCCGCAGTTTAGAGAGCTTCGTCTCGTCCAGATCGCAGTGATGCGTGGTCACACTACTGCTGCCGCGTGCCTGACTGGCCTCGCCCATTACCAGATTGAACGTGAGTGTCACCCTGTAGCCATGGGTTACCGGTTTCACTTGATGGTGGCAGTCGGCGTAAAAAGCGAAAAAGGCAAACCGGTCTTTCGGCGCCCGGCTGCTGAGAAAGCGTTTGGTTTGCCCGTCGTGTTGAACTTCCAGCATGCCGCCCCTGTGCTCGCTGGGCAGGTTCACGATCAGCGTCGCCACCATCGCATCGTGTTTTTCAGTGTCTTGATGAGTGACGAAGAAGTCCCCCGGCTCGTAAATCAGCAGGTTGTGCAGATGGGCAGTGAGCCGGCAGGTGGGAGGCAGATTCAGCCTGGCCCGAATATCCTCAAGAACGGGTTCAAGCTCTGCGCTCCAGAGGCGCTTATCCAGAGATATCTTTGACTTTGCTATCTCCCAGCAGGAGCGCACCGACCGGTCCTTGAGCGTCAGTTCACGCCAGCCGAACTTAGCCGGCCTGGCCTGCGCGATCAACGCCTTGACCCCTCGTGGTGACAAGGGAAATCTCAGCTCGCTATTGCGGTAGGGATAATCCCGAATGCGGACCGGCAGAGTGCTGAAAGGCGCTTTGGCACTGCTGGAAAATGACGGCTTGGACGCCGCAGAAGTGGCTATGGATTGAAGAATGGATGCAATTGATGTAGTGGTCATGGGGCTTCTCACTGCCGCTGGCACCGCGTGGTGACTGATCACAAAGGGCGGGATTATGAACCAAACCTAGGGGCTTTTGCGAGGGGGTAATTGTCTAGGCGGTTCTACAGAGGCGGTGTACTTTGGGCAACTGACCGGTTTAGCTGCACCGGAGTCTACACCGGGCTGATTGTAAGCGGACACACGGCAGCCTTCAAACCAGGCTCATCACCGGGATGGATTGCCCGCCTCTGCCCATGGCTGCGTTGCTAAGAGGTTGTTTTCACCGGCGCGCAGGATGAAGCCAAGGTGCCGCTCCACCGGGTTTAACCCAGCCAACACCGATTGTTTGCATGATTCAACCGGCTCCACTATTGCCTGCCATCACCGCGCCGGCAGTCGAAGTCTCAGCCCCTGCCGGGCGGTTTAACCATTACCAGCAGTCTTTGGTGCTGTCGTTTTTCTCGGCGCTTTCACTTGTCGTTTTGCCGGTGTGCTCTATTACAAAAGTTTTACACAAGGTGTCTTTGCTCTGGGCTCTATCCGCCGCCGCCGTAGCGGTCATGGTGTAACACGGGTACTTGGGGTTGGACCCGGTACCGCAGGTAACCTCCGTGCCCATGGTGATTTCGTAGTAGCCATCCCCGCTGTAAAACTTATCTCCATCTTTGGCGAACCCCAACTTGGCCAAGTCCGCAGTGTACGCATTATTGGTAAAGAAGTGCCGCTCCTGCGCCGCTGCCGCGCGTGTCAAAGACTCTTTGGCGTCGGCTCTTTTGGTTTTTTGGATGGAATTTTGATAAGACGGCACGGCTACCGCCGCCAGGATGGCGACGATAACCACTACAATCATGACCTCTATCAGGGTAAAGCCTTTAACATTTTTCACAGCCGGCAGCCTTGATTTACGTTTAATTTTACTCATTAACACTAGCCCTCTTTTCCCTATCTGACCACTTCATCAAGTGGTACCTCACGCCACGACCTGCGGCTCATCGGCGGCGGCTTCAATTGCGGCTCAAGGGGGGTAGGTTTGCTTCCGTCCCCCATGGGAGTTTCAACCGAGCCAGGCAGCACAGTGGCGTCTGTCGGTATACTGGAGCCCAGTCCCACGGTGAGTCCCACCGCCGTCAGCGGGGCATCCACCCCAGCAACGATGATGCCGTCATCTCCAAAAATCAATGCCTCTCGACGAACCTGAGGCAGGCCGTTAAAGATATCCATGATATAGGCCGTAGTACCGCCGGCGGCGGAACAACTGCCGTCTGTTGGCGAATAGGCATTGACATAGAGCGTGCTATTGGTGAGAACACTGCGGGTAAAGTTAGACTGGTTGGGGGCAAAATTACGATACCACCCATTTTGTTGTAACACCTCCCGGTCAACCTCCTCCATGGTCTGCGGCTCTACGGCGTAATCGCCGGCAGAAACATAAACCCCGCCACCAAGCTGATCTACCAGTACCTGATAATCGCTAACGTTCAGCAAGTCGCCAGCATTTAAGCTGATGTTCTCTACTGGGCCGGAGGCGGGCCAGGTAGACCTGTCCCCCACTTTTACCCCAAAGTAACTGTGCTGGCCGCCGGCACTGAGATCCGAGCCCACTAGAAAACGGCCGGTACCCGCAAATACCCAGTAGTTATTATGGCTGTCAGCAACGGGCAATGGCGGCGCAAAAAACGGTTTGTTGGCCAACTCACCGGTAAGCAGCCGGGTTGGAGTGCCAAATTTATTGCCTCCAGCCGCCAGTGGGTTCAAGACAACCTGCCACAGACCACCGCCGCCGTTTGCATCAACAGTCCCAAAGTAGATTGCGTCGTCTTGCATATCCCACTGCCAGTCAACCACTGCAATATTGCCAACATAGGACGCGGGCGCGTCAACTTCGATCTGCTGCAACTGGGGTGTGCCGCCCTCGCGAATTGTGTTCAAGTCCAGGTAGAACAAGCTTGCGTCGCGTTCACTGCTGCCACTGTTAAGCGCGGACAAGCCCTGCGGGCCGGACCCAACCACCAGAAACCATTCGTCTCTGGCGTATGTACCCGTTGCCGTCCGCTGCCTGAACTTGACCACTTGAGCATTGCTGGTGGTAAAGCCCAGGGCCGGGTGGCTGAACTCGCCGATCAACGTTGGCGGCGCTTCAGGGTCTGTGATGTCCATGATCACGTAGGCTGAGCGGAAGGTGTCATCGTCCAACAGGTAGTCGCCGCCGCCAAACCGCATGCCGGTAACCAGAATTGTGCCCCAGCCCCCAGGGTGCCTGGCACTGGGCGGAAAGATCTTGGCATCAAAGGTTTGAATTTTTGAGTCAACGTAATACACGTGGGAATAGTCGGGCATGGCCAGCCACTTCAGGTGCGGCAGCAAATTGTGCGGCACATAGCCCCAAAGCTCGTTGCCCAGCTCTATTCCTCCTGGTCCACCTGTTGCTGTGCGCTGATACGTCTGCGTATCCGGATTGAAAAAACCGGCGTTGAAGGCATGCAACATGCCGTCGTTGGCGCCGACATAGACCACGTGACGCCGGTTTCTGTATTGCTCCTGGAAAACCTGATAGGTTTCATCAGCGTAGGTTGAATAGAAATTGGCGTTTGGACGACCAACCACAGCCGGCGTGGAATGAACAATATCCCCTAACAACCAACGGGTTGTCTGAGCGTCATCGCCCAGTTGGATGCTGCGCGAGCGCAAGCCTTCCACTTCTTCACCGCGAATAAAATTGATTAAATCTGCTGCAGGCAGGTCGCCGGCGTCCAGCAGGTTCTGCCACGCAGGCGCCGCAGCTGCAGATGCCACAAAATCTGCCGCTCCTGTCACTACGTTGCCTGTACCGGCATTGGCGGTGAAAATATACCGTTGCGGCGAATTGCTGTTGTAGACCTGCCGCTGCTCTGATGCTTCGTCACTGGGCAGCAATGAAAGCTGCTGGTGCGCACTCCACACCGGATTGATCTGGTAGACCGGTAGATCGGCCGCAATCAGCGCGCCCTGCGTTCCGGCTGCGGTGACGGCATAGCGGTCAAACACGGTTGTGTCGCTCGCCTCATCGTAACGCGGAACAATCAGATTATCCGCAGGGTCAAGCCGCCCGTTGGCATTGGTGTCTTCCCGGTAGTTACCCCGGCGATCAATGAACAAGCCATTGACCACGCCGGCCCATTTGATGGACCTGACAGTTCGGCCTTCTTCAGTTTGATCCAGTCTGGGCAAATACAGGCTTTGTATAGCCAGCCCCTCCCCGGTGAGGTTTTGCGGGGAAAAAGTAACACCTGCACTGCCGGTAGCGTTGCGCTCCAATAACCTGTTCAAAACCCGGTCCAGTTGCTCCCCCAATAATGTTGGGTTGGTCACCGAGCTGTAGCTCTCATCAACAGACTCTGAACCGTATTTGGCGGCGTAATAAAGCGGCGAATCCAGGAATTCACCGGCCAAAGACGTCTCCGATGAGCCGGCAATGGTGAAGGTACGGCTTTGCGGCTCCCGCCCCAGGTTGACACCGTTCCAGTTGAAGTCATTGATACCGGACAAAAAGTGAAGCGTGTCGGCATCGGCGTTGCCTGTGCCGGACAGGCCAAAACCAAAACCCATGGCGTCTCTGGTACTCACGTACAGCGCCTGAGTGGTCACACTCAACGCACCGGAAGCGGTGAATTCGTATTCGATGATGCCATTCATGTCTATGTCGAAGTCGCCGCCCTGCTGTGAGTCTTCCCAATCTACAAGATAACGCCCGCTGCCATTGGCGGGATCAACCTCTAGCGGGCGAAAACTGACAAGTGCGCAGCTTGACTGCGTCATCGCATTGAAACAAACCGGCACTATCTCAACCTTACGACTGCCGTCTCCAATTGGAATGCTGATTCTTGGCAGGTTTCCAGCCATGGTCACGCCGATGGTGCGGATGGTATGTTCTGATGCGGTCCCGGCCCCACGTACATTATTCTGGAAAACATATTGGGCGAGTCCCGCACCCAAAAATGACCCCAGGAGATTGGGCGCTTCAGGACAGACACCGGAAACCGTAGACAGGTCTGCAATGGCCTTGGGCGTACAAAAGCCGTTGTTGCTTCCTTCACCGCCACCGGCAACGCTACCTACAAAATATCTTCTGCCATTTGACAGCTCAGTCTGGCTAATGTCAGCCAGCAAACCAGTGGGTGTTTCGGCCCCCGGTAGGAATGGAAGGTCACCAAGCTTGGCTGCCAGATCACTGTCATAGGACACAGAGCTGGAGTTAAAGCCGATAACGTTCATGTTTGCGCAAGCCAGGCCTTCGCCTAGCGGGTCCGTCCAGGTGTCAACGCCCAAACCCGCATGCCCTAGAAGATTGCCGTCTGCCGCAGCACTGACCATGGCGTTCTCAGCACCGCTGAAATAGCGATAACTCTCTGCAAGAATTTCACTGAAGGGGTTGCCCCAGTTGCGGCATGCCCCCGCATCGTCTATAGAATTTCTACCCCAGTGGCAGCTTTCGTTGTAGGTGCCGCGACGGTCAAGCGAAGACGGATGGTAATATTGGTAATCCACTATGCGCATAGCGTCCAAGCTGCGAATAAGAGCCACGCCCTCTTGAGAAAATACGCCGGTGTCAGGATTGATCTCTGCAGCTACCGAACCTATATTTTTTCGCAGCACGCCCCAATCCGTATTGCTTCCCAGCCCGCCCGTCATCAAGCCAAATTGTACATCCCGGTCTTCGCCAAACGACTGCAAAACGCCAATGGGTTTGGAGCTGGTGCCAGAATAACGCTTACAGTTGTGAGCGCCCGGCTGCTCATTTGCGCCGCAGACTTCTACTCTTACAGTAAAATCCCGGCCTTGTGCCTTTGTTGGGGGAACATTGAACGCGGGAATTCCAGTAGTGGCGGCGTCGTTGCCGTTATGCCCGGGAAACTGGGACTCGCGTTCTGATTCGGGAAGATGACCAAGGTCGCCAATAAACGGCAGTTCCGACCAGGTGGAGCTGTTGCTGGTTCTTGCCGTGGGCCCGTACAGGCACTGAAACCGCTCAGAGCTTGCCCAGAACGAGTAGTTGCCTCTGGCTACGCGCAGTTGCGGAGGCAGATTCTGCGCGGCGGGCTCATGCGAGAACAGCGGCCCCTCGAATGGCGGCGGCTGAGTGGTGTTGCAGAAGGTATAACCTGTACATACGCCGTTGCCGTCTTCTTCACAGGCAGTCGGCATGGAGGTGACATCCACCAGCTCGGCTATATCAGCCCCGTCGTAATATTTGGCAAAACTGTGGCTATCTGGTGGTAAGTAGGCGCGCTCAAGCACGGTTGTGCCGTCCGCGTCGGTACTACGATAGCCGCCGTAAAGCGCGAACCGCACCAGATCCATACGCGTCATGGTCAGCCAGTTGAGGAAGTTGCCGCTCCACTCGTCGTCTGCGCACGCTTGTTGAAACTCGCCACCCGCCATGGATGAGTACTGAAAGCGGCCAGCGGCATATGTGTAACACTTTAAGTGATCAAAGTAACCGGCATAATCAAAGGTCTTGTTGTAAGTGGTGTCAGCCTCCCCATCCCCGGTAAGGTCGTCATAATCATTGTATGCCTTCATAAACAGCTGGTGGTCCAGCGACATGGTCAGCATCACCTGCGTTTCGCCAATACGCTCAGCCAAAGGCGGCATTGCAGCATAGTCGCTCATGGTTTGGGCCAGGGACGCCGTCGAAAAGCCTGCCAGCGGCCCGACCAGGCCAAGCGCCAGAACCTGAACCAGTGTATTCACACTGCGAGAAAGACTGGTTTTTCTATGAGACATGCGATTCACCTAACTCGTTATTTGGCGTTGGGGACGACAAGCGTTGACTGCAGCATGACGGCCGCGCGCTGGGCGGCGCCGGCGGCGCGCACGGTGACGCGGTACAGCGGCAGGTAGTCGGAGGAGTCCTCCGTATTGCCACGGGGCTGGCCGTCCTCGCGTGGAACAAAACACATGAATTCCACCATGTAACGTACATCGGTGGTGGCGCCTGGCGTGTTATCGTCAGCCGCGCCAGCGCCCATTTTTAGGGGCACGGTAATCACGGATGATTTGCCCGCGTCGGGCGCCCAGTTGGTCTCCAGCCGCCAGGGCTGCTGTACATTTGCACCCTGGGCCAGGCTGCAGTCGCTTTTTTGCTGCGCGCTGGCAATGGTGCCAGTAAAGCAAAAGCCGTTGATGCAGTCCTGGGTGAAGCAACTGGCGGGAAGTGTTGAGAGGTTCACCACAGGGTCCGCGCCGTCTTCGCCGGCGCCAGGAGCAGGCGCCGGACTGGTACAGCCGGGGAGAAAAGCGGTGATGGGAAAGCGGTTTGTTTCCAGCTCAAGCAGGCGTTCAATTCGCAGCAAAGCAGCTTCTGCCGCCTGGAAAGCAGAGGCTCTCTCGCGCATGCTGTTGGCCATACGCAGCTCCAAGGTGGATGACCGCATGCTGGCCACCCCCAGCAGGGTTATGACCGCCAGTATCACCAGGGCAACAATCAGCGTAGCGCCCTTTTGATGGTATTTTTGTTGTCTCATGAATGACACCCGTTAAAAGCGGTTGCGGAGTCGGAAAGTGGATGACACCACTTGACGTGCAAATCTATCACTGTAATTGCGCCCCAGGATGGTCCTTGCATCTGTGCCATCGGCCAGGTTGCCCCCCTGCGAGCGGAACACAAGATTAACCTGCACGGCATAAACCCGGCTCCAGTTGGACGGGTCACCCGTGAACACAGCGTCATCCGCCGCCACATACTCATCAGGATGACCGTCGCCGTTGGTATCAACGCCGTAGCTGATCATCATATCCTCTACCCCCAGGGCAATCTCTTCTTCAATGGCAGTGCCATTGCCCAGCGCCCTGCGTTTTAATGCCGGCTGGCCCTGCAGTAGCGTGGAATTGCCTACATAGTAGGCGTGACTGGCAAGCGGCATAATGGTGCTGCCGGGCAAAAACTGCTCGTAGGGACCTGGGTTGGCGCAATCGTGACTGCCGCCTCGGCTGGGCTTGAGTGAGGCACAAGCCGCGTAGCTGATAACCGCGTTGTTGACTTCACCGGCACCAAATATGCCAACGCGCTGGCAGTCTTCAGCCACGCCCACCAATGCACGGCTGTCACTAATGCCCGGCGTTGCCGCAGCCAAGACTATGGCACTGTTGGCGTGGTTGACAATGGGTACTTCAGGGCCTTCGGCACGGCGAACTATGAAAGAATCGGGTGTGGGTCGCGCTGGTGCCGTATTGCCCGGTTCATTTACCAGGTCACCTTCAGGTGTGCGTATGTCGTCTCTGTAAAGATCAGGATGATTGGCGTCCGTGAACCCCATGACCGGCTGCAAGCCGGTGGTGCTGTCACCCAGCAGAATTCTTTGCTCATCTGTCACCTCCAATGCAAAGGCGACGGTACTGTTGCTGCCGGCACAGCCCCAGTGCCCGGCATTTTGCAGGTCCCGACCTATAACGTCCAACGCATAGCGGGCATTCTCCTGGATGAAGGACATGTCCTCCTGCCCCAGATACATGGTCTTGCTGCTGACCATGACCTGCACTACGCCGGCCAGTACAATCAAGCCAATAAGAATGGAGACCATCAGCTCAACAAGTGAAAGCCCAAGTTGTCGCGTCCTGCCAATACTGGTTTTGACGATGCGAGACGTCATGTTATATCTCCATGGTCAATGTGTATGCAGGGATAACGGTGCTGGGAGTTGGAGCGTCCTGGGCGGCGTCTTCCTCTGTAGGGGCGCGACCTTCAGAGCGACTGTCGTCAAAGCGCACGGTTATCTGGATGAAGGTTCGTTGTCCGTCAGGGCCGGGGAAGCTTTCAACCGTGCCCTCGCCAGAGGGCAGACGCGCGGCAATATTCTGTTGCCACTCGCTCAGGTCTGCATCGGAGCGGGTCTTAACCACTGCGCAGCGCGCGCCCTGGCAATCTTCAATACCGGAATAATACAGCGCCTCATTGACGGTGCGGCTGTTGGTGCGGATGCGCTCGGCCAGATCACCGGCCAAATACGCGGCCTGGGAAAAACTGTAAGCCGACTGGTTGTATTGCATGGATTTGGTTTGCATGGCGAGAACCCCCAGCAAGCCGATGGCCAAAATGAAGAGCGCTACCATTACCTCGATCAGCGAAGCGCCGTGTTCCGTGTTTCTCTTCATATCGATCACCAGGTACTCCAAATGCTTATTGGTTAGTCACATTTTAAATTGGCTGCGCCAGTGGTACCCACCAGGCGTGGATCATCGTGAATGCCGTCGTTGTTGCCGTCGCGGGTTTTCATAACCAGGCCTGATGCATTCACATAAAGCCCCCGCGCGTACCGGGGCAAATTCTCAGGATCACAAACCCTGGCCAGGATGTTGGTGCCCGAGGTGAGAAAACCCTGCGGGTTGAATGAAAAGCTGGCGATGTCACCGGCGGCGCCCTGAACTCTAAGCGCATAGTCGCCTTCGTAATGAAACACATCAATCAGCTCGTCAATTCCTTCATCAAAGGCATCATTGAAATTGCGGTCTGCAAAAACAATCCAGCCATTGTTCCAGGCCTCGGCACCGGCTGTTGTAATACAGTCTTCGCCATCTGCGCTTGCGCAGACCAGAACCTTGACATTGCGCGACGCCGCTTCAGTGCGCGCAGTGGAAATTGCGCTGGCCACTTTCGTCTGCAGACTCTCCGCCGTGTTGCGTTTGACAATGCTGGTAAAAGAAGGCACCGCCACCGCCATCAGAATTGACGCAATGATGATTACTACCATGAGCTCTATCAGTGTGAAGCCGCTGCTGTCATTGCGCATCTTGATTATTGTCATTGCGTTTACCTATTCCTACCCAGTCAAGCTTGTTGGATTGGCCGTGTGGCTTGCGTTTTGCCAAACGGCTACTACCTTCATTAAAGCACCGAGTGTGCTTGCGCCGGGGCATTTGAGCGTAAAAGCGTAAGCAGGCCACAATTGTTCATTGTTGGGGCAGGCTTTCCGTTTGCTCTCAACCGCCAACTGGGTAAAGGCTACCCTAAACCAGCACCTGGAGCTTGTCAGTGAATGGCAGATGATTGGTCACTGCTGCCGACCAACGGCATGAAAAAAATTAGACAAACCGGCTTGCGTGCGCTACATCACATTTTGTAGCTGTTCAGTTTTCACACGGGTTGGGCAGCAACCATATTGCCGGAATGATGAAAGGCCCCGAGCCTGCCAACACGGGGCTGAGCGCCGCAGAGGACGACTACGAAAGGGCCGCTGCGGGCGCTAGGGTCTGTTGCCGTGTTGTTATTATTCAGCGGCCTGGCGCAGTTCTTTGGGCAGGGAAAAACGCACGTTTTCCTCGCGGCCGGCCAACTCCTGCGGCTCCTGCGCACCAAAGCGCTTCAATCCTTCAATGACGTCCTTTACCAGTACTTCCGGGGCCGAGGCGCCCGCCGTAATTCCAATGGACCGCGCCCCCTCAAACCAGCTGTACTGCAAGCAGTCCGGCCCATCAATCAGGTAACTTTTGGCGCCGCAACGCTCGGCAAGCTCCCGCAGGCGGTTGGAGTTGGAGCTGTTGGGAGAGCCCACCACCAATACAATGTCGCACTCCAGCGCCAGCTGTTTTACAGCATCCTGGCGGTTTTGCGTGGCGTAGCAGATATCGTCTTTGCGGGGGCCTTCGATATCTGGAAATTTGCTGCGCAGGCAGTCGATAATCCGCGCCGTATCGTCCATGGACAGGGTGGTTTGCGTCACATAAGCGAGCTTTTGCGGGTTTCTGACCTGCAGCGCGGCTACGTCTGCTTCGCTTTCTATCAGATAAATGGTACCGCCGGCACGGGTGTCGTATTGCCCCATGGTGCCTTCTACTTCCGGGTGCCCCGCGTGGCCAATCAAAACGCACTCCCAGCCCTGCGAGCTGTATTGCGCCACCTCCAGATGCACTTTGGTAACCAGTGGGCAGGTCGCGTCAAATACCCGCAGGCCGCGCCGGCCGGCTTCGTTGCGCACCGCCTGGGATACGCCGTGGGCGCTGAAGATGACGATGACGTTGTCGGGTACCGCTTCCAGCTCGTCTACAAACACGGCGCCCCGCCCGCGCAGGCTTTCTACCACAAATTTGTTGTGCACCACTTCGTGGCGAACGTAAATAGGTGCGCCGAACACATCCAGCGCGCGGTTGACGATGTCTATAGCGCGGTCTACGCCTGCGCAAAAGCCACGGGGATTGGCGAGTTTTATCTGCATAGTTGCCATTACCTAGTGAGTCACGGCCGGAACAACATCCACAATCCGCACAGTGAACTGAATGTCACGGCCCGCCAGTGGGTGGTTGAAATCCACGGTGACAGTCTGTTCATCAAAGTTGCTGACCACGCCGGGCAGTTCATTGCCCTGGGCATCGGCAAATGACAGCATCAACCCCTGCTCCGGTGTTAGGCCATCGGGGAACTGCGTTCGCGGTACAGTGTGCACGTTTTCGGGGTTGTGCTGGCCAAAGCCGTGTTCTGCCGGAATGACCAGCTGCTTATCATCGCCGGCTTTCAGGCCGAACAGAGCTTGCTCAAAGCCTGGCAGCAGGCTGCTGTCGCCAACCTTGAAAGTAGCGGGCTCTCCGTCAAAGTTGGAGTCAATCACGGCGCCGTCTTCCAGAGACAGGGAAAAATGCAGCGTAACCTGCGTACCGGGTCCTATCATCAGGTCATTCATTTTTGTCGCTTTTGCTTTTGCTGTTGCCGGTGAAGGTATCCAGAATCAGCAGGCCCGCGCCCACACAGATGGCCGAGTCGGCAATGTTGAACGCCGGGAAATAATAGTGCTGATAATGAAAAACAATAAAGTCTACCACCTGCCCGTACAGGATACGGTCGTGCAGGTTGCCGAGCGCGCCGCCCAAAATCAAAGTCAGCGCCAGTGCTTCCAGGCGCTTGTCCCGGTCGGGGGTAATGCGGGCAATCCAGCCGATCAAAACCACGCTTACCACGGTTGCTATGATGCTGAAAAACCAGCGCTGCCAACCGCCTTGACCGGCCAAAAAGCTGAAGGCGGCACCCGGGTTGTAACTGAGGGTGAAGTTGAAAAACGGGGTAATCACCCAGGGCCGCCCGTAACTGAGCAGGGATTCGGCCATGGCTTTGGTGATCAGGTCTGCGGCAATAACAATGACGGCCAGCAGCCACCAGCGCCAGGCGGCGCTGAGGGCGCCGGCGGTAAAACCGTATTTGGGTAACAGGGTGTTAAGCATAATGGCGCACCTCGCCCGGCCCGTCCACATTCACAATACAGCGGCCGCAAAGCTCTGGGTGAGCCACCGCGCGGCCTACGTCCGGCTGCAGGTGCCAGCAGCGCCCGCACTTGGTTGCGCTGCTGCGCTCTATACGAATTTTTAGCCCCTTGATGTCACTTTCCGGTAAATCGGCCGCCGCTGACAAAGGCTTGAGCTGACACTGGGAGGTGATCAGCACAAAACGCAATTCGTCGCCAACGGCCTGCAGGGTTTGCAGCAGCCCGTCTGCGCAGTAGAGCGTGACCTCGGCTTCCAGCCCCTTGCCTACCTCACCCACGCCGCGCTTGGCCTCCAGGGCCTTGTTCACCGCATCCTTGACGCCAATCACCGTCTGCCAGAAGCCGCTGTCCAGCGCAGTCGCCTGCTTGGCCACCGGCAGGGCATACCATTGCTGAGCAAAAACCGATTGGGATTGGCCGTCAGGCAGCTCCTGCCAGATTTCGTCTGCGGTAAATGACAAAATGGGTGCAATCCAACGCACCAGTGCCTGAACTATATGATATTGCGCGGTCTGCGCCGAGCGGCGTGCCCTGGAGTTGGCGCCGGTGGTGTAGACCCGGTCTTTGGTGATATCCAGATAAAAACCGCCCAGATCAACCACGCAGAAGTTGTGCAGCTTCTGATAGATTTGGTGCAGCTGATAGCTGTCGTAGCAGCGCACTATTTCTTCCTGCAGGCTTTGCGTGCGCTCAACTGCCCAGCGGTCCAGCGCCACCATCTCGTCTATGTCAACGGCCTGTTCGGGCGAAAAATCCGGCAGATTGGCCAACAGGTAGCGCACCGTGTTGCGAATGCGCCGGTAGGAGTCTGCGGTGCGCTTGAGGATCTCGTCGGACACGCTCATATCGGCGCTGAAATCCGTAGCGGCCACCCACAGGCGCAGTACGTCGGCACCCAGGTCGTTCATGACCTTTTGCGGAGGCACCACATTGCCTATGGATTTGGACATTTTGCGCCCCTGAGCATCCACGGCAAAGCCGTGGGTCAGCACCTGCTTGAAGGGCGCGCTGCCGCGGATGGCGACAGAGGTTTTCAAGGATGACTGAAACCAGCCGCGATGCTGATCCGAGCCCTCCAGGTACAGATCCGCCGGGCTTTGCAGGTTGTCGCGATGCTCCAGCACTGAATAGTGCGTCACGCCCGAGTCAAACCAGACATCCAGCGTATCGGTTGCCTTGACATAGGTCCCGGCGTCATCGCCCAGCAGCTCCGCAGCGTCCAGCTCAAACCAGGCCTCTATGCCGCTCTGCTCCACCCGTTTTGCCACGGCTTCTATCAGCTCGACGGTATTGGGGTGGGGTTCTTGCGTATCCTTGTGCACAAACAGGGTGATAGGCACGCCCCAGGTGCGCTGGCGCGAGATGCACCAATCCGGGCTGGTCTCCAGCATGCCCTGTATGCGCGGCTTGCCCCAGTCCGGGATCCACTCTACGCGATCAACTTCGGCTTTGACGTTATCCAGCAGGTGGTTCTTGCTCATGCTGATAAACCACTGCGGTGTGGCACGGAAGATCAGCGGCGTCTTGGTGCGCCAGCAATGCGGGTAGCTGTGGCTGAACTGCTGCTTTTGCAGCAATTGGCCACGCTCCTCCAGCAGGGCCAGCACTTTTTCATCTGCCTTGTAAACGTGCTCGCCGGCAAACACCGGCACGCTGTCGCGATACAGGCCGTTTTCGTCGAGGTAGTTAAGCGTTTCCAGACCGTACTTCTGCCCCACTACAAAGTCGTCCACGCCGTGGTCGGGCGCCGTGTGCACGCAGCCAGTGCCGGCATCGGTGGTGACATGCTGGCCCAGAACAACCGGCACGTTCCTGGGATAGAAGGGGTGCCGCAGGGCCAGGTGCTCAAGCACCGCTCCGGTGAATTGCGTTAATACCTGAGGTTCTGCCAGGCCTGCGCGCTTGACTACCGCCGCCAACAGGTCCTGCGCCAGGATCAACCGCTCGGCCCCCACTTGCACCAGGGCATATTGCACTTCCGGGTTGAGGCTGACCGCTTGATTGGCGGGCAGTGTCCAGGGTGTGGTGGTCCAGATGACCACAGAGACGGGGCCATGCCCCGCCATTTCGCCCAGCCGGGCTGCCAGGTCTGCGGTGTCCGCAACTTCAAAACGCACATCAATGGACCAGGATATTTTGTCCTGGTATTCCACTTCGGCTTCCGCCAGCGCAGAGGCTCCGACCACGCTCCAGTACACCGGTTTGAAACCCCGATGCAGGTGGCCATTGGCAGCAATCTTGCCCAGGGCGCGAATGGTGTCCGCTTCGGTGCGGTAATCCATGGTCAGATAGGGCCGGTCCCACTCACCCAGTACCCCCAGGCGGATAAAATCCTTTTTTTGCCGCTCAACCTGCTGAGCGGCGTATTCGCGGCATTTTTTGCGGAAGCTGGCCACATCCACCTTGCTGCCAGCTTTGCCGATTTTTTTTTCTACGTTGTGCTCGATGGGCAAGCCATGGCAGTCCCAGCCGGGCACGTAAGGCGCGTCAAATCCACTTAGGGTTTTGGCTTTGACGATGATGTCTTTCAGTATCTTATTGACCGCATGACCTATATGAATATCGCCATTGGCGTAGGGTGGGCCGTCGTGCAGGATAAACTTGGGGGCTCCGGCGCGGGCCTTGCGGATGGACTGATACAAGCCCTGCTTTTGCCAGCGGGCAAGCGTTTCCGGCTCGCGCTGGGCGAGGTTGGCCTTCATGGCAAAGCCGGTGGCCGGCAGGTTAAGCGTGCTTTTGTAGTCGGTCATGGTTAAAGTTCTGAGTAAAAAGCGTTTGCTTGTTAGCTAAAAGGACGAGGGCAACTGCGGGCTGCGGCCCTAACCGATAAAATATTTTTGCGCAGCGTCTATGTCTGCCTGGATCTGACCCTGCAGTGCCGCCAGTGATTCAAATTTTTGTTCGCCGCGCAGTTTGTGCCAGAACTCCACCGACAGGCACCGGCCGTAAAGATCACCGGTGAAGCTGAACAAGTGCACCTCCAGCAGCGGCTTGACCAGGTCGCCCACCGTGGGCCTCATACCGATATTGGCCACGCCGGGCAAACTGTCGCCGCTGAGCGAACCGTCTAAATTTTGTAAACGCACCCGCACCGCGTAAACGCCAGACAAGGCCGGCTTCTTGCGTCCCAGCGCGATATTGGCAGTAGGAACCCCTATGGCGCGCCCCACCTGCTTGCCGTACATCACCCGGCCACTGATCAGATAGGGCGCCCCCAGGAGTGCGCTGGCCTGGGTCAGCTGGCCCGCCGCCAGAAGCTGGCGCACACGGGTGCTGCTGACGCGCTGATCCTCATGGGTGAAAGTGGGGGCGCTGCTGACACCAAAGCCCAACTGCTCACCGGCAGCTTCCAATAGTGCAAAATCGCCAACCCGGTCGGAGCCGAATCTAAAATCATCGCCTACCTGCAAGTGCTGCACTCCCAGGCGCTGCACCAGAATTTCTTCGATGAATCGCTGCGCGGAGTAGTTGCGCAGCTGCGCGTTGAATTTAAGGCACAGAACCCGGTCTATGCCGCAGGCCAGGAGTGCATTGACCTTTTCCCGCAGCCGCATCAAGCGCACTGGCGCATGCGGACCCGCAAAAAACTCGCTGGGCTGGGGCTCGAACACGATGACGGTGCTCGGCAGGCGCAACAACTGCGCCTGCAGTTTCAGGCGCGCCAGCAAATTCTGATGGCCCCGGTGCACACCATCAAACGAGCCAATGGTTGCTACACAGCCACGGTGATGGGGCTTCAGCCCCTCAAGGCCGTGTATGAACGGTTTGTCTTGCATGCTTGCTTGGCTTGGGACCGGATGAATAGGCATAGGGCGGCGAGTATAGCGCACCGGTCGGGTTGGATGAAGTGAAGCGGTGTAACTATTCAGCCCACGCCTGTCAGCCCACGCCTGAATTTGCCCGCCACCGTTTTAACCCACCGGCGCCCAAGGTGGCAGAGGCGTGCTCGGGCGGCCAGGCGTTAAAGCTTTTGGGCAAACTGCGGGCGCAGATGGCTGAACCGCCAGCCACCCAACAGCATCACCGCCAGGTACACCACCAACCCCAGCAGACACAGGCCGGTCACAGCCACAATGCGCCACCACCAGGGCTGTTCAGCAAAGGCACTTAAATAGGTAACGGCGGCAAACAGTGATGCGGCCATGGCGGCTGCTGCCAGACCCAGGATTAAGAAATAGCGGCCCCAACCCGCCCGGGGGTTGTAAAAGCCCCCCTTGTGCAGACCACGGTACAAAAGCCCGGCATTGAGAAAGGCAGAACCCGCTGTGGCCAGGGCCAGCCCCACGTGGCCTATACTCCAGAGATAATGGAATGGCACAACCAAAATCACGTTGAAAACCATATTGACAACCATGGCAATAATGCCAATTTTGACCGGCGTGCGGGTGTCCTGGCGGGAAAAAAAGCCGGTTATCAGCACTTTTATCAGCATGAATGCGCTAAGCCCCAGCGCATAGGCTATGAGACTGTAGCTGGCCATGCGGGCGTCAAAGGCACTGAAACGCTCGCCGTGCTGAAACAGGGTGGCAATGATGGGTTGCGCCAGCACCACCAGGGCCGCCGTAGCAGGTACGGCTATGAACAACACGTTACGCAGCGCCCAGTCCAGGGTGGCGTGGTAGTCCGACCCGCCCTGATTGAACTGCCGCGACAGGGTGGGCAGAATGACCGTGGCAATGGCCACACCAAAAACGCCCAGCGGCAACTCAATCAGCCGGTCGGAATAGTACAGCCAGGACACGCTGCCTTCAGAGATCAAAGACGCCAACACGGTGTCAAACATCAGGTTGATCTGACTGACAGACACGCCAAACAGCGCCGGCGCCATCAATCGCAATACTTTGCGAATCAATGGGTCGCCCCATTGCACTTTGGGGTGCGGCAATAAATTGATGGTGGCCAAAAACGGTAGCTGAAAAATAAACTGCAGCGCGCCGGCCACCAAAACGCCCCAGGCCAGCGCATAGACCGGCGCGTTCAAATGCGGTGAGGCAAAGACGGCGGCACAGATCAACACAATATTTAGGATTACCGGCGTCAGCGCCGGTATGGCAAAGCGGTCGTAACTGTTGAGAATGGCCCCGGCGAATCCGGCCAAAGAGATCAGCGCCAGGTAGGGGAATGTAATGCGTATCAGGTCAACGGTAAGCGCAAATTTGGCAGGGTCCTGCAAAAACCCTGGCGCAAACAAGGTGGCAATGACCGGCGCGCCCATTACCGCCAGCGCGGATACGGCAATCACGGATATGCCCAGGCACCCGGCAACCCTATCTATGAAATAGCGCACCCGAGCCACATCGCCCTTTTGCCGCAGCTCTGACAGCACCGGCACAAAGGCTTGGGCAAAAGCGCCTTCGGCGAACAGTCGCCGTAAAAAATTGGGGATTTTGAAGGCGACGAAGAAAGCATCTGCACCGCCCGAGGCGCCAATAAACAGCGCAAAGACCACATCGCGCGCCAAACCCAGAACCCGCGACACCATGGTCATGCAGCTGACAATGGCGCTGGCACGCAACAAGCGGGGCGCGGCCGGGGGCTTTTCGGGTTGGGTTATCTGGCTCAAGAACGCGCTACCTCCGCTGCTGAGCCGCGCATTGAGCCATGAAACCCGTTGCACCGCAAGGCGTGCCTCGGCTGTGCAAATCAAAACTTGCTCTGACTGTGCTACATCTATATAAACAACCACCCGCCCCCGGACGGGCAACCTGGTATTTTTTGGTTGGGTGTCAATGCCTTGCTGCGGGGCTTGTGGTATCCTGCCGCATTACAAGATCGGAGTTTGTATGTCTGAAGAAACTGTGGTTTTCGGAATTAAAAACTGTGACAGCGTAAAGCAGGCGCGCCAATGGCTGGACACTCGGGGCGTAACTTATCGCTTCCACGACCTGCGTGTGGACGGCCTGAGCAAAGACCAGTTGCAGGCCTGGCTGGACCAGATCGGACCGGAGCAGCTGATCAACACCCGCAGCGCCACCTGGCGGCAACTGGGCCAGAACGATCAGGCCATGGCCACCGGCCGCAACGCCTCTGCTATTGTGCTGACCAATCCCACCCTCATCAAACGGCCACTCCTGCAGCATAAAGACACGCTGACCGTAGGTTTCACGCCGGAAGTCTACGAGGAAATATTCCGGTAACTGATTAACCCACGCCCAGAGTTACCCTTAAGCTGCGTTGAAAGGTGGTGGTTTACACGTTTAACATCATGATTTTGCCCAGCCCTGCTTAAGCTTGGACACAATCCGAGCCGATATGAGATTTGCTGAGCAGTAACGCTTTCCGTCAAACAGCCGCTTCAGCCAAGCGCTGCGGCGAGTCAAAAGGTAGTCATATGTCACAGATGTACGCCTTGGGCCTGGGAGTAGGCACCAAGAACAAAGAAGGCCAATGGCTGGAGGTCTTTTTCCCCAACCCCCTGCTTCATCCGCAAGATGGTGAGGCCGAGGCGCTTGGCGCGTTGGCGGACGCCGGTGCAAGCACCTTTGATTTGACCGCAGAACAGCTTGGCAAACTTGCCGCAGGCAACAGCTCACTGGCCGTGCTGGCCAAGGCCCTGGCAGACAGCAAGCGTCCCATTGTGGCTGTTCTGCTGGCAGAAGACACCGCGCCACAATCCGTGCCGGAGGCCTACCTGAAGCTTCACCTGCTCAGTCACCGCCTGGTCAGGCCGCACCAGACCAAGCTGGACGGGCTGTTTGGCCTGCTGCCCAACGTGGCCTGGACCAATCAGGGCGCCATTGACCTTGCGGACTTGCCCGAGCGTCAACTGCAGGCGCGGCTGCAGGGGCAAACCTTGAGCGTGGACTGTGTGGACAAATTCCCCAAAATGACCGACTACGTGGTACCCAAGGGCGTGCGCATCGCAGATACCGCCCGAGTGCGCCTGGGCGCTCATCTGGGCGAAGGCACCACCATCATGCACGAGGGTTTTGTCAATTTTAACGGCGGCACGCTGGGTACCAGCATGATTGAAGGCCGAATATCCGCAGGCGTTGTGGTGGGTGAAGGCTCGGACCTGGGCGGTGGCTGCTCCACCATGGGCACCCTGTCCGGCGGCGGCAACATGGTGATCTCGGTAGGCAAAGAGTGTTTGATCGGCGCCAACGCGGGCATTGGCATACCCTTGGGCGACCGCTGCACCGTGGAGTCCGGCCTGTACATTACCGCCGGCACCAAGGTGGCCATGCTGGATCTGAACAATGTGGTTATCAACCACACCAAAGCGCGCGCATTGGCCGGTAAAAGCGACCTGCTGTTTCGCCGCAACTCTCTGAACGGCGCGGTGGAATGCAAAACCAATCGCAGCGCTATTGAGCTGAACGACGAACTGCACGCGAACAATTGATTATGACCAATGCCTCCCCTACCCTGCAGCTTGCCTGCGAACTGATTCGCCGCCGCTCTGTTACCCCTGCAGATGACGGCTGCCAGGCTTTGATGATCAGCCGTTTGCAGGCGCTGGGCTTTGAGGTGCAGCACCTGCGCTTTGGCGATGTCGACAACTTTTGGGCCGTGCACGGAAAAGACGGCCCGATCCTGGCCTTTGCCGGCCACACGGATGTAGTACCTACTGGCCCCGAGGCGCAGTGGCAACATGCGCCCTTTGAACCCATCGTACAGGACGGCTACCTCTACGGCCGCGGCGCGGCCGATATGAAAGGCAGCCTGGCGGCCATGATCACCGCCTGCGAGCAGTTTGTTGGCCGCCACTCTCAGCACCGCGGGCGGCTGGCGTTTCTGATCACCAGTGATGAAGAAGGCGTTGCCGTCAACGGCACGGTTAAAGTGGTGGAATGGCTGGAGGCGCGCCATGAAAAAATCAGCTGGTGTGTGGTCGGCGAGCCGTCCAGCAGCCTGCGGGTGGGCGACACCATCAAAAACGGCCGCCGGGGCTCGCTGGGATGCGAAATGACGGTTAAAGGCAAGCAGGGGCATGTGGCCTACCCGCACCTGGCGGACAACCCCATTCACAGACTGGCGCCGGCCCTGGCGGAGCTGACCACCACGGAATGGGACCAGGGCAATGCTTTTTTCCCCGCCACCAGCTTTCAGGTATCCAACTTCAACAGCGGCACCGGCGCTACCAATGTTATTCCCGGCGAAGCGCACTTGATTTTCAATTTTCGTTTTTCCACCGAGCTGACAGCGGCGCAATTACGGGCCCGCACAGAGGCCATTCTGGAGCGCCACGGGGTGGAATGCGACTTGAACTGGAAGCTGTCGGGCCTGCCGTTCCTCACCGCCGAAGGCGATCTGGTGGAAGCCGCCCAGCAGGCAATTCTGACGGTAACCGGTGAAACCACGGAGCTGTCCACCGCAGGTGGCACCTCGGACGGCCGGTTCATTGCCCCCACCGGTGCTCAAGTGGTGGAGCTGGGACCGGTCAATGCCACCATTCATCAGGTGGATGAGTGTGTGCGCGCAGCCGACCTTGATCAGCTTTCGGACATCTACTGCCAAATCATGACCCAGTTGCTGGCGGATTGAACCCTTCATGAGCGATACCCTTACTCATCTGGACGCACAGGGCCAGGCCCGCATGGTGGATGTGGGTGACAAACCCCAGAGCGAGCGCCGCGCCCATGCACAGACCTTCGTGAGCATGGCCCCGGAGACACTGCAAGCGGTGTTGTCCGGGCAGCACAAAAAGGGCGATGTTTTTGCGGTTGCACGCATCGCCGGCATCCAGGCGGCCAAAAAATGCAGCGATCTGATCCCCCTCTGCCATCCACTGATGCTCACCCATATTGATGTGCAATTACAGGCAGAGCCAGAGCACAGCCGCATTCGGCTTGACGCCACCTGCGCCTTGAGCGGCAAGACGGGCGTGGAAATGGAAGCCTTGACCGCAGTCTCTGTAGCAGCGCTGACCGTTTACGACATGTGCAAGGCACTGGACAAGGCCATGGTGATTGGCCCCACTCAATTGATGCGCAAAAGCGGCGGCCGCTCCGGCGAATGGATCAGAGACCCGCAGGGAGAAACGCCGTGAGCAAGCCCCTGCGCGTCCTTTATTTTGCCGCATTGGGCGAAGCCCTAGACTGCCGCGAGGAACAGGTTGAGGCAGAAGGTATTACCACCGCCGGCGAGTTGCGCGACTGGCTGGCGCAACGCGCCCCCAGATGGCAAGCCCTTGCCAGCAGCCAGATACGCATGGCCGTCAACCAGTCTGTGGCCCGGGCCGAGCAGCCCGTTGAGCCCGGCGATGAAATTGCGTTTTTTCCCCCGGTAACCGGCGGCTGATTCCACCGCCTGCCCATTCCCCCCAGGCCCCGCTCCTCATCCTGTATTACACTGATTATTTTAACCGGGGCTTACACCATGCTGCCGAGTTCAAGTTTCATTCAGGTACAGACAAACGATTTTGATCAGGGTCACGAGTACGCTCAGCTCGCCTGCGGCACGCAGGTGGGCGCAGTGGTGACCTTTGTCGGCCGGGTGCGGGATTTCAGCGCCGACACCGTCAAAAAGCTCTATCTGGAGCACTACCCGGGCATGACCGAGTCTGTGCTGCAACAGATTGCCTCCCGCGCCCACAGCCGCTGGCCTCTGCAGCAAAGCCGCATTATTCACCGGGTGGGGCTGCTGCAACCGGCCGACCAGATAGTGTTTGTGGGCGTCAGCGCCGCTCACCGCCAGGCCGCCTTCAGCGCCTGCGCCTTCATCATGGATCTGCTCAAAACCGAGGCCCCCTTCTGGAAAAAAGAAGGCGACCGCTGGGTAGACGCGAAAGACAGTGACGAACAAGCCGCACAAGGTTGGCATGACAAGAGTTGACCGCATACGGCATGCATTGCTGGTGCATTATCTAGCGCCGCCGCGCCAAGTGCTGCGGCGCTTCCGCAATGGTGTTTTGCTGTTTGCGGCCGGCCTTGCAACGGTGGTGACCGCCGGCAGCGCCATGCCGCCGTCGGTGGGCCAGGAGGCCCTGATACTGCTGGGCATGATTGCCGGCGGCTGCGGATTCCTATGCGCACTGCTGGCCGAGGTGCGCTTTGTCATTGGCCGCATCATCCGCTTCATCCGTCAGGCTTAGCTACCCCTGGCGCTGCCTGCTCACCGGCGGCGCCGACCGGCCCGAACCTCTGCCGCGCGCTGGAGTCGATAGCACGTGCAAACCCTGGGCAAATAACTGGGCGTGCGCTGAATGATTGCGCCCAATTGGATCCAGCCCCCGCCCTAGGTACAATGCGCATCCGCCACCGTCTGTTCGCCCTTAGAGCGTGCCCTATGATACCAAGACTGTCAGCAGTACCCGCGCCGCCCCCTCTTTACCAGCAATTTCTGCAGGCCCTGGCCAGCAGAGGTTTCAAGGGGGAAATTTCCAGTAACTATGGCGACCGCACGGTGCTGTCCACCGACAACTCCATTTATCAAGTGCTGCCCCAGGCCGTCCTGTTTCCCAAGGATGTGGGCGATCTGATCAAGCTTGCCGAATTGTCACAACAACCGCAGTTCAGGCCCGTCAAATTGACCCCGCGCGGCGGCGGCACCGGTACCAACGGGCAGTCACTGACCGACGGCGTAGTGGTGGATACTTCCCGCCATATGAACAAGGTTTTGGAAATCAACCAGAGCCAGCGCTGGGCGCGCGTGCAATGTGGCGTAGTCAAAGACCAGCTGAACGCAGCGCTGAAGCCGTTCGGCCTGTTTTTTGCGCCCGAGCTGTCCACCAGCAACCGCGCCACAGTCGGTGGCATGATCAACACCGATGCCTCGGGTCAGGGCTCTTGCCTGTACGGCAAAACCCGCGACCACGTGCTGGAACTAACCACGGTGCTGCTGGACGGTTCCGTGCTGCACACCCACCCACTGGACGACGAAACACTGGACGCGCGCTGCGACCAGCAGGACCGCGTAGGCCTGGTACACCGCCTGGTCAACAACATTGACAAGGAACACAAGGCGCTGATTGACGCCAAGTTCCCCAAGCTGAATCGCTGCCTGACCGGTTACGACCTGGCCCACATACGCGACGGGGCCGGCCGCTTCGATCTGAACAGCATACTGTGCGGCAGTGAAGGCACCCTGGGCTTTATCGCCGAGGCCAAATTAAATCTGGTACCCATTCCAAAACACGCCGCGCTGGTGGTCGTACAGTACAGTGATTTCAACGCCGCCCTGCGCGATGCTGCGCGCCTGATGCAGGCCAAACCCAGCAGCATTGAGACGGTCGACTCCAAAGTGCTGAACCTGGCAATGAAAGACATTGTCTGGCAGGATGTGGCGGAGTTTTTCCCCCGGGGCGGGGGTGCCGTGCAGGCCATCAATCTGGTGGAATACACGGCCGACGCCGACGCCGAGCTGCGTGCCAATGTGGCCCGCCTGCAGGCCACCCTCACCGAGCAGCCAAACTCGAGCTGTCTGGGCCACAGTTTGGCCTGGGGTGACGCTGCGGTGAAACGCATCTGGGGCATGCGTAAAAAAGCCGTGGGCCTGCTCGGCAACAGTCAGGGCGAGGCCCGGCCCGTGCCTTTTGTGGAGGATACAGCGGTACCGCCGGAGCACTTGGCGGACTTCATTGAGGAGTTCCGCGCCCTGCTGGACAGCTACAACTTAAGCTACGGCATGTTTGGGCACGTAGACGCCGGCGTTTTGCATGTGCGACCGGCTCTGGATATGAAAGACCCCGCCCAGGAAGCCATGGTGCGGGTCATATCCGACGCGGTGGCCGCTCTGACCCAAAAGTACAACGGCCTGCTGTGGGGCGAGCACGGCAAGGGCGTTCGCTCGGAGTACGCGCCCAAGTTTTTTGGCGAGCTCTACCCCCAGTTACAGCGCATCAAGGCAGCCTTTGACCCTTACAACCAACTGAACCCCGGCAAAATTGCCACTCCGGACGCAGGCCTGCAACTGCTTAAAATTGACGAAGTACCCACCCGTGGCCAGCAGGACCGACAAATACCCGTGCAGGTTTGGCAAGGCTACCAGGAGGCGGTGCACTGCAATGGCAATGGCGCTTGCTATAACTGGGCGCCAAACGACGCCATGTGCCCGTCCTGGAAGGTTACCCGCGAGCGGGTGCATTCACCCAAGGGCCGCGCCACGCTTACCCGCGAGTGGATTCGGCAAATGTCCGGCCAGGGCTTTGACACCGCCGCAGCGCTTCAAACACCTCAGTCCACCTGGCAATGGCTGCTGGACACGCCTAAGCGCAGGCGCAACAGCCAAGGCCTTGCCCGTGGCGAGTACGACTTCTCACACGAGGTGCATCAGGCCATGATGGGCTGCCTGGCGTGTAAATCCTGTGCGGGGCAATGCCCGGTGAAGGTGGATGTGCCCACCTTTCGCAGCCGCTTCCTGTCGCTTTATTACACCCGCTATAGCCGGCCGCTGAAAGATTATCTGGTTGGCTCTCTCGAAACCGTGTTGCCCCTGGCCGCCCGCATGCCTGCCGTCTACAACGCCATAATGGGGGCAAAGCCGGTGCGCAGCATCTTGTCGCGCTGGGTGGGTTTTGAAGATGCGCCCATGCTGTCAAAGACAACCCTGGCCAATGCCCTGAACAGCGGCGCGCTGGAGCTGGCAACGCCCGCCCTGCTGCAGCGTTTGACCAGGGACGAAAAACCACTGACACCGGTGATTGTTCAGGATGCGTTTACCAGCTTCTATGAGACCCAACTGCTGATAGACCTGACGCACCTGCTGCGCAAACTTGGATTCCGGCCGCTTCTGGCGCCGTTCCAAGCCAACGGCAAGCCATTGCACGTGCACGGTTTTTTACACCGCTTTGCCAAGGTGGCGCGCCGCAACGCTGAGTCACTGCGCGCTATCGAGAGTTGCGGTGTGCCGCTGATCGGAGTGGATCCGGCCATGACCTTAACGTTTCGCAACGAGTACGTGAAAGCCTTGGGTGACGGCGCAGTGCCGAAAGTCCACCTGCCGCAGGAGTGGCTGGCAAGCCAGCTGGCGCGCCTTGCCGCGCAGAAGTCCCAATTCAACACCGGGGGCGCGTTCAAACTGCTGCCCCACTGCACGGAAAAAACCACGGCTGCGGCGGCCATCGGCGACTGGCAAAAAATCTTTGCGGCGCTGGGGCAGACACTGGAGATTGTGGCAGTAGGCTGCTGCGGCATGTCCGGCACCTATGGCCACGAATCCGAGCACCGGCAAACGTCCAGTCAACTGTTTGATATGAGCTGGCGCGGCCCGGTCACCGCCAGTGCAGACCAGGGGCGCGTGGCCGCCAGCGGCTATTCCTGTCGCTCGCAGTGCAGCCGGGAGGCTTTTATCAAAGTGCCGCACCCGTTGCAGCTGCTACTGCAGCAGGCAAAAGCCTAGCGGTCAGCCGCCGCCCGGATTGAGGAGGCCAGACAGCCCTGGCTTGGCCTCCCTACACCTTGATCTTTGCAGTGACACCGCCAAAGTCCAGCCAGGTTTGATCTGGCCGGTGCAAGCGCTGTCAGTGGTTCTCGTCGTCATGGACTTGACGCAGCCCCTTAGGGTCCAGAAACTCCTCCACAGACATGCCCAGCACCTCCTGGGCAAAGGTGGCCAGTTGCTCGCGCAAAGCGATAAACTCCGTGAACCAATGCGCCTTGGCCGGGTTGGCGATCTCGGTCACCAGGTCCTCAAACCGCAGCTCCACCAGCAACGCCAGGTCCCACATGGTGAGCATGCGTAAATCCCGAATAAGCACGTAGTTGCCACTGGAGGTGGCGGTAATCCACTTGTGGCTTACCAGGCGGCCGCGCAAGCCCTGCCAATGCACAACCCCCAGCCCAACCCGGTAGCAGTCCTTGTCAGACACCTTTCCACCCCGCAGAGAGGCCGACTGAAACAGCGACAGGCACTTGAGGACCGACACCATATCCGCCGTGCGCCCCTCCAGCGTGGCATAGCGGCGCTCCGCCATGGTGCGTACCAGCACGGCGCCGCCAAGAATCACGATCCACACCAGGTTGATCCACAGCAGAAACAGGGGCACCAGTGCGAAAGCGCCATAAATGAGCTGATAATTGGAGCGGGCCATGAAGGTGGCAAACAGGTATTTGAGCAACTCGAAGCAAGCGGCTGTGGCAGCGCCGCCAATCAGCCCGAACTTAAACGGCACGTGGCAATTGGGAACCGCCACAAACAGCAGGGTCAATGCGCCCCACACGGTGAGCCAGGGCAGGAGATATAAAATAGCGGCGCCCAGCCCCTCAATCCCATAGTCGTCAAAGACCAGCTGCAACGACAGCAAGTAGCCGGTCATGGCAAAGCCCGCTCCCAACAGGATGGGGCCAATGCTGAGCACGGCCCAGTACAGCAAAAAGCTGGACAGCCCCCGACGAGGCCGCTCAACGCCCCAGATGGCGTTGAAAGTCTGCTCGATATTGGTAAGCATCAGGTAGGCGGTGACCACCAGCACGCCCAGGCCAAAGCCGGTGAGCGAGCGCGCCTGCTCAGCGAATGTGACCAGATAATCCTGGATTTCCTCCCCGGTTTCAGGCACGAAGTTGGTGAAGATAAAATCGCGCAGCATGTCGTCCACCCCGGTGAAGGCGGGCACGATGGAGAAAATGGCGAAGATCACCGTGAGCGAAGGCACAATGGCAAACAGCGTCATGTAGGTCAGCGCCGCCGCATTTTTGATGCAGCCGTTGGCGACGAAATTCTGTACCAACAGCACAACGAAGCGCTTTACCCGCAAATATTTTTGCCGAAGGTCAGGCCATTTTTCCAGCCTGTCGACAATATTGATAGACTGCATGATGCTCCTGGAAAAGGTTCACAACTCAGAACTGCGGCCGCAGGCCAGTTTTATTGATAGAATGCCCGTCGTCTTGAAAATACGACCCAACACTATGTCAGACACAATCACTCTATATCACAACCCCCGTTGCTCCAAGTCCCGTGCGGCGCTGGCGCTGCTGCAGGAACACGGGGTAGAGCCTCAAGTGGTGCGTTACCTGGAAACACCGCTGACGCTGAAAGCCTTGCAACAGCTAAACAAAGCCCTGGCTGTTGCGCCGCGCGACATGCTGAGGACCAATGAAGATGCTTACAAGAGCCTGAATTTGGCGGCAGAAACCTCCGTCACTGCACTCTTGCAAGCCATTGTCCAGCACCCCAAACTGCTGCAACGCCCGATTGCCGTCAAGGGCGGTCGCGCGGTAATAGGACGACCACCGGAAACCGTATTGGAGTTACTTGAGTGACAGATAGGCCCTATATACTGGTGCTGTATTACAGCGTGCACGGCAACACCCGCAGCATGGCGCAGACCATAGCCCGCGGCGTAGAGATGGTCGGGGGCATTGAAGCGCGGCTGCGCACCGTGCCCCAGGTATCTACGGTGTGCGAAACCATCGAGACCTCCATACCCAAGGAAGGAGAGGTGTACTGCTCGGCGGAGGATTTACGCCACTGCCAGGGCCTGGCGCTGGGAAGCCCCACCCGATTCGGCAACATGGCAGCGCCGCTGAAGTACTTCCTGGACAGCACCGCAGATATTTGGTTGAGCGGGCAGCTGATCAACAAGCCGGCGGGCGTATTTACCTCTACCGGCAGCCTGCACGGCGGCCAAGAGGCGACACTGCTGACCATGATGATTCCACTGCTGCACCAAGGCATGCTGCTGGCCGGCATACCCTACAGTGAGCAAGGTGTGCACGATACTACCAGCGGCGGCACGCCCTATGGGGCCTCCCACACTGCAGGTCGCGATAACCGGCAGGGTTTGAGCGCCACCGAGCGGGAGCTGTGCCTGGCCCAGGGCCGGCGGTTGGCCCAGCTGGCGCTGACACTGTGCAAGGCACAATGAACGTGCCCGCCGACGACTCGCTGTTATTTAAGCTGCGCATTGCGCGCACCAGCACACATGGGCTCTATGCCTTGTTGATTGCAGCCTTCTCTGGCTGGCAACTGACCCGTCCGGGCGGTCCACTGGTGACCTTCTGGGTAATACAGCTAGTGCCTCTGCTGATCGTATTGCCGGGCATGTTGAAGCACCGGCCCCGCAGTTATTCCTGGCTGTGCTTCATTCTGTTGCCCTACTTTGTCAAAGGCGTGGATGGCGTGGCCATGCCGCATCGCGCCTGGATCGATTACCTGATGGTCGCGGTCAGCGTGCTGCTGTTTATTACTGCCATGCTAACCAGCCGCTGGCTGCGAATGGCCATCAACCGCAACCTCCGTTAGGACATTTCAATGGACGCCAGACCTCGGCAAAGACCCCTCCTTCTACGCGCGCTCATTGGTTTTTGGCGCCTGCTGACCTGGCTGCGCACCGCCGCCTTCAATGTGTTGTTTCTGATTCTGTTGCTGATCGTGATTGCGCTTGCAGTCACTCCAACAGCACCGCCACTGCCTGCCCAGGCGCCGCTGCTGGTGGCACCTTCCGGCAATTTGGTAGACCAGTTTACCTATCGAGCAACCGCCGCGATGCTGTTGGACGGCGGCGGGGCTGGCGCCGAGACGCGCGTGAGCGATCTGGTAGAAGCCATAGACTACGCCGGCCACGACGACCGCGTCACCGGCCTGCTGTTGCAACTGGATTTTCTGCAGGGCGGCAGTATCAGCAAGCTGTCGGAGATTGGACAGGCCATTCTGCGCTTCAAGAACTCCGGCAAGCCGGTTATCGCCTTTGCCGACAACTTTACCCAGCAGCAGTATTTTCTGGCCACCTACGCCGATGAAATTCATTTGCACAACATGGGTAACGTCCTGCTGACGGGCTTTGGCCTGTACCGCAATTACTTCAAGGATGCACTGGACAAACTGGCTGTGAATTTACATGTCTTTCGGGTTGGGGAGTTCAAGGACTTTGTGGAACCCTACACCCGCAACGATATGTCCGCCGAATCACGGGAAAGCAATCGCCAGTGGCTGGAAGAAATGTGGCAGGGTTACACCCAGCAGGTCGAGTCCCTGCGCGGACTGCCTGAAGGCGCACTGGAGACGTTTATCAACGACTGGCCGGCGCACGTGGCTCGTACCGGTGGCGATACAGCGCAGGCACTGCTGGGCGTAAATCTTGTTGACCACGTCAGCAATCGCATTGAGCGCAACAGCTGGCTGGCGGACCGGTTTGGCAGTAGCAAGGACAACCGGGAGTACCTGCACATCCCCCTTGAGGACTATCGCAGTCGAGTGGCCAAGGGCAATCAGACCCGCCAGGCGCAGATTGGACTTATTGTGGCCAGCGGCACCATCCTGGACGGCTTTCAGCCGGACGGCACCATTGGCGGGGACAGCCTCAGTGCATTGATACGCCAGGTGCGCCAGGACGACAGCCTGAAGGCCCTGGTGTTGCGAATTGACAGCGGCGGCGGCAGTGCCTTTGCCTCCGAAATCATCCGTCAGGAACTGGAGGCAACACGCGCCGCAGGCAAACCGGTGGTGGTGTCCATGGGCAGTGTTGCCGCATCCGGCGGTTACTGGATGGCCATGGCGGCCGATGAGGTGTGGGCCACGCCGCAAACACTGACCGGTTCCATTGGGGTATTCGGCGTATTTCCAACCGTGGACGGCACATTGGCCAAGCTGGGTATTCACACCGACGGTTTTGGCACCACGGCACTGAATGGCCCACTGCGCCCGGATGTACCGCTGCCGCCTCTGGCCGGCGCGGTTATACAGCAGAACGTGGAGTCCATCTATCAGCGCTTCATTGGCCTGGTGGCCGACAGCCGCCAGTCCACCCCGGAAGATATCAACGAAGTTGCGCAGGGCCGGGTATGGACCGGGGCCAGAGCTGAATCACTGGGCCTGGTCGACAAGCTTGGTTATTTACAGGATGCAGTGGCCTCCGCCGCCGAGCTGGCCCAACTGCCATCCAGCCACGTGCGTTTGATTGAGCGCGAACTCAGCCCGCAGGAGCGGCTGGTCAGGCAATTGACCACAGGCGCAGAGGCGGTGGTACACGCCAGCGGCCTGACGCCGCACTGGGCACAACTCTTTGCACCGGGTCTGGGTGCACTGGGCCAGCTACTGCAACAACAGCCCTTGCCGCTTGACGGCCGGGCGCCGGGCTTCACCTACGCCATCTGTCTGGAGTGCGTGGGTATCTGAGTGGGGTGGCCCGCAGTAGGGACCGCTGACCGCGTGCAAACTGCCACCGCCATCAAGCAATCAGTGCGTCCAGCCGGCGCAACTGCTCTACCAGGGGCGCAAGCCGGGGCAGGTGCGCGCGATAGGCTTCTTCTGCCATTGGCGCCACCGCACAGGCGCCGGGCAGCGCCTGGCGCTGCTGCACAATGACCGTCATGCGCGGCAGGAAGATAAACTGCAACCACTGGTGCAACTCCAGAGTGTCGCAGGCAAACGGCTGCCGGCTGGCCAGCGCCTCGGCCGGCGGCGGCTGGGCCTGCCACAGCCGCAAGTGCCGCAGCAATGCTTCAAGCTCTGCCAACGCCTTGGCCAGGGCGGTGTAGCGGTCGTCCATCCGGCTAGAGCTCCCGCGTGAACGGCGGCAAGGCGTCCAAAATCAACTTGCCGTAGCGCTTGGAGACAATGCGCCGGTCCAGCAAGGTGACCTGGCCACTGTCGGTTTCACTGCGCAGTAGACGCCCGCAGGCTTGCACCAGTTTGACGGCAGCATCCGGTACTGTCATCTGCATAAAGGCGTTGCCGCCGCGGGCTTCTATCCATTCTGCCAGCGCCGCCTCTATGGGGTCATCCGGTACGGCAAAGGGAATCTTGGCAATAATCACGTGTTCGCAGTAGTTGCCCGGCAGGTCCAGACCCTCGGCAAAGCTCGCCAGGCCAAACAACATACTGCCGTCGCCGTCATCTACGCGCGCGCGGTGTTTGTTCAGCAGCGTCTGCTTGGCGTCCACGCCCTGCATGAGGATATGGTCCTGCCATTCGGCCGGCAGGCCTTGATACACCTCCTGCATTTGCTTGCGCGAGGAAAACAGCACCAGCACCGCTTGCTCCAGTGTGGCTATCTGCGGTATCAGCTCAATGATGCTGGCGGTGTGGGCTTCAACCGAGTTGCCGTCCACTGCGCGTTTGGGCAAACGCAGCACGGCGCGCCGGGCAAAATCGAAGGGGCTTGGCACCACCTCGTAGAGTGCGTCGTCGGGCGTGCCGGCACTCAGCCGAAAGCGGTCAAAGGAATTCAAGGCGGTCAAGGTGGCGGATGTAACCACGGCCCCGCAGCAGGGGTCCCAGAGATTGCGCTGCAAAGTGCTGGACGCCAGGACCGGGCTTGCCACCAGCTCAAAATCCACCGTCTCGCCCAATTCCAACAGCGTTATCCAGCGGGCCACCGGCCAGTCCGGTTCGGCTTTGGTCTGCGCATAACTCTGCCACAACTCCACGTTGGCCTCGGCCCGGGAACACCACAAGCCCAAATGGGTGTAGGCGGATTCCAGATCCGTGCGTGGCACCGGAGCGTGCTCGTCCTCCAGCATTTTGTCCACTTCACGGCTGAGCTTTTCCAGCAGCGCAAACAGTTGCTCAAAGGCTTCGGCCAGGCCCGCAGCCGCACGCTCCAGGTTGGCGGGAACCTCGCCCTGGGGAAACCGGTAGCGAACGCTTGACTGGGTGCGGTCCATGGCCGGCATGAACGCCGCCAGCATGGGCTGCACGGCGTCAATCTGCGAACGCGCGGCTTTCAGCAATTTCTCTGCCGGTGCTGCGTGCTGCACAAAGGTGTAGGCGTCGGCCAGCGGCTCCAGGAACTGCGGCCACTGGCCTTCGGTCTGCCCCAGCCACCGGCTGGTGGCTACAATACGCGTATGACTGGAAAAGTGCGCCAGGGCTTTGGCCGGCAAGTGGTGCCCTTCATCAAAGATGTAGATTGCATCGCTGGGCGCCGGCAGAATGGCGCCGCCGCCCAATGCCAGATCTGCCAGCACCAGATCGTGGTTGGCAACAATCACATCCAGGTCCGCCAGGGTGTCGCGAGCTTTGAAAAACGAACACTGACGCACATAACTGCAGCGGCGGCCACTGCACTGGCGGTGGTCGGTGGTGACCCGCGACCAGTCCTGCGTCTGCAACTCCTGCGGCCAACTGTCTTTGTCGCCATCCCAGGTTTCACTGCTAAGGCTGTCCATCATGCTCTGGTAGAGCTTGCGGTCAAAGCCGCCCTCGCCGCCTGGGTCCAGATCCATCATGGGCACCAGAAAGTCGGCGTCTTCCGACAGGATGCGGTCCAGTTTGCTGAGACACAGGTAACGGCCGCGCCCCTTGGCTATGCCGTACTCGAATTCCAACCCACTGGCGCGGCGGATCTCCGGCAAGTCCTTGAGTACAATCTGTTCCTGCAGGGCGATGGTGGCGGTGGCTACTACCACTTTTTTACCCAGGGCCTGAGCAATTGGAATGGTTGCCAACAGGTAGGCCACGGTTTTGCCCGTGCCGGTGCCCGCCTCCACGACGCACAGGTGCTGACCGGCGGTGCGCTGCTCCTGCTCGTCCAGCTCAATACTGCCAAGGGAGCGGGCAATCGCCGCGATCATCAGCTTCTGCCCGTGGCGAGCACCCAGGTTCTTCTCTTTGAGAAACCGGGAATAACTGCTCTGAATGGCTTTTCTGGTGTCGGCGCCTAACATGACGCCTGGAACACGGCCAGCTTGGCGTAGACAGGGTTGGCGTAGATGCGCAACAGCAGGTCGCGCCATTGGGGGTCGCAGGCCTGCAGGCGTGCGTCGAAGGCCTCACGGGCTTCACTGCAGTCGTATTCGCTGAAAGCGATTCCGGCATCGGTTACCGGTACCTGCGGCGCTGTGCCCTCCAGTATCTGGTAGGCAATACAGTTACTGGGATGCAAAACATAGTTCTGCAAGATGGCGCGGTCCAACACAGACACCACTTGCTCAACTGTGTCCAGACCGGTTACCAGCGGCTGGCCGAAGGTCAGGTGTACCCGCCCCTTCTGGCCGGTGATGCCACGCGCAATACTTTGCACATCTTCGTGCTCGCCCTTCTGGTAACCGCCTTCGGCCTGCTTCAGGGTCAGCTCGCGCGCCTTGTCCACATCGCACGGGTCCCACTCATAGGATATGGACACCGGCACAATGTTGATACGGCGCAAGAACTCGGCAAAGGGCTCGGTCTTGACCCGCGACAGCGCCAACATGCTGATAATGGCAGGATTGCTTTTGTCCAGGCCGTCTTTGGCGCGGCCCTCGCGCTGGGCAATCCAGATATTGGCGCCGTCATCGGTTATGGAGTGCTGGATGTAGGCGGACAGTTTCTGCGCCGCGCGGAGCTTCTCACGCGGGGAGGTTGCCGAACGGTTGACGATAAAGCTCTTGTTCAGGCGCATCAAATCCGAAGCAAAAGGCTTGCTCAGCAGATTGTCGCCTATGGCAATACGCAGGGTTTGAAAGCCGTTCTGGTACAACAGCCAGTTGACCAGCATGGAATCCACGGCAATATCGCGATGGTTACTGATGAAACAGTAGGCGCGGGACGGCTCCAGGTATTCAAGACCGGACACGGTCAGCTCGGTGACGGTTTCGTCCAGCATACGCCGGACGTAAACTTCCAGCTTCTGTTGAAACGCGCTCACGGAGTCGACGCCGTCCAATTCCTGAGCAACAGCTTTGCGGACCATGGGGCGCATCATCGACAAGGCCATTTTGCCCATTTTGGGCATTTTCAATTGTGCCACCGTATCAAGAAATTCATTGTCGCCCAGCAGACGCGCCAAAGTCGGTTGCACTTCGTCGTCGTTGTAGGGCCGAATGTCGTCGAAAATGCTGGGATCTGCTATAGCCAAGTTTGATTCTCTCACTGGAAAAAACGCACACAACCAATCAGCTCACATCGGCACCTATCGCTATTTGCTCCCCTCTGCATGAGAATAAATGTCATATACATGGGCAAATGCACATTTTTTACCTTGCAATGCACAAATTTGGGCGCAAACTGATCAGATTCGGATTAGGCTGAAGGATAAAGGCACATAAACATACCGAAAAGCGTCCTGGATTTCTACCGGCTCCTGCAGCGGCTGCCCAGACCAGGACTGGAGATGCCATGCGGGAAACTGCGCGCCGATATGATATATTAGCCGCCATAAATCGACTTAGTACAGGACCCCGGTCAACTGACCCAGCATGAAAATCCTCTTGGTAGAAGACAGTTCAACCGTGCGCTACGCCATGTGCAACTGTATTCGCAGTGCCGGCCACGAGCCGATACTTGCCGAAAACGGCGAGGCCGCGCTACAGATCATTGACCGTACGCCGGTAGATATGGTGATCATGGATGTCGAGCTGCCGGGCCTTGACGGCTTTGAAGCCACTCGCTTGATTCGCGAAAGTCAGGACGCCTGGATGCCTATCATTTTTGTGACCGGCAAGAGTGAAGAACAGGACTTGCGCCGTGGCATTGATGTGGGCGGCGACGACTACCTGATCAAGCCCGTGAGCGAAGCCATATTGCTTGCCAAAATTCGCGCCATGCAGCGCATCACCGAGATGCGCGACGAATTGACGCGCCTCAATCTTGAACTGACGGTGCTCAGCGAACGAGACAGCCTGACCAAGCTGTACAACCGGCGCACCTTTGAACAACGCGCCGCCGAGCAGTGGCGATTGGCCGCCCGCAGCAAGGAACCCCTGGCGGTGCTGATCATCGACATTGACCAGTTCAAGGCCTACAACGATTGTTATGGTCATTTGGCCGGCGACGAATGCATAAAACGCGTGGCTGAAACCATCCAGCAGAGCCTCAGCCGCCCGAGCGACCTGTTGGCGCGTTACGGCGGCGAAGAGTTCATAGTGCTGCTGCCAGACACCCAGGAAGAAGGCGCACTGCACGTGGCCGAGCGTATTCGCGCGAACGTGGCCGCCCTGGACATCAAACATCGCGCCTCGCCACCGGAAAACCGCATCACCGTCAGCATTGGCGGAGCGGTGGTGGCCTACACTGCGGGCACGCGCATGCTGGATCAGGTCAATGCCGCCGATCAGGCGCTTTACGCGTCCAAAACGGCCGGTCGCAATCGGGTGACCATTAAACCCTTCAGCCCCAAAACCTTGGTTTTGGTGGCGGAACTGGACAATGTGCTGACCTCGCTGCTGGAAGGTCGACTAACAACCGAGTGCGCGCTGCTGCAGGCGCATACCATTGATGAGACTGCCGAACTGGCTATGTGCAACCGTCCGGATGTGGTCATCATTGATGAAGCCCTGGCCGGCGGCCAGGGCTTCAGCGCTGCTCTGGCGGTGCGGGAAAACTCCATCACCTCTCACATACCCATCATCTTCATAGGCTCCGGCCAGGAGCCGGACGCCTGCAACGCGCTGCGCCCCTTTAGCTACTGGCTTGGCAAACCGTTGAACCGGCGGCAACTGGTTCGCCAGGTGGAGGCGCTGCTACTGGCGCACTGAGACTATCGTCTAGGCCACGCAGGCACGGAATGAGCTGATTAATCAAAAGCGCTGGTGGTACCAGTGCACCGGCTTGGCGTGCCTGTCTACCAGCTCTACCACATCCAGCACCAGCGCAAACAGCGCCATACGCACCAGCAGGCCGTTGTCCGCCTGACGGAAGATAGCCAGATTGGGGTTGTGGTTCAGGTCGTTGTCCAGCTCATTGGCATCCGAGCGCGAATCCCGTGGCAATGGGTGCATGATGACGGTATTGGGTTCGCAGTACTGGGTGTAGATTGCCTGATTCAGACGGAAGCGCCCACGGTATAAGTCCGCCTCTTCCTTGCTGGCAAAACGCTCTTCCTGTATGCGGGTGCTATAGACAATATCCACCTTGGAGATGCTGGGAAACAGCTCGGTAGAGACGGTGACGGCGTGGCCGGCCTGGCGCGCCAGGGCCACGTATTCCTCGGGCATGGCCAACTCCGCTGGCGAGACCAGCACTATGTGAACCTTTGTGAACAGGGCCAGCAGGCGACACAGGGAGTGCACCGTGCGACCGTGTTTGAGATCCCCAATCATGGCAATGCGCAGTTCGTCCAGCCCACGGCCACGGCCCACCAACTCCTTGCGAATGGTGTAGAGATCCAGTAGCGCCTGGGAGGGGTGCTCGTTGGCACCGTCGCCACCGTTGATGACCGGCACCCGGCTGGCGGCGGCAAACTCCGCCACCGCGCCGGCAGAGGGGTGGCGCATGCAAATGACATCGCTGTAGCCGGACAGAACCCGGGCGGTATCGTAGAGTGATTCGCCCTTGGCAATGGCCGAGCTCTTGAAACCGGTGGTTTCACGCACCTCGCCGCCCAACAGGTTAAAGGCGCAGCCAAAACTGACCCGCGTGCGGGTGCTGGGCTCGAAAAACATATTGCCGAGGATGGCACCCTCCAACACCCGGGTGACTTTTTGCCGCAGGGCGTAGGGTGCCATGGAGTCGGCAACGGCGAAAATGCGCTCGATGTCGGGGCGCTCGAATTGATCCACCGAAAGAATGTGTTTACCCGCGAATTCCACAACCACCCCCTAGTTCGACCGTGCGGCGCTATTGTAGCGGCACCCCCCGTGAACGCAAACGGATTTCACTGCAGCCACCCCCCCAGCGGACGGCTGAACAGCCGCTTCCGAGTCAGCCGGCTTACCAGCTGCACTTGCGTCCCAACTGATACTTCTGTGCCAGATCCAGGCTGTAGCGATAGAGCTGGCGCAGCACGATCTTCTGATCCTTGTTGAGGTCTTGCTCTGCATCAATCTGGCGAATCCGTTCTTGCAGCGCCGCTACCGAAAGCACGCCTTCATCGCCGTTGCTCAGCCGGTTGTAACAAAACTGCTGCCAGCGCTGTTGCTCTTCAGGCGACAACGCCTGCGGAAAGTTGCGCGCCTTGTAGCGCCACAACAATTCACCTAAGCGCTCATCCTCGAACACATATTGCTCGCGCGCCAGCGCTTCGGCATTGGCATTGCGCACCCTGGCCATTTGGCTTTTGTCTGCCCGGCCGATGAAGCCGTCGTAAAGCCGGCACTCCACATCCTTGCGAGCAGTAAATTCGTTGAGTGCAAACACCTGCTGCACCTTGGCCTGCAAATCGTGCTGCAGCAGGCGCTGCCAATGGCGCTCGCACTGCGTCTTGTCAATACCAAGCCGGTGGGCGGCAGCATCGGTCAACAGTTTGGGGGTGAGCAGGATGGGGCATTTGTTCAGGTGAATCAGCTTCAGGGCGATGCGTGAAGCCCCCTCCGGCAGGTCATCCGCACGGCAAAAGACGCGCTCGGCTATGGAGTCTGCGTCCAGTCCGATGAGATCCGCCGGATCAGCCGACAGGTTGACCACAATCAACGCGTTTTTGTTGGTGGGGTGCCAGGCCAGGGGCAACACCAAACCCGCACAGCCGTTTTCAGCGGGGAATTTTGCCGAAATGTGCAGCAAAGGCTTGCCGGCCTGCACATCGATTTGCCCGGCGAGCACAGACTTTTGCCGATGCTCGAAGGCGTAGTTGTAGAGCGCAGGCTGGGCCGAGCGGATGAGCCGGGCCAGAGCAATGGTGGCTTCTACATCCGACAGGGCATCGTGGGCCGCGCTGTGAATCAGGCCGTTGGCCTGGGTCAAACGCTCCAACCTGAAGCTGGGTTTGCCCGCCTCGTCCACGGGCCAGTTCAGCCCTTCCGGACGCAAGGCGTAGCAAAGCCGTACTGTATCAATCAAATCCCAACGACTGTTGCCGTGGTTCCATTCGCGCTCGTAGGGGTCGTAGAAATTGCGGTAAAGCGTATAGCGCGTCAGTTCGTCGTCAAAGCGGATGGAGTTGTAACCAAGGCCGCAAGTGCCGGGCTGCGCCAGTTGGGCATGGATCTGCGCAATGAATTCTGCCTCCACCAGCCCTTCGTGCAACGCCTTTTGCGGTGCTATACCGGTGATAAGGCAGGCCTCCGGGTGCGGTAGAACATCCTCCGGCGGCTGGCAATAGATCACCAGTGGCTCACCCACAATGTTCAGATCCGCATCGGTGCGCAAGCCGGCAAATTGCGCCGGCCGGTCGATGCCGGGGTCTGTGCCCCAGGTTTCGTAGTCGTGCCAGTAAAGCGTTTGCATAACGTCAGGGCTTTGGCCAAAGGCGCGAAGCTTAACATTTAAAAACAGCTTTCGTTATACTGCCGCGCGCAGCAGGGCAAACCCTTAACCTTCGCACAGGTCAGCACAAGCCATGAAAGATTTGACTCGTCTGTTTGAAAACAACGCCCAGTGGGCGGAAAACATCAAGGCAGAAGACCCTAGCTTTTTTGAACAACTCGCCAAACAACAGTCTCCGGAATACCTGTGGATCGGCTGTTCGGACAGCCGCGTCCCGGCCAACGAAATAGTGGGCCTGATGCCGGGCGAGTTGTTTGTTCACCGCAATATCGCCAACGCTGTGGTGCATACAGACCTGAACTGCCTGTCGGTACTGCACTACGCCGTGTCAGTATTGCAAATAAAGCACATTATCGTGTGTGGGCACTACGGCTGCGGCGGCGTGCAGGCGGCACTGGGCGACCGCCAGTTTGGCCTGGTGGACAACTGGCTGCGCAATATACGCGATGTGTATTTCAATAATCGCGAGGCCTTTGTCAAAATCGAAGAGCCGCGCGACCGGGTCAACTTGCTGTGCGAATTGAACGTGCAACAACAGGTAGCCAATGTGTCGCACACCAATATTGTGCAGAACGCCTGGGATCAGGGGCAGGAGTTGTCCATACACGGGTGGATCTACGACATCAACGACGGCCTGTTGCGCAAGCTGATGCCGGCCATTCATTCCTCTGAACAAATACCGGAGCAGTATCGCGCCCGCAAGCCTTGATGGGGGCCGTGGATGTGCCTTCAGGCGGGCATGGACGCTCGCCGGATAACCTCCAGTTGATTGAATGCCACCAACATGTGACACGCCACCACCACCCAGACAAAACGGTGATGCTGTTTAGCCCAGTCGACCGACAGGCGCGCCCACAGAGACGTCTTCTGCATCCAGGCCAAATTGAGCCACTGCAGCAGCAAGAGTATCAAAGTGGCCGCAAATAACCCCAGGCCGGATTCCGCAAACAGCACCGTCAGCAGGCCCACCGCCACCAGCCCCAGGGCAACGGCCAAATGCGCTTTTAGCAGACGCGTGGGTGCCAGAGACTGGGCACCCAAGAAACCCGCCGCAGTAAAGGTTAACACCGTAAACGACCAGAGCAGAAATACCGGCACTTCGCGACCTTGAAAACTGCCCAGCAGCCAAGGCCCCGCTGCCGCGCCAAAAAAAGGCAGGACCGCAGCAAAATAGATACGGCCAATGATGCCTATGTTGGGGTGAGGCGCAGAAGTCACAGATTTGCCCGCTCAGGTTTTAGGTAAGGTAACACCGCGCTGACCCTGATACTTGCCCTGGCGGTCCGCATAGGAAGTTTCGCAGACTTCGTCGCTCTCAAAAAACAGCATTTGCGCTACGCCTTCGTGGGCGTAAATTTTTGCCGGCAAAGGCGTGGTGTTGGAAAACTCCAGCGTCACATGACCTTCCCATTCCGGCTCCAGCGGCGTGACATTCACAATAATGCCGCAGCGGGCATAGGTGGATTTCCCCAGGCACACCGTTAGCACATTGCGCGGTATGCGAAAATACTCGACGGTGCGCGCCAGGGCAAAAGAATTGGGCGGAATAATGCACACATCAGCGGTGACATCCACAAAACTGTTTTCGTCAAAGTGCTTGGGGTCCACCGTCACCGAGCGAACGTTGGTGAATATTTTAAATTCGTTGGCGCAGCGCACATCATAGCCGTAGCTGGAGGTGCCGTAGGAAATCAGCCGCTGGCCGTCGGCGCCGTGGCGCACCTGTCCCGCTTCAAAAGGTTCGATCATGCCTGAGGATTCCGCCATCCGGCGTATCCACCGATCGGATTTGATCGCCATAGTTTCTTGCTCCATAAATTAAGAAATTGCACCAGAGGTGGCGCCCTGCAGGCGCCCTGCAAACATATGCAAGGGTGACGCTCGCCGCGCTCAGTCGTCGCTCATGCTGATTTCCGGGGCCTGCTGGCCCTGGGCCGCCATCTGCCACAGCGCCGCCGCCATGCGCTGGGCGATGCGGTGGTAGGTGACGCTGACGGGCGAACCTGGCTCCGCCAGCACCGGCGGCACTCCGCTGTCGGTCTGTTCGCGAATGCTGGCCTGCAGCGGCAGGCGTCCCAACAGTTGCACATCGTATTCTTCACCCAGGCGCTCGCCCCCCCCGGTACCAAACACGGCGTCTTCGTGACCGCAGTTGCTGCAGGTGTGGGTGGCCATGTTCTCTACCACCCCCAGCACCGGAATCTGCACCTTGCGGAACATTTCTATGCCTTTTCTGGCATCCAGCAGCGCGATGCTTTGCGGTGTGGTCACCACCACGGCGCCGGACACGGGCACACTTTGCGCAAGGGTTAACTGGATATCCCCGGTACCCGGCGGCATGTCGACAATCAAATAATCCACGTTTTGCCACTGGGTGCTGTTGAGCAGTTGCTGCAGGGCGCCGCTGACCATCGGGCCGCGCCAGATCATCGGGGTGTTTTCGGTCACCAGGTTGCCCATGCTGATCATCTGTATGCCGCCGGCGGCAATGATGGGTGCCATGGTGGTGGGCGATGTGGTCTCCGGGCGCTTACCCGCCGCGCCCAGCATTTGCGCCTGACTGGGCCCGTAGATGTCGGCATCCAGCACGCCCACGGTGGCGCCCTCGGCGGCGAGCGCCAGGGCGATGTTGACCGCTGTGGTGGACTTGCCAACGCCGCCCTTGCCGGAGGCTACGGCTACAATGTTCTTGACGCCGGCGACCTGAGTGCGGCTATTGGCCGGTTGCGTGGCCACAACCTGCCACTCAACGGTGATTTGCGGGTTGGCATAAAGTGGCTGCAACTGCTGGGCGATCTCGGCTTTCAGGGCCTCTGCCCAGCTGTTGGCAGGAACCCCCAGCGTCAGCGTCAGGGCCAGCTTGCCGTTGCGGGTATCCACTGCGGTCACCGCATCTTTGGCGGACAGACCGTTGCAATCCGGTAACGCTATGCGTCCCAGCGCATCCGCCAGGCTCTGCTGTTCTGGAAGTGAAAATATGGACATACAAGGCGCTCGGCAATAGGTGGGCGAGCAGGCATTCTACCTGCGAATGGGCCGCCTGCGAAGGCGCAGCCCCACCGCATGCGCAGCAAGGGCAAAACTGGTATGATTCGCGCCAATTTTTGGCGCTGCCCGCAGCGCCCTTTGTCAACGAATCCAGCAAGTTGAAGGTGTGCTCCCGCGATATGGCCAATCAGCGAAAAATTCTAGTAACCAGTGCCCTACCCTACGCCAACGGCGCCATTCACCTTGGCCACATGGTAGAGGCTGTCCAAACCGATATCTGGGTGCGGTTTCAGAAATTGCGCGGCAACGACTGTGTTTACGTCAGCGCCGACGACGCCCACGGCACCGCCATCATGCTGACGGCGGAGAAAAAAGGCATCAGCCCAGAGCAACAGATTGCGCAGATGCAGGCCGAGCACGAGCGCGACTTTGCCGGGTTCAGCATCGGGTTTGACAACTACTACAGCACCCATACCGCAGAAAACAAAACCCTGGCGGAGCTCATCTACGGGCGGTTGAAGGCCAACGGCCACATCGCCGAGCGGGCCGTTGTGCAGGCCTTTGACCCGGAGAAACAGCTGTTTCTGGCCGACCGCTACATCAAGGGCAGCTGCCCCAAATGCAAGGCGCCGGACCAGTACGGCGACAACTGCGAAGCCTGCGGCGCCACCTATTCGCCGATGGAATTGATAGATCCGCGCTCCGCAGTGTCCGGGGCCACCCCCATTGCCAAGGAGTCCAAACATTTGTTCTTCCGCCTGCCGCAATTTACCGAGTTTCTGCGGCAGTGGACCCGCGCCGGTCATCTGCAGACCGAGGTGGCCAACAAACTGGCTGAGTGGCTGGATTCGGGCCTGCAGGAGTGGGATATTTCCCGCGATGCGCCCTACTTTGGTTTTGAAATACCGGGCGAGCCGGGCAAATATTTTTACGTCTGGCTGGATGCGCCCATCGGCTACATGGCCAGTTGCAAAAACTATTGCGACCGCGTCGGCGCCGACTTTGACGCCTACTGGGCAGTAGACTCCACCGCCGAGGTCTACCATTTCATTGGCAAGGACATCATCAACTTCCACGCTCTGTTTTGGCCGGCCATGCTGGAATCGGCCGGCTTCCGCACCCCAACCAAGGTGTGTGCCCACGGGTTTGTCACCGTGAACGGCAAGAAGATGTCGAAATCCCGCGGCACCTTCATCAATGCGCAGACTTATCTGCAGCATCTGAACCCGGAATATTTACGTTATTACTACGCCACCAAATTGAACAGCAGTGTTGACGACCTGGATTTGAACTTCGACGATTTCATCGCCCGCGTTAACTCGGACCTGGTGGGCAAGGTGGTCAATATTGCCAGTCGCTCGGCCAAGTTTGTAGCCAAAGCCGGCGGTGAGTTGACCGCCGAGATGGACAACCCGGAACTGTGGCAGCAGTTTGTGAATGCCAGCGGCCCTATTGCCGAGTTGTACGAGGCGCGCGAGTTTGGCCGCGCCATGCGCGAAATCATGGCGCTGGCGGATGCCGCCAACGAGTACATTGCCGCCAAAGCCCCCTGGGCCATGGCCAAGGACCCCGAGCAGGCGCAGCAAGTGCTGGCGGTATGCTCCCTGGCGGTGAACCTGTTTGCCGTACTCATGACCTATCTGAAGCCCGTTCTGCCCCGCACTGCCGAAGCCGCCGAAGCCTTCCTCAACACGCGGCTTGAATGGCACCAGGCGCCGCAGTGGCTTGGGCAGCACCGTATCAATGAGTTCCAGCCCTTGATGCAGCGCGTTGACGCCAAGCAGGTGGAAGCACTACTGACGGCAAGCAAGGAGGATGAGCCGACAACCGCGCAGGCCGATACGGCGGCGGGCGAGTCAGTTGCGCTGGAGCCCATTGGCGCGGAGATAGAATATGCCGATTTTGCCAAGGTAGATCTGCGCATTGCTTTGATTGAAAATGCCGAGCATGTGGACGGTGCCGACAAACTGCTGCGCCTTACCCTGGACATAGGCATCGGCCAGCGCCAGGTATTTGCCGGCATAAAAAGTGCTTATGCGCCTGAGCAACTCATTGGCAAGCACACGGTGATGGTTGCCAACCTCAAACCGCGCAAAATGAAATTTGGCTTATCCGAAGGCATGGTGCTGGCGGCCGGCCCCGGCGGCAAGGATCTTTTTCTGCTGGAACCTCACGCCGGTGCAAAGCCGGGCATGCGCGTCATGTAGGCCAGGCTGGCTTATGCGGCGCAGCTCGCTAACCGGAAAAAGCGGTCATAATCACCCCGCTTAGCGGCTAAGTAGATTACCGTTATCCGTAATATCGCATTCACTCAGCCCGTTGGATGCGGTTTACTGTTGCTCATTGACCACTGAATCCTTCATCGAGATGGTATGGAATTTTTCATCATTCTGATCAGTACGGTTCTGGTCAACAATTTCGTTTTGGCCCAGTTTCTGGGGCTTTGCCCTTTCATGGGGGTGTCCAGCAAACTGGAAACGGCCATAGGCATGAGTGCGGCCACCACTTTTGTATTGACACTGGCCAGCATCTGCAGCTTTCTGGTGTTCAACTTTGTGCTGGCGCCCCTTGGGCTGCAGTTTTTGCGCACTATCGCGTTTATTCTGGTCATAGCGGCGGTAGTACAGTTTGCAAAGATGTTCATCGAAAAAACCAGCCCCTTGCTTTATCGGGTACTGGGCGTGTTTTTGCCGCTGATCACCACCAACTGCGCCGTGCTGGGTGTTGCTTTGCAAAATACCAACAGAGCACACAGTTTTACCCACTCCGCGCTTTACGGCTTTGGTGCGGCCCTTGGGTTTAGCCTGGTGCTGGTGTTCTTCTCTGCCATGCGGGAACGCCTGGCGGTGGCCGATGTGCCAGAACCTTTCAAAGGTGCGGCCGTGGGCATGATCACCGCAGGTTTGATGTCTTTGGCTTTTATGGGTTTTGCCGGACTGGTGTAGCTTATGGTGTCGCTGTTACTTGAATTCCCGATCCTGTCTGCGCTGATTGCGTTGGGCGGCCTGGCAGCGCTGTTTGGTGCGGTGCTGGGCTTTGCCGCTGTGCGCTTCAGGGTAGAGGGCGACCCGCTGGTGGAGCAGATAGACCACCTGCTGCCCCAGACTCAGTGTGGGCAGTGCGGTCACCCCGGCTGCCGCCCCTACGCGCAGGCGATAGCGGATGGTGCGCCGATCAATAAATGCCCTCCCGGAGGGCAAGCCACCATCAATAACCTGGCCGACTTGCTCGGCGTGGAAGCGCCCAGCCTGGACGACGAGCACGGCGAGGCGAGCGACGAAAAAAAAGTAGCCTTCATTCGTGAAGACGAGTGTATCGGCTGCACCAAGTGCCTGCAGGCCTGCCCTGTGGACGCCATTCTCGGCGCCGCCAAGCAGATGCATACGGTGATTGCCAGCGAATGCACCGGCTGCGACCTGTGTGTTGAGCCCTGCCCGGTCGACTGTATCGACATGATACCGGTGGGCACCACCTTGAAAGACTGGACCTGGGAAATGCCCCGTTTGTCCCACGGCATCATTGCAACTGACCGCGCGCCGCGGCAAGGGCAAGCGGCATGAGAAAGATCTGGGACATTCACGGCGGCGTCCATCCCCCCGAGAACAAACTCCAGTCCGTCCAGGAGCCGATTGGCGAGATGGCGCTGGCCGACGAATTTGTGCTGCCGCTGAACCAACACATCGGCACGCCTGCGCACCCGGTGGTTCAACCCGGGGACCAAGTGCTGAAAGGACAGTTGATTGCCCAGGCCAACGGGGCTTTCAGTGCTGCACTGCACGCGCCCACCTCCGGCGCAGTAGTGGCCATAGAGGACCGCCGCGTGGCGCACCCCTCCGGTCTGAGCGCGCCGTGCATTGTGATTGTTGCCGACGGGCTTGACCGCAGTGTGGAACTGGTCGGCTGTGACAATGTGGATGCACTGGAGCCTGCCGAGGTGGTCAACCGCATTCGCGCAGCCGGTATTGCCGGGCTTGGCGGTGCGGGATTTCCCACCGCTGACAAACTGAGCCCCAAGGCCGGCCAAATCACCACGCTGATTCTGAACGGCACCGAGTGCGAGCCTTACATCACGGCAGACGACATGCTGATGCGCGAGCATGCAGCGGATATCATTGCCGGCGCGCAATTGCTGGCGCGCATTGTCGGCTCACCGCCCACCATCCTGATTGGCATTGAAGACAATAAGCCCCAAGCGATTGCCGCCTTGCAGCAGGCAGCGCAGGGCACGCCGGTGGAGATCGCGGTATTCCCCACCAAGTACCCTTCCGGCGGTGAAAAGCAGCTCATTCAGATTTTGACGGGCAAGGAGGTGCCAAGCGGCAGCATTCCCGCACAGATCGGGGTGCTGGTGCAGAACGTGGGCACGGCCTACGCAGCCTGGCGTGCACTGCGCTACGGTGAACCCCTGATTGAGCGAGTCACCACCGTGGTTGGCGATGCCCTCACCCGCCAGCGCAACGTGCGCGTGCGCATCGGCACCCCAATCAGTCATATTTTGACTCAACATGGATTGCGCAATGACAGGGCTGCCCGGCTGATTCTGGGTGGGCCCATGATGGGCTTTGCCATAGAGAGTGCGGATGTGCCGCTGGTCAAGACCACCAACTGCATCCTGGTGCCAAGTCACAGTGAAATGCCCGAGCCGCCACCTGCGCAACCCTGCATCCGCTGCGGCATGTGCTCCGAGGCCTGTCCGGCCCAGTTGTTGCCGCAGCAACTCTACTGGTATGCCCAGGCGCAGGACTACGACCGCCTGCAAAACCATAACCTGTTTGATTGTATCGAATGCGGCGCCTGTTCGTTTGTCTGCCCCAGCGCCATCCCACTGGTGCAGTACTATCGGGCCGCCAAGGGCGCCATTCGCCAGGCCACGGCTGATAAAATCAAATCCGACCGCGCTCGCGTCCGCTTTGAGCAACGCAAAGCGCGCATCAACAAGGCCGAGCTGGAGAAAGAAGCCAAGCGCCTGGCGCGCAAACAAGCCGCCGAGGAAGCCAAGAAACAACTGGCGGCACAGAAACCCGGGGCTGAGACCAGCAGGCCGTCACCCGCAAAAGAGGCCATGGCCAAACAGGCCCGCAGCGCCGATGACAACCCGCAGCAGCAACGCGAGGCGCTGGAGCGCGCTCACACCAGCGCCGAGATGCGCGTGGCCCGCCTGCGCGAGCAACTCAGAGACGAAAGCGACAGTGTGCGAGCCGAAAAGCTGTCTGCATCCCTGAAACAGGCCGAAATCAAATTGCTGGACAGCCAGGACAAGCTCAAGGCGCTTGGGCGCGGCGACAACGCTGAGGCAGCGCCTTCGGCGCCGATGCAGGATGTGATGAAAAAGCTGCGCATGTCGCCTTTGGAAGCGCAGCAAAAGTCCGTCGAGACCCTGGAAAAACGCCTGGCCACCGCCCGGCAGAAGTTGCAGGAAGCCGAGCAGAGCGCAGCGCCTACCGTGGATGCCTTGCGACAGGGCGTGGAAAAACTGCGCGTCAAACTGGCAGAAGCACAGACCGAACTGAAAACTTTGGCCGCATCGCCCGCGGCCACTGCCCCGGCCGATCCGCACGATTTGGATGGTGCCGCCGCAGCCATAGCCCGGGCCCAGGCCAAGGCGGTTGAAGCCGCCGCCATGTCGCCGATAGAAAAACAGCAACAGCAGATTGCCTCCCTGGATGCCAGGCTCCATAAAGCGCGGCAGCGTCTGGCTGAGGCCGAAGGCAGCGAGCAGCAAGAGGCCCTGCAGGGGTCTGTGGACAAACTGGAAGAAAAATTGCGCGCGGCCAAGACCCATCTGGCCGACCTTGAACGTTAATTGGGCGCGCTGACGCCCCCTTGTCTAAGACGACGCCATGGCCTTCATCCGCATCACTTCACCCCACACTCACGCCGCAACCAAAACCGCCGGTGTGATGCAGCAAGTCATGCTGGCCTGTGTGCCGGGTGTGGTGGCGCTGACGGCTTTTTTTGGTCCCGGCACCTTGTTGAACATTATCCTGGCAGCCGCTTTCGCCCTCGCCTTTGAGGCAGCTACCCTGCGGCTGCGGGGTAAGCCCGTGCTGTTTTACTTGCGGGACTGCAGCGCTCTGGTAACGGCGGTCCTGCTGGGCATTGCCCTGCCGCCTTACGCGCCTTGGTGGCTACTGGCGGTGGGCCTGTTCTTTTCCATTGTAGTGGCCAAACAACTCTACGGCGGGCTGGGCTACAACCCGTTCAACCCGGCCATGGTGGGTTATGTGGTGCTGCTCATTTCCTTTCCCTTGGAAATGACCCAATGGGCGGCACCGCAGGCGCTGTTGACCGACGGCGGCCCATCGATGACCGAGGCGCTGAGCAAGATCTGGTTTGGCACCCCCATAGACGGCTACACCGGTGCCACGCCGCTGGAGGTGTTGAAGCAGCGCGGTGGCATGACAGTGGATGGCCTGTATCAGAGCGAGCCGGTTTTTGTCCGGGGCTGGCTGGCCGGCAGTGGCTGGGAATGGGTGAACCTGGCCTTTCTGGCGGGCGGAGGTTACCTCCTGTTCAAGCGGGTGTTCACCTGGCATGCTCCGGTGGCCATGCTGTTGAGCCTGGGATTGCTGGCAGCCATTTTCTACGATAACGGCAGTTCGCAAAGTGCCGGTTCTCCTCTGTTCCACTGGCTGTCCGGCGCCACCATGTTCGGAGCTTTTTTCATTGTTACCGATCCGGTGTCCTCGGCCGTGAGCAACCGGGGGCGCCTGATTTTTGGAGCGGCCATCGGTGCACTGGTGTTTGTCATTCGCGTCTGGGGAAACTATCCGGACGCCGTGGCTTTTGCCGTATTGCTGCTGAATTTTGCAGCGCCGTTTATTGACTACTACACCCTGCCGCGCACCTACGGTCACACCAAGACAACCAAAGCCACCACCAAACACACCCCCAGGTAGCCAATGATTGCTCGATCCATCACCCGCAACAGCCTGCTGCTCGGCGCATTTGCCTTGGCAACCGCCGGCCTGATTGCTGCCACCTATCAAACAACAGCCGCAAGGATAGACGCAGCAGAACAACAAGCGGCTCAGCGGGCCTTGTTTGAGGTGGTGTCGGAAGGGCGTCTGGACAACGACCTGCTCAACGATACCTTGGCCCTGAGCGCGGTAGTGCTGGACCCGGATGCGCTGGCGTCCGACGGCCTGATCTACGTGGCGCGCAACAACGGCCGGCCGATTGCCTATATCCTCCCCACCGTGGCTCCGGACGGTTACAGTGGCGACATTAGCCTGCTGGTGGGCGTCAACACCGACGGCACCCTTGCAGGCGTGCGGGTGCTCAGCCACAAAGAAACGCCGGGCCTGGGAGACAAAATCGACTTGTCGCGCAGCCCCTGGATCACCTCCTTTGACGGGAAGTCCCTGCAAAACCCCAGTCTGGATAATTGGAAAGTGAAAAAGGACGGCGGTGAATTTGATCAGTTTACCGGCGCCACCATCACCCCCAGAGCAGTGGTGCGCGAGGTAAAAGAAGTGCTGCAGTTTGTTCAGCAGTACCGGGCCGAGCTTGCGGCTGAAGCCGAAAAAACCTATGAATCCCACGAGGGGTCCCCGCAATGAGCGACTCAGTCAATTACAAAGAAATTTCGCATAACGGATTATGGAAGAACAACCCGGCGCTGGTGCAATTGCTTGGTCTTTGTCCCCTGCTGGCAGTAAGTGGGTCGGTGGTCAATGCCTTGGGCTTGGGTTTGGCCACCCTTATGGTGGTTACCGGCTCCAACATTGCGGTATCGCTGATCCGCAGTGCTGTGAGCGACGCTGTTCGTCTGCCCGCCTTTGTAATGATCATTGCGGCATTCACCACCTGCACGGAACTGTTGATGCAGGCCTTCACTTATGAGTTGTACACCATTCTAGGTATTTTCATCCCGCTGATTGTCACCAACTGTGTCATCCTTGGCCGCGCAGATGCATTTGCCAGCAAAAACCGCGTAGTGCCTGCAGCCGTTGATGGGTTGATGATGGGCCTGGGTTTTATGGCGGTCCTGGTCACTATTGGCGCCATACGCGAAATCATTGGCAGCGGAACATTGTTTGCGAACATGCATTTATTGTTGGGCGATTGGGCCCGAGAGGCTGAAGTTAATCTATTTGGCGCCAGCTATCCCGGCTTTCTTGTGGCTGTTTTGCCTCCAGGGGCATTTCTGGTAGCCGGTTTATTGATAGCGCTGAAAAACATAATTGACAAACGAACAGAACTGCGGGCCGCCGCGCGCCGGTCTCAGGCGCCCAAGGGCTCACGACGAGTGCGCACCACCGGGCAAATTGCTTGACGGGTTAGAGACATCCATTCAGTCCAGGCGCAGACTGCCCGCTATCAGTTTGAGAATAGTGGTCTTTCAAAACCGCATCTTCACATTTTTGTGGCTGACCCGTAATCGAATGCTCACAGGATCTGCTGTTAGACCGTGAAACGGCGGGTCTATGCGAAACCCACCAGGGCCGAGAGGCGGATTTGTGAAGGCCCGCCTGGCGCCGCGCCCTGCCCCGACACAAGCTCGGGATCAATACTTTAGCTTGATCGTTCGATCCATTTTTTTGCACCCCGCGTAATTTAACACGCAGCCTTTTCCGGGCGGCGTCCCCCAACGCCGTTCGGTTTTTTTTAGGCCGGTGCTGTCAAACGAACGCTTGCGTTGCAGCATCTAGGGTGCGTCCCCCCGCCCCTTTTTTAGCCTTCGACGCGGCCGGCACCAAATTGGAGCAAACTGACAGACAAGTGCAGCCTGCCGCACTTGAATGGTGCCTCACCTTGGCCGGCGATGCCACTCGTGTTGCCGCAGCCTTGAGAAATTCTTCAGAACAATTTGCCCGCCAAGCGGCGGCAAAAGCCGCTTATTCCCCTATAAGGTCATGCTAGAAAGTGCTCACTGGGTAGCTGGCACAGACCTTGCCGTTGCGAGTTGAACAACTACCTGATTGTTTGGACCCGCTCTATGACCGTCTCCTGGCCTTTCTTGGCTGCCGCCTCGGCCTTACTGCTTCTGCCCCTACGCGCCAACGCGCAGTCGCAGCAAGAGCTTGATGCGGTATGGTTGGTCACCGCCAGCGCGATGGTTTTTCTAATGCAGGCAGGCTTTGCGCTGTTGGAGAGCGGCTGCGCCCGCAGTAAAAACTCCGTCAACGTGGTCATGAAAAATTATTGCGATGTTTGCATCGCCTCGCTGCTGTATTGGTTGCTGGGCTTTGGCTTGATGTTTGGCGCCAATCCCAGCGGCTGGTTGGGAACCAGCGGATTTGCAATGACTGAGGCCTCGTCCTGGGACTACAGCTTTTTGCTTTTTCAAACCATGTTTGCCGCAACTGCGGCCACCATAACCAGTGGTGCCATGGCGGAGCGAACCCGGTTTGGTGGTTATTTGTTGGGAGCGGCTGTGATTATCACCATAATCTACCCGGTGTTTGGCAGCTGGGCCTGGGGTAGTTACTACGCAGGCGACGGCTGGCTGGCGGAGCTGGGCTTCATTGATTTTGCTGGCTCCAGCGTGGTTCACAGTGTGGGCGGATGGTGCTCGCTGGCGGCGATCATTGTTCTGGGTCCAAGATTGGGGCGATTTTCCCCCGGCGGCAAACCGCGCGATTTGCCGGGACACAATTTGAACCTGGTGGCTCTGGGTGGTTTTATCCTGTGGTTCGGATGGTTCGGGTTCAACGGCGGCTCCACCCTGGGCGCAAACGTGGACCTGGGCTTGATAAACCTGAATACGCAGCTGGCGGCGGCCTCAGGCGCCATCGGTGCGGTGGTACTGGCTCGCCTGCAAAACAATCCAATTTTGGTGACAACGGTCGTCAACGGCAGCCTTGCCGGTTTGGTTGGCATCACCGCAGGCTGCGCCACCATGAGCCCCCCCTTCGCCGTGGTCACCGGTTTGAGCGCCGGCGCTCTGGCCTGGGCTGCAGAGAAGTGCCTGCTGAAAATGTGCCTGGACGATGTGGTGGGTGCAGTATCTGTGCATGCCGTTGCCGGCGCCTGGGGCACCATTTGCGCCGGCCTGTTTGTTGCCGGCGATCTGTTCAACATCAACACGCTGGTGATTCAGCTAGTGGGTGTGCTGGCTTGTTTTGCCTGGTCATTTGGCGCAGCGTTTCTGGCGTTCAAACTCATCGATTTGCTGTATGGACTGCGAGCAGATCCCCTGCACGAACAAAGGGGGCTGGACTTCACCGAGCACGCCGAAGTCGCCTACCCGGAGTTCAATCAATCTTCGTTCTATACCAAGCAGAATTTGGAAGGCGTAGAGCGTTAGACAACCGTGGTTTCAAGGCATGAGCAATTTGGAAACTATTCAAAAGAAACGAGCGCTGTATACCGGCCTGCGGCCGTTCCTGCAAGACGCGCAGATTTTTGAAGCCCTGCTGCTTTGGGAAACCCGCTACGCGAGTACGCCTACCTTTTCTGTGCGCTATTTTGTTGCCGATGTGGTGCGGGATATCAATCCCGATATCGAGCACAAAAAACTGCTGGTTGCGCTGTTGTCCAGCATGCTGAAACCTGCCGCTGAGCTGTTGCCGGATCCAACTGCAGCCATGGAAGCCTTCCGCAAGCGCGGCCCGGCAGCCACGGCGCAAAACTACGCGCCCATGCCAGAACTTGAAGCCTTTCAGTTGTTTGTCAATAAGTGGTTAAGTCTAGTGGCGTCACCCATCGGCAACGACATAATAACCTTTGTGTCCCGCAATTTGCCGAATTTGGACATAACCATTGACCTCAGCAACAAGATGACTCGCTGGCTCAACAACCCAAAACAACCCTTCCTGGCAGCACGGGTGGATGTGGCTGACCTGCGCAAGATAATTAACTTATTTTATATATCTTTTTGCGAATACCTGGGGCCAACCAGGGCAGACCAACTGATGGCGCAGGCTATTAATGCACTGAAGAACAACGGTGGCGCAGCCTATTCTCAGCTCTACGCCAAGTTGCTTTGAGCCACCCTGCGGCAAGCCGGCAGGTGGCGGTCTGTATGCATCACGCTCCCAACAGAATGTACTTTGGCTGTAGATAGTCGTCCATACCGTACTTGGAGCCTTCCCGCCCGAACCCGGAATAATTGACGCCACCGAAGGGGGCCGCTGCGTTGGAAAGCGCGGTGTCATTCACACCAACCATGCCTACCTGCAGGGCCGCACTCACCCGCATGACCCGGCCGACGTCGCGGGCGTAAAAATAGCCAGCCAACCCATAAGGGGTGTCGTTGGCCATGATTATTGCGTCGCTTTCACTTTCGAACGGGATGGCAGCCAGCAGCGGAGCAAAAGTCTCTTCCTGGCAAAACTGCATCTCAGAGGTCGCATCCCGCAGCAAAGTGGGCTGCACGAAATTGTCACTGTCTGCCGGCCCGCCGCAGATGAGCTGCGCGCCCTTCGACAGCGCATCGCTGAGGTGTTGATTGAACTTTTCCACCGCCGTGCGATTTATGAGCGGCCCCAGATTTACGCCTTTGGCAAAACCGTCGCCCACCACCAGCTTGGAGGTTATCGCGTTGCTCAAGCGGGCCACAAATTCGTCGTATACGCCGCTTTGCACCATGAGGCGATTGACGCAGATGCAGGTTTGCCCGGAATTGCGAAATTTTGCCGCTATCAACCCCTCCACGGCAGCATCCAGGTCTGCGTCGTCAAAAACAATGAAGGGCGCGTTGCCGCCCAGCTCCAGAGTTACTTTTTGCAGGTGCTGCGCACTTTTCTCCAGAAGCAGCCGACCCACTTTGGTGGAGCCGGTAAAGCTCAGTTTGCGCACAGCGGGGTGCTGGGTAAGGGTGTCACCCACCAGTGAGGCCTTGCCGGTGACAATATTGACTGCTCCGGCGGGCAGGCCGGCTTGTTCGCCGAGGTAGGCCAAGGCCAGCGCGGAAAAGGGTGTTGCCTCGGCCGGTTTGGCGACCGCCGTACAGCCCGCTGCCAGCGCCGCGCCAAGCTTTCGAGCTAGCATGGCATTGGGGAAATTCCACGGCGTGATGAAGCCGCAAACGCCAATGGGCTCCTTGCTTACCAGGATTGTTTGGCCGGCAGACCTGGCGGGAATTGTATCGCCGTAGGCCCTGGGCGCCTCTTCGGCAAACCAGCGCAGGTAAGATGCACCATAGTCAACCTCTGCGCGGGCTTCGTCCAAGGGCTTGCCCTGCTCCAGGGTCATGATGGCAGCCAGATCCTCTTTGTGCTGTAACAGCAATTGATACCAACGATAAAGTAGATCCGCTCTTTCCTGCGCGGGGCGGGTACGCCAGTCGTGCAATGCGCCGGCGGCGGCTTCCACAGCTGTGACTATCTGGTCTTTTTCGAGGCTGGGTACCCTGCCGATAATTTCACCATTGGCAGGGTTGGCGACTTCAATAGCCGCTTGGCCGCCAACCGGTATCCACTCACCGCCCACCAGGCACGCCTGGCGGAATAGCTCTGGTTTGAATTGCGCTTGATGTGGGTTCTGCATCTGCCCTGCTCCTTCGCCTGGCCGCCTTGCACAAGAAAAAACTGCTTGCGCCCTGTCGCGGGCTACCGGAATGTTACGCGCAGGGGAGCGAATGCGCTTAACATACGGCCGAGGCATTTGTTTAACCTTTGCACAATATGCACAGCCACGGGACGAGCGGAACAGTTACGATTTGCCAAAGAGCGCTCAGACCTGAAACAATGCCGGAGAACTACGCCAAGAGCAGCTATAATTACAAAGCAATGGCAATTGGCCGGTATTCATAGCAGGGGGCAATAATAAGGGCGCGGCCCTCTTCACAGGCAATATGCATTAAAGGCAGGCCTGGCGTATTGCGCTTTCACCCCTTGGTGCGTGCGGTCAGCCCAGTCAAGAGCAGCTGCGAACAGGGGGGCGGAAACGGCCGCAGTCCGGCTGCAGCACAAGCAGCCGTCACACTACTCCAATAAGGAGATAAGCATGTCCTATGACGAAGCACTTGCTGCCCGTCTGCGTTTGTACTTTTCCAGTCGCGATGAGGTCAGTGAAAAAACCATGATGGGCGGTTTGGCCTTTATGGTTAACGGCAACATGTGTGTTGGCGCCAGCGATCACCGCTTAATGGCCAGAATAGGGCCCCGCCACTACGCCACCGCACTCAAAGACATGCACGTCAGCATCATGAATTACACCGGAAAGCCATTGAAGGGTTTTGTCTACGTTGAACCCGAAGCCCTGATCAGCGATGAGCAATTGCACGGCTGGATCAAGCGCTGCGAACATTTTGTCCAGCAGTTGCCGCCCAAGAACGTACAATTGGCGGGATGATCAATTCCGCCGGGGCGCAAACCTGATGCGAGCACTCCACTTGTGCTGATCAGGCCTGCGCTTCTGTGGTCACTATCAGGCGCACCGCAGCCAACTGCAATTGTACATCCTCGGCCAGTGCACGCTGTACCCGCCGGGACTTCTCCTCCAAGGCAAGCACTTCGTCTTCGGAAACGTTCGGGTTGTTAGCCGCCAGCTGCTTCAGCCGCTGCACCTCCTGTGAAAAATACTGGCGTGCCTGCTCGACTGCCTCGTCCACCAGACGGAATTTCTGTTTGGCGGCCAAAGCTTCTGCGCGATGATACCAGCCGGGAATCTGCTCCTTGCGAGAGTGAATAATTCGCCGTGCCAGCTTCTTGTCAACAGGTTTGAGCGTCTGTGCCAGGCTGTCTTCTGGCAAGGCCGCAGACAGGTCTTTATCGCTGATATCCAGTACCAGCACCCGCACCGACAAGGCCTGCAGATACGGCCAGCAGTCTTTGGCGCTGCCAGACTGAATCAAGACGCTAAAGCAGGTTTCTAACAGGCACTGGCCCGCAGGCAACTGCTTGTGGGGCAGCAAAGCAACAGAGGCAGAACCCAGGTCGGAATGCTGCAACATCTCCCAAAGACCGATTATAAAAGGCGCATCCCAGGATAAAAACAGCACATCCTCGCGGGCATTGGCCAGCTCGCGGTCAAAGGTTACTTCAGCGCCCTCCGGTGGAATACCCGGCAGGGCCGGAATCAACATATCGGTGGTGGGAAGCAGCGAATAGGCGCCACCTTGCGTTTCTTCAAAGTAGAAATTCAGCAACTGTGCCGCCTCTTCTACCAAATTACGGGGAGACTCGGTTTCGAATTCGTCAATTTTTTGAGTCAGTAGGTCCGCTTGCGGCTGCCTGCAGCTGTTCATCTCCAGCAGTGCGTCTCGACCTGCTTGAATTTCGGCCTGCAACCGCTGGGACTCGGCCTGCGCTTCTGCCTCCAGCGCAATCCGCTGCCCAGGGTCGGCACAGTCGCGAACACCCGTCCAGAGGCGGTCGTGCACCGCGCTGGCGGCAGGGTTTTGGCGGGCGACACAGTTCAAGGTGTGGTGCAGCCAGTTCAGGCGCTGCTGTGTGACGGAGTTGCGGCCAAACGGAACGTGGATGCAGACCGTGCGCGCCTGCCCAAGCCTGTCGAGACGGCCTATGCGCTGTTCCAGTAGGTCGGGGTGCTCAGGCAGATCCAGGCACACCAGGTGGCTGCTGAACTGAAAGTTTCGCCCTTCGCTGCCAATCTCCGAACAGACCAGGATCATGCTGCCCTGCTCCATGTCCGCGAAATAGGCCGCTGCACGATCGCGCTCTATCAGATCCATTTCTTCGTGGAACAACGCGACATCTATGCCGTGCTTGCGCCACAAGAAGTCTTCGCAGGCGCGGGCCTGCTCAACCGTGTGACCGATGACCAGGACCTTTTCCCTGGGATGGCTTTTTGCCCACTGAGCCAGCCATTCAAATTTGCTTTCCCACTCGTCGTCGGCCACTTCATGGCACGCCACCTCTCGTCCGGCAAAACCCTGTACGGAGGCGCGCGTATTGCGGAACATGACACGCCCCAGCCCGTGGCAGTCGAGCAGCCAGTTGATCAGCTGCTGGTCCGAGAGCGAAGGGTCCGCCTGATATTGTGTCAGCAATTGCTCGCGGCTTTCCGGCAGCGCCTTGATCTTCCGGTTCAGCTCGCCGTAATGCTGCTCCGCCGCAAGAAACTGCTCCAAAGATACAAACTTGGTAGGATCCAGCAACTGCAGGCGTGCAAAATGGCTTTCCAGTCCCAGTTGCTCGGGTGTAGCAGAGAGCAGAACCAGATGCGGGCTGGCTTCAGCAAGCGTCTGGAACAGCGTGAAGGCCGCTGTGCCAGGCTGTAGATGATGCGCCTCGTCCACAATGACCATATCCCACTGCTGAGCGGTCAGCAGCGAGTCCGGCTGCTCCAGCACCGCGTGCGGCGCCAGTTGGATCTGGCCGTCACTGAAGTCATGTTCGGCCCCCAGGTAGATATCAGGCCGAACGCTGAAACGGCGTATCAGCTCAACCAACCACTGTACCTGCAAGGCGTCCGGCACCAGTATCAGCACGCGTTGCACCCGCTCAAAACGCAACATGCGCGTAAGAATCATGCCCGCTTCAATGGTTTTGCCCAGGCCGACTTCATCGGCCAAGAGCACCCGCACCCGCTCGCGGGCGCAGGCTTGCTCCGCCACATACAGCTGATGAGGAATCAACGAGGCGCGCACTCCCAGCAGCCCGCCCAAGTGTGATTGCCAGACTCGGGCCATGGCGGCATCCAGGCGCCTGCGAAAGGCAAACCAGCGCGCTTTGTCCAATTGACCGGTCATCAACCGCAAATACGGCTGATTCATTTTGATGGCGCCGCCCAAGCTGCTCTCCGGCACCAGTTGCTCTTCGCCAATGTCGTAGATCAGCAGCCCGCCGTGCTCGTGTACGTTCAGTATTTGCGCACTGCGGCCGTCGCTTAGCTGCACCTGATCGCCCACATCAAAAGCAATGCGGGTAAGCGGTGCTTTGCCGCGCGCGTAAAGCCGTTCGCACTCCGCTTGGGGAAACGCTATGGTCACTGCACGACCATCCAAGGACATAACCACTCCCAAACCCAACTCGGGCTCGGTATCCACCACCCATCTCTGACCAGGAACAAAATCCGACATAAAAACCTTTACAAACTGACAATACGGGTAACAAAGACATGCCAGGGGCCGCCTTCAACTCCGGCGCGATTGTACGGGATTTTATGGGAGATTGGGGCAAAAACGCGCCATCAACCTTTGGCTTTGATCGCGGTTACCTTGGAATCTGCTTCCGTCTGAACCTCTTCCAGCAAAAGCTCCGGTTTGCCTTTGCAAGCTCTTGCCAGAGCGTCGCGATTGTGAGCCAGCAACAGGCCAATGGCCTCGCTATGCTCACTGGCCACCCCCATTATGTGCTGGTCAATAACGGCGGTGATGTTTTCCGCCAGCTCTAGCATCTTGTCGTATTCTTCTGCATCTTTCTTGTTTTGAAACATACTGCCGTCCCGATCGCATTGCCATACAGCGATTACTGCCATAGTGCCACCCTCGTATAACCTGTTTTTTTGTACAGTATTACAAGGCGGGGCTGCAAGTCAACCCAAGAATGGGTAAAGCAGTGCTATGCTTTTCACTTTCTTAAACGGGGGACCCGGCCGATGCTGAAAGTACTGGCAAGTTTGGAATCTGATCTGAGCCTGTCACAGTGGCAGGAGTTTATGACCAGTCAGGGCTGGCGCGTCTCCAACACCGAGGCGGGGCTGCGCATGCAAAAGCTTAGTCTGGATCTGGCGATGGAGGGTGATGGTTTTACCCTGCTGCACGGCACAATCAAAGTACTTGAACAGGATGTGACGCGGATCAAGGAACTACTGAAAGACCGAGCGCAACTGCTGCAATTGGACGTATTCGAGGAAGATGGACGTATGATAAAGCGGATCACCCACCTCTGAGTAAGGGTAGGGTACCGGAA
>CAYNST010000006.1:7102-59557 GCA_964399955.1 uncultured Cellvibrionaceae bacterium | reverse complement strand
TTGCCGGCCGCTGCAATGCTGCCGCTGTGTTCGACGTTTTCACCCAGCAGTGCCACCTGGCCTGCGCCGCTGTCGGCGGCGACGTTCAGCTCGCCGGTGTTGACTACATCGGCGCCGCCGCCCAGGGTAAAGCTGCCGTCGTCGTGCACCACCACGCTGGTATCTGCGCGCAGGTCGCCTGCGTTGACCGCGCGGGTGAAGATGTCTTCGCTGACGCTGGCTGTCAGCAGTACGCGGCCGCCTTCGGCGTTGATCTGGCCGCTGTTGCTGACTGCGGCGTCCAGGCCAATTTCTTCCTGCAGAATTTCTTTGCTGACGCGCACGCCGATCAGCCCGCGGGGGTCAAAGGTGACCACGGCTTCTTTGCCGGCCGCCAGGGTGACGCTGCCAAGATGAGCGTTGATCAGGCCGCTGTTTTCCACCCGCTGGCCCAGCAGAGACACCTGCCCGCCGGAGGCCGCCTGAATCAGGCCGCTGTTGATGACGATGCCGTCGGTGCCGTCCACGGCGGAAAAGACAAAGTCGCCGTTGATGAAGTCTTGTGGATTGACATCCAGGCCACTGGCAACCAGACCGCCGACGTTGACTACTGAATCCTGCCCAAATATGACGCCGTGGGGGTTGACCAACAGCACTTGGCCGTTGGCGTCCAGGCGGCCGAGGATTTGGCTGGCGTCGTTGCCGATGACGCGGTTGAGCGCCAGGGACGAGTGGCTGGGTTGAATGAACTGCACCCGCTCATCGGCGGCGATGTTGAAGCTGTCCCAGTCAATGGCCAGCCGGTCACTCAACTGGTTGATGGTAGTCTCCTTACCCAGCTGCTCGATGCTGCCCTCCCCGCCTACCACCACGCCGTTGTTGGGCGCGGCCTGCACCTGTGCGCTCATGAGCACATGGGTGGCGATGGCAACGCACAGGGCTTTGCGCGGAGAAAGAAGGGTTTTGGATGAAACAGATCGAGTTGCTTTCATAGGGGTAGATCCTGCCAAACATCGCTGTAAATGAAATTCCGGAGAACAAGCGGCTTTGAAACCAGTGGTTGTCTGCGCGGGGCGCTGCCGATTGACGCAACAGGGGCTGGTGTTCAGCCAGTGCAGAGGTCGCGCATCGTACAACAATTAACCAGGCTTATCCCATTGCCAAAGGTGCAAAAAGTGACCTTTTGCGCGAACTGCGACGCCAATTTGCGCAGACACGAGCAATTTGCCGGCAAACGCCGCTTGTTGCCCACGCAGACGACAGCAAGAGGGTCAGAGACCTGCTTGGAAAAATGCTTCGGGAAGGGTGACTGTTTAGCTCGTCAGCAACACCGGCTAAGCCTGTAGAACAATTCAGAACGCGCACCGGGCGCGACATGCACACATGGACATTCATATCCGTTTCACTCCTTGTCTGACAACCTGGCGGCGGTCAAGCGTGTTGCTAAAGCGTGGCCTTGATGGCGCTTCTGCGCAGCGATTATGCCACAGGCAAGGGTAAATTCAAACGGCTGTGACGGCGACATTTTGCAGTAAGCGACCTGGTTCGCTGTCAGCTTTAACTTGACGCAAACCGTGGAGAAAGCCAATGCTTTGACTTTGAACGGAGTTGGGCCGACCAGGCAACCGCTTGTTCCGCGCGCTTGCAAAATTGTAATTTTTTGTACGCACGCGGATTTGGCAGGAGCTACCCCGCCCCCTATACCGCTCTTGCGGAGTCGAGGGCATATCCAGAGTGCCTCCTAGGGCAGAAATTCAATGGGGTAATTGACCGTCACCGTCTGCACATCCTTGGCGCCAAACTGGAAGCTGCGCACGCGGGCGGCCAGGCTTGCCTCCAGGGCCTTGTCGTTCAGCTCACTGCTGACCACCTCCACTTGGGTGACCCGGCCGTCGGGGGCGATGGTGATGGCGAGCACCAGTTTGCCGCGCAGGCTGGCGTTGCTGCGGCGGGCGCGGTTGTAAAGGGACTGCAGCTGGCTTTTGTGGCGGTCGATGACCAGGGTGATTTCTTCCTGGGAGCGGGCGCGGTCATTGCGCGCGCCTGCGTCTCCGGCGGGGCCATCCGCGCCTGCCCGTGCGGCCAGGGCGGCGTCCACCTCGGCGCTGTCGTGGGCCGCCAGTTCGCTGCTGCCGGCCACGGTTGCATATTGGCTGGCGTCCACGCCGTCGCTGCCGCGCTCAATGTTTTGCGTCAGGCGCTCGGCGTTGTGGCTGGCGGCCTGGCGGTCGCCGTCGCGGCTGCGCAGGTTGCGGTTGACCTGGGCGCTCACGGCGCTGGTGTCGCGCAGCTCGCTGAGCTCGTTGGACAGTGCCAGCAGGCCGGTGGTGGCGGCTTTTTCCCGGGCGCGAGCCTGGCTGTCGGTGAGCGGCTCCCGCTTGGGTTCCTCGCGCGGGCGCACCACGCGGGGCGCTTCCGGCCGGGGTGTGGGCTCGGCGGGCTTGGGTTGCGCGCGCGGGGGCGGTGGAGGTGGCGGCGGTGGCGGCTGTTCTTTTTGCGCGATGAAACGCGCAACCCGCTCCGGCACCTTGGTGGGGCCGGCGTCGGGCTGCTCGGGCAGAGGCATGCGCGACAATACCATGCCCGCCGCCAGCGCCAGCAACACCAGCAGGGTGGCCAGAATATAGAACACGCGGCTGTTGTTTTGCCCGGGCTGCCAGTGGGTGGCCAATTGGGCGTAGCTTGCCGGCTGCATTGCGCGTTTAGTCCCCTCAGTCATCGCGGTGGCATACCGATGAGCAAACGCGGAGCCTGCCGCCGGCGGTGGCCGATACTCTGCTGCAATAGAAGCTTGTCAAACAATGTGCACACTCGCCTTATTCCGCTGTTGTGGGCCTGGCCTTCTGGTGCGCAGCGAAGGCTATCTCAGTGAAACCCGCCTGCTGGCAGGTGGCCAATATTTTGCGCACCAGATCGTAGGGCAGGTTTTCATCCGCCATGATGGTGATGGCCCGGCCGCGCTCTTCGCCGGTATCGTCCTGGGCGGGCGCCTGGCGGTTTTCCAGCGCCTGCAGCAGCGGGCCAATAATGTCTTCTTCGTCTTCCAGCAATTCAGCCACCGGCGCAATCAGCCGGCCCTGCAACAACAGGCTTTCCGGGGTCACCGCCAGCAGCAGGGTTTCCCTGGGCGTGGCCTGGGCAATGGAGGTGGGCAGTTGCAGATCTTTTTGATCCGGCAACTGCGGCGCGTTGGAGGAATTCACCAACAGGAAAAATACCAGGATGGTGAAAATATCCATCAGCGACACCAGATTCAGTGACGAACCCTTGCGCATCAGATGGTGCCGCTCCATGCGCCGTGCGCGGCGGGATTTAGTTTGCATCCGTTGTCTCCTCGCCGTCTTCGGCAGGAATTTGCGCGCCGGGCAGGGCGTCCAGGCTCACATCTTCGTCCGGCTGCTCACCCGCCGGCGGCGCATCCCCCACCGACACCGACGGAAACAGCTCCACTTCTTCCAGCGCGGCAAAATTCACTATTTGTGCACTGCGCACATGGTCCATGACCTCGATCAATAATCTGTAGGGCACGGCGCGGTCCAGCAGCAGGGCTATTTCCTGCTCCTCGGGAAAGCGACGTTTTATCTCCAGCAACACCTCCACGATTGGGCGCCAGTTGATGGTTTCGTCCTCGATGGCAAATTCGCGAATGCGGCCCATATTGGCATCGCGAAGTTGCAGGTTGTCCGGGTAGAGCAAGAGTTGCAGCTCCAGCTTGACCGGCGCTTCATCACCGGCGGCGGATTCACCCAGGCCCGGTAGATTCAGCTCCAGCACGGTCATGCGCGAGAAAACCGCAGTGATCAGCAGGAAGGGAACCAGGATCACCATCAGGTTCAAAAACGCGGTGATGTTCAGCTCCGCAGTCTCTTGCAGCATTTTTCTGCGACGCAGTTTCATGAGTTATTCAGCCTACTGATCGTCAGTCACCAAATTCAGGCATTTCACCGTGGCCATTTCTATTTGGTCCACCAGACGGGTGGTTTTGGTGGCCAGTACCGAGTGAATCAAAATAAGCGGGATAGCGGCGATCAAGCCGAAGGCGGTGGTGTTCATGGCCACGGAAATACTGGCCGAGAGCAGGTCGGCCTTTTCTGCCGGGTCGGCACTGGCGACGGCGGTAAATGCCTGAATCAGGCCGATGATGGTGCCCAGCAGCCCCAGCAGGGTGGCAATGTTGGCAAGCGTTGCCAGGTAGTGGGTGCGCACTTCCAGCTCGGGCAGCACCTCCATGATGCCCTCTTCCATGGCGGATTCCACCGCCTCGCGTTTAGCATTTTTTTGCAGTTTGGCAAAGCCGTAATGCAGCACCCGGGCCAAAGGCGTGGTCTGGCTTTGCAGCAACATTTCTGCTCGCATGACATCCTTGGCGCGCAGCATGGGGGTGAGCTTGCGCCAGACGCTGCGGGTTTTTACCTGGGTTGCCGAGATCACCACGTAGCGCTCTACGGCAATGGCAAAGCCCAGGGCAAACACCGCCAGAATGGCGTACATGAATGGCCCGCCGGACTGAAAAAATTCAACAACAAACATACATGGTTCCCTTGATCACTGCGGTTGTGGTGATAAATGCAGATCGCTGCTTTGAGCGTTTACTGTTGGTTATTACTGGATTGGTGAACCTGGACAGACGCGTCGGCTGACTCGCGGCGGAAACCTGCAACAGGGCAGGTAACGTCGGCATCATCTTGCTCGGAGCAGGGTTCGGGTTCGGGTGCCGCGCCGTTGAATTCCCGGTCAATGCGGTCCAGCAGGCTGCGGCGTTGAGTAAGGTATTGTACACGGCTGATGCGCTGGTCCGCATAGGCGTCCACCAGATTGCGCAAAAGCGCGGAAAAATTAATGTCGTTCATACCACATCCTTATTGTTATTTACCTAGTCCGCTCATTCCGTGACTGTTCAGATCGCGTCCAGATTTGTGTAGAGCAAGGCGAAAAATGTGAGTTTACAACTGTAAATATTGCGCACTTCCTGTGCTGCACCCTACGGGGCCGCCTCTCTCGGGCGTTCCATCCTGTTCCTGACAGGATGGGGACCATTTTTTAGCGCGGTTATGCGCAAATCTGGGCGTGAGCTGAAGCGTTGCATTTACTGCACGCCAGCAAGCTCACGCGCCACACGGAAGCCGGTTTCGCCGTCGCCCTGCGCGTTCGGCTGATGTTCTGTGGCAACCGAGCACTCGTCCATGGGTGTGGCGAAGGAGCCGCCCATGGCGCGGTGGCTTGCGCCTGCCTGCACCCACTCGCGCGCATTGCCGACGGAGTTGATCAGCCCCCAGGGGTTTTGCTGGCCCAGATTGACCGCCACCAGTGCGCCGCCAATTTGCAGCCCGCGGGTGTTCAGCTGGCAAATGCGATTGGACGGCAGGTTCTGGCTGTTGGCGCGCGCCGCGTATTGCCATTCCTCGCGACTGGGCAAGCGATAAGTGTGGCCGCTGCGCTCGCTCAGCCACTGCAGGTAAGCCTGAATTTGCTGAACCGACAACCCGGTGGCCGGCAGAGTGGGGTCGCCTGCCAGCGGCCGGCAGTTGGCGGCGGCGCTGCAGTATTCGTTAAAGTCCTCCACGCTGACTTCGTAGCGGCCAATGGCAAAGCTTGCCAACTGCGGCGACTTGGGGATCACCACCAGCTGCGGTCCACGGCCGCCGCCGGCCCAGCTGTCCTGACACCTGGCGCCCTTGTTGCGTGCGCCAAGCCCTGCAAGTTTGGGGCTGCAGGGGTCTTTTTCGGCGATGGTGATGCCCTGCAGCTCTCGGTGGTTGCCGAACAGTGCCAGCGCTTCCTGCTGCAGCACGCGGGCGCGCTCCGGCTGCGCGGTGGCCAGGGTGCGAATACAACCCGCCAGCCGCTGGACAATGCTGTTCTCCGCAACACTGTAAGCCTGGGCGTTGACCGCCTGCAGGCGCTTGACCGCGATGGCCAGGTCTTCCATGGCGACCGGTGTTTTACAGCTCAATTGTTCATTGACGTTGTCCAGTGCGGCGGCGTAGGCCTGTTCGTTCTGCTGCCGCTGGCGCGCTTCCTGCCGGCGCGCCTCCTGCTGCTGGCGGGCAGCGCGCGCTTCGGCTTCCTCGGCGGTCTGTTGTGCAATGGCCGCCTGCAGCCGATCGTTTAAAGCTTGCAGCTCGTCCGGCTCTGCCTGGTAAACCTCGGCGCGCTGCAGCAATTGCGCCACGCGCTCAAAGGCCTGCTCCTCAAGCATAGCTTCGGCCTGCTGCACGTAAAGCTGCAGAATCTGCCGGTTGAGCTCCGGTACCGGCTCGCCGGTTTCCCCTACCAGCGCGTGCAGGTTCTGCATTTCGTTCCACAGCAGATCCTGCCAACGCTCGTCAAAGCTGGGCTCCGCCAGCAGTGCGTTAATGGTGTTTTGCACCAGCTCTACCCGAATGCGCTGTTCTATCTCCACCCGCACGTCATTTTCGGACACCGGCGGCACCGGCGGGGGCAGTTCGCGTTGCTGCCACTGGAACCACCCCGCCCCACCCGCACCGGCGGCCAGCAGTGCGGCCAGCAACCAGCCCCGGTAGGACCGACTGACCGGCTGACTGATCAGCGCCTGAAAGGCAGGCACGGACGGCAACCGAGCCCCGCGCTTGACGGCCAATGCACTCTCAATGGCCCGCCACTGATTGCTGCTAATGCCGGAAATGCGCGCCGGCCGCAGGCCTTCGCTGTAAACCTCGGCTGCGTTCTTGCGCTGATAGGGGTGACGCCCGGTGAGCATTTCATAGGCAATGCAACCCAGCGCGTAGATGTCGTCACGCACATCCGGCGGCGCGCCCTGCAGCATCTCCAGGCTGGCGTAGGCTGGGGTGTAGGCGCCCAGAGTGGCTGCATCAAATACCGTGTGGTCGGCGCCCTTGCGGGCGCCCGCCAGCACAAAACCGGTTTTTTGCGCGTCAGTGGGCTCCAGCACATCGGCCTGGGCAACGGCGCGGGCAATGCCAAAATCAAACACCTTGGCCAGGTTGTGCCCGGTCACAAAAATATTGCCGGGCTTCAGGTCGGCGTGCACGATGTTCTGCTGGTGGGCGTAGGCCAGGGCCGCGCAGATACCGTTGAGGATCTGCCACACATCCCGGTGGGGCAGCCCGGTGGCGCGATACTGCTTGATCAGCCGGTCAAGCGGCGCGCCTTCCAGGTATTCCATGGTCATGAAGACCGTGTCGCCGTCTTTGTCAAAATCGTAGACGGTCACAATGTTGGGGTGGGCAATGCGCTGGGTTTTGCGGGATTCCCGCTGCAGGGCAATGAACGCCTCCGGGTGGGAGCGGAACTCCTCCCCCAGCACCTTGATGGCCACGTAGGGCTCGCGGTCCTGCGCCTCTACCTTTAAAAGATCCTTGGCTTTGTAGACCACCCCCATGCCACCGGCGCCCAGTACCCGCTCCAGAATGAAGCGGTTTTTGAGAATCTCCGGCATGGCACCGCCAGCGCCCGCACCTGCGGCTGCAGAGCCGAACGCCTGAGTGGGCGCACCTTCGGCCATTTGCGTGGGACTGACGCGGCCATCCAGCACGGTGGCGTCGTTGCGGCGGCCGGGCCCGGTTTTTTTGCTGTCTGCACCGCGCTCAACCTGGGTAGGTGCCTGCTCATCGGCATGCACGGTGTTACCCTTGGGTTTCACCAGGCGGGTTTTGTTGTGATCCGGGTCGATCATCAGTGGTTACAGCCGTTATTGCCCGCGCACACTGGAGGGCAGGATAAAATTCAGGGAGCCTGCACCGCCACAGGGGCGGGCCCGAAGGCGGTTTTGACGACAATCAAGGTGACGTTATCCGGCGCGCCGCGTGCCAAGGCTGAGTCCAGCAAAGCACAGGCCGCCTCTTCCGCGCTGCCCAACGGCAGCAGCCGCCCCAGCTCGTCGGGCGGAACAGTATTGGAAAGACCGTCGCTGCACAACAGAAACACATCGCCGGGCTGCGCATTGAAGACGTTCAGGTCAATTAAGCAGCCGGTATCCGCACCAATTGCCCGGGTGATGACGTTGGCCTGCGGGTGCTGCCGGGCCTTTGTCGGGTCCAGCAGGCCGCGATCTATAAGCTCCTGCACCTGGCTGTGGTCGCGGGTGAGCTGGGTGAGATGCTGCTTGCGCCAGCGGTATAGCCGGGAATCCCCCACCCACAGACACGCACCCACCTGCCCCTTCAGCACCAGGCTGACCAAGGTGCTGCCCATGCTGGCGTCTTTTTCAAACAGCGTACGTGAATACTGAATGATGTCGTTGTTGGCCTGCAACAGCCGCTCTTCGACACTCTCCACCAGCGCACTCAGGCGCGGCTCTGCGGTGGCCGGGGCGAGGGCGTCAATGATCATGCGGCTGGCCACATCGCCAATACTGTGCCCGCCCATGCCGTCCGCCACCGCCCACAGGCCAATGTCGTCCCGGGCCAGGAAGGCATCTTCGTTGATTTGTCTTACCTTACCACGATCACTCTTGGCGCTGCAGGTCCACACTCTTGGGCGCCTGCAGGTGTCGTCCTTTGTTACACTTTCCATGAATTATTCTGCCTTCAGATTCCTTTCCGACACCGCAAAGGGTGCGCTCCATTGCCAATGTTCCCACAGGCCGTCCAACAGGGCCGGGGCCTGTCCCAGCGGCGGCAGCCCGCCGCTGATGACGCAACAGGGCTCCACCCGCACCGAACCCTCGGTGCTCCAGAGGCTGTAACTGGGGAACGATTGATTGATCAAAGCCTGCAACAGCCGTGGCTGGGGCGAGCCAGACACGCCTTTTGCCTCTTCGTGCTGCTCCACCACCAAGCCCTGGCGCAGCGGCACCTTAAGTTGCCAGGCCGCAAGTTCAGGGGCCGGCATTGGCAGCTCGGCTACCCGGCTCAACAAGCCGTCAACGTTCATCTGCCCGTCCAACGCCGCCAGTGCGGCGTCTTCCAGGGCACGGAACCAGTCGTGCTGCTGCTCAATGAAAACGGTGGCCAGGGTGTCTGCCGGCAGGGGGCGGGTCAGCAGCAGCGGAAAGTAGCGGCCGACGCGGTCCACACTGGGTAGCAAAATGCCGGCCCAGGGACGACTGTCGATGACGCCCGGGGACAGGTAAAACCGCCAGATGGGCGAGGTCAGGTAGATGTCCAGCCAGGCATCCGCCAGTTGCTCCTGCGTGCTGCCAACAAAGTCCTGCAGCCACTCGTGCCAGAGGTTGATCACCGGCCCCGGCAGGTTGCGCTGTACGAAATCGCCGTGCATTGGCAATTTGCCAAGAATTCCTACAGAGTTGTCCATCAGATTGACTCGGGGCAGTGATAGCCGCTCAACAGGTCCCGTCGCAGGGGGTTGTCAATGCTGTTGGCCTTCACTTCATAAATGATCTTGTGCGGGTCACTCTCGCCACCGCTGGCGGAGGCCAGGAAGGTCAATAAATAGGTGGCTGACTGCGCGGTTTTTTCCACGTAGGAAGCGTCCAGCATGCGGAACCAGGCCCAGGGGCCAAAAAAACTGCGGTCGTACTGGGTGCCGCCCACATCTTCAAAGGCGATGCGCACCCGCATGTTCTCCTGATCGGCCCGCCACTTCAGCGTCTGCCAGAATTTGGGGCCGTGGTTGTAGGACAGGCGCTCGCCGCCAATGTCCAGATGAAAGCGTGCATCCCGCGCATCCATGGTCTTGGGCCGCAGCTGCATGGTCAGGCTGATAGTGTCCGGGCTTTCTAGATAAAGGCTGTCCTTGATGCTCTGCGCGCGGCGCATCTGCTCCAGAAATTCGCCGGAGAAGCCCAGGCTGTAGTGGTCCACTACCCGGTTGCGCCAGCCGCCGCGGGCCTGCACAAAGGGCGCCATGTAGTCCTGATAGTACTGGTCCAGGGTGCCGCCGGGCTTGAAAAACTCGGAGAAGGCGTAGAGCGTGGCCTCGTCAGTGGCATTGCGGTTCAAGGGGTAGCGGCCCTGCAGTGTGCGACTGTAAGGCAGGTAGACCGACTCGCGCCATTCGTCGGCGGCGTGGCGGCGAGCGGCCCCCAGCACCACCTTCCAGCTCTGGCGCGCCAGATCGTCCAGCCAGCCGCGCAAGGGTTCCGGCGCGGTACTGGCGAAGGACTGCAGTGCGGTAATGGCATTGCCACCGCCGCCGGAGAAGCGCTTGCGCGCTTCCTCGAACGCCTGCTGCGGCGGTTCCGGGGCGAAGGTGATATCCGCCAGATAGGCGTGCAGTTGACCAATTTGATCCAGCACCGTGCCCACCCCGCCACTGTCGCCAAACAGGCCGTTGAGGTCGGCGAAGCGGTTGTCCACCGGCGTGCCTTCGTACTGGTTCAAGGCCGCCCCCACCGCAAGTTTGGCGGCCCGGCCGCCGCGCGGCGGTGCCTTGGCCGCCAGGGCTTCAAGCTGGTCTTTTGGCGGGCGCAGCTGAGTGTTGTTGCGGCCCACGCGCAATACCGCCACCAGCGGGGAGTAGGCGGGGTCGGCCAGCGCGGCCAGAATGTCTTTGCCGTGCTGCAGGCTGGTGAACTCCACCACCCCCAACTGCCGGTAAAGGTCGCTCCAGACGCGGATGTAGTCCGCCATGTACAGCGCCTCTACCTGCGCCGGCACCTCGGACATGTCCACCAGGGTTTCCTCCGGCGTGCCGGCGTCCACCAATACCCAGGTCTCGCTCAAAAGGTCCGCCAGCAGGGGCGAGCGGGCGGACAGGTCAACATGGTCATACCCTTCCTTGGTAAACAGCAGGGGCACCTGCAAACGGGCGCGGGCCTCGGCATCCAGGCGGAAGGCTCTGCGGGCGTTGTTGCCAAACTGGCTGAGCATATCCACCCGCCGGCTGTACATGGGATGTGCGCGCAAACGAGAATAAACGCGCTGTGCGGTGGGTTCGGCCAACAGGCGGTCGCGGGTGTCCTGCACCAGGTCAGTATCCAACACCTGCGGCTGCAGCGGCAGCTTGAGGAGGTTGTCCAGATGAAACGCCAGACGGCTGCGGGTATCCGCCTCCAAGGCCCAGGCGCTCTGCCAGTGCTCGTCAAACCAGTCGCTAACCCGCTCGGGGCTGAGATACTCCGGTTTGCCTAACATCATGTAAACGCGGAAGTTATCGTACAACAGGCTGTCCTGGCTGCGCTCGACCGCCTGCCCCAGGGTGGAGACCAGCTGTGGCAGAAGGCGCTCCCTTAGCTGTTGCCGATAGGCCGCGATGGCCGAATCGTCCACCCGTGGGTCGCTCAGACCAAAGCGCCAGGCGGCAGTCGGTTTCAAATGCTCGCCTATCTGTGCGGCCTGCGCCAAAGCATCCAGTGCCGGCAGGGCAAGCAGTGTGGCCTCGGCGGGCTGTTCGGCGCCTGCAGGCTGGCTGCGATAGTTTTGCACCTCGGCGCTGACCGCACTCAGGTAGCTTTGATGGCGCACCAGCTCGCCGGACCAGAACACGCCCAATCCCACCGTGAGCAGGGCCATGGCGGCATAACTGGCGCGACGCAGCCACACGGCGGTGCGCTCATAGACGGGATTGCTGCCCACCAGGTCGGCCTCGGGAAAGATGACCTCGCGGAACAGTTGAGTCAAGAAGAAGCTCTTGCCGCTGGATTCCGCCGAATGGTTCAGTTGGCGACCAAAACCGAAGTTGCCGGACACCGCGCTCATCAGCCGGTCAACGGCCGTACCGTCCTGCACCCCGGAGGTAAAATACACGCCGCGCAGCAGCGGTTGTTGCTTGTAGTGGTCCAGGGCAAAAACCTGCTGCACAAAACTCACCGCCTGGGCCTGGGCGTTTTCAAATTGCTGCGGGAAGGCAGCAATGGCGGTGCGTCGGCGGCCGTCGCGCTCCTGATGCAGGCGTGCAAACAGACGCGTGTAGAGCCGCTGGGTCAACTGCTCCAGTTCGCCTGCTACCAGTTGCACGGCTTGCACGCAGTCGTCCTTGGTGGATGCAGGCAGAGACACCCCCCAGACCTGCTCGCGCTCATCGCGGGAGAATTCGGCAAAAAACTCGGTAAAGCCACTGACCAGGTCGGTCTTGGTCAAGACCACATAAACCGGAAAGCGGATGTTGAGTTTGCTCATCAGCTCGTCAAGACGCTCACGCACGGCGCGTGCATGTTGTTTGCGCTCATGCTCTGTTTGGGTGAGCAGGTCCTGCAGGCTGATGGCAACGATGGCGCCATTGATGGGCCGGCGGCGGCGGTGGCGCTTGAGCAAATCGAGAAACCCCTGCCAGGCGCCGCCGTCCTGCACCCGGTGGCTGTCCTGGGTGGTGTAACGGCCGGCGGTATCTATCAATACCGCTTCATTGGTGAACCACCAGTCACAGTTGCGTGTGCCGCCTATGCCCTGCACGGCGTGGCCGCCGGTTTCCTTGGCCAGGGGAAATTCCAAACCGGAGTTGATCAGAGCGGTGGTTTTGCCCGAGCCGGGCGGGCCGATGATCACATACCAGGGCAACTGGTAAAGCGCCTTGCTGCCGCGGGCGCCCTTGAATTTATAGCGTTTGAGGGTGTTGATGGCGCGCTCGAACTGGGCGCTGATTTGCGCGCGCTCGCTTTCGCTCATGTTCGGGTCCTGCGCAGCGGAGGGCTCCGCATCGTCGTGCAAACCCGCCACCAGGGCGCGGTTGGCGCGCACTCCTCGGTAGTGCATCCAGAAGTTGTGCAGCCCCCAGATTGCCAGCAGCACAATGATGCTCAGCAGGCGCGCCCGTTCACTGCCCAGCGGGGCGCGATTGTGCTCGCCAAACTTGATCTGCGGCCCCACGAACCAGATCAGCAGGCCAAGCGCCAGCAGACCGATGGCGGAGAGCATCAGCGGGTGGGTGATAAAGGCAAAAAATCGTTTCATGATGTCCTTGCGGGGTATCCCTGTTTGCTGCGACTAGCGCGCCGCGTGCGGTAAATCCTGCAGTGGGGCGTCCGGGCCCAACACCTGCAATTGCCCCAGTACCTGCAATTGCTCCAGTACCGGCTCCGACTGCCAGCGCACCACCACCTTGAGTGCGGCAAAACTGGCGCAGACCAGCAGTGCGAAGACGCTGGCCACTACCCATAAGGGCAGGCGGTGAATGAGCGGTTTGCCTTGGGCGCGCAAGCCCCGCCAATGGCCGGACAAGTCGCGCTGGGCGTCGGCGCGGTGCACGGCGGTCAAGCGGTAGAGCTCGGTGCGGATGTTCTCCAGCGCGTCGCGGCCGCGGTCGGCGTGGCGATATTTACCCTCAAAGCCCAGGGCCAGGCAAATGGAAAACAACTCCAGCACATCAATGTTTTCTGTGGGAGTCTGCATCAGGCGGTTCAGAACCAAAAAACACTTTTCTCCGCCAAAGGTTTCGTTGTGAAATATGCTTAGCAGTGTGTGCTGGCCCCAGGCGCTCTCTTCGCCCCAGGGGGTGTGCATCACGGCCTCATCCAGTACCGAGCACAACAGGTAGCGGGCCGCCAAAATAATCTCCGGCCTGACGGCCGCTGCTCGAGCCTTCTCCTCAAACAGACGAATCTCATTTTGCAGACGGCGGTGCAGACCGGCCACATCGGCGTGGTGCGGTGCGTGCCGGGTCTGACGATACACGGCCAGCAGGGTGGCCGCCGAGCGCGTCAGCGGGTTGGGGTCCAGTCGGCTGGCCAGCGGCTCCTGCGACTGGCTGTAACCAGGCGGCGCAGCATAGGCCGGCTGCGGCGCATGCTCCAGAGTGGGGCTGCGGCCGGGTTGCGGCGTGGCCGGCCGCGAAAGCGCGGGGCCTGCATCCAGCGCCGCCGGGGCGGGCGGGCGGCGCGGCAGGGGCTGGCTGTCGGCGGGAGCACCGCGCCGGCCGGGTGTGGGGCGCAGCACGGTGTGGTCTACACCGCCGCCCGGCAGCTGGGTTTTGTCCGTTGGGTTCATAAGACTTCAGCCTGACGGTTCACTGGCGGATGGCCCAGAATTCCATTTCCAGCCCGGGGAAGTCGCCGCCTGCGTGCATGGCAAACCCGCCCGAACGGCTCATTTCCTGCCAGTACTGGCCGCTTTTTTCCAGTTCAAAATAACTGTAGCCCGAGCGGTAGGGAATCTGCCGGGGTGCGACCGGCAGAGCTTTAAGGGCAATGCCGGGCAAGGCGGCGTTGACCAGTTGGCGGATACGCTCCACCGGGCCAATTTTCATTTGTGCCGGCAGTCGTGTGCGCACCACCTCATCGGATACATCGGCATGCACGGCCAGCACAAATACCGCGCTGGAGAGCAGTGAGCGGTCCGCAAGCTCGGCCACATAAATGCCGTATTTTTTCTCCAGCAGCGGCAGAGCCACAGCCGTCTGCTCGTACACCTTAGCCAGATAGCTGCGCAGGGTTTGCATCAGGGGCAGGAAGGTTTGCTGCAGCTCGCCATGGGTGTAACGCGGCAAAGACGGCGGCCGGCGCGAGGAGGTCATGAAGGTGGCCAGATCGCCGGTAAGCTGCAGGAAATATTCGTAAAGCGGCAAAGGGTGCAGGCGCGCACTTTGACTGAAGTGCTCCACCAGCGGCTCTGCACGGTTGAGCAGTTGCAGCAGCAGATAGTCGGCAATTTCTGCGGTTCCGCCACGGCGGGCGTCGCCCAGGCGCCCGGCAATGGCGGTGGCACGGTGGCGCAGCATGCCGTGCAACTCGGAGAGAAAACCGGCAATGGGAGCGGCGGCCCGGCAGTCCACCACAGCGGGAATAAACCGCTCGTCCAGCACCACTTCGGTTTCCTGGCGCATTTCATCCACCCGGCACAGCGGCAGGCAGGCGTAACCACTCAGGTCGTCGCTGTCCAACAACAGCCGCAGGCGCAGTTTGCCCACCTGCACCGCCTGAGTCTCGCCGCCTTCCAGGGTGTCGTCGCGCACGGTTTGCTCGGCAATGTAGTGCCGGGCCAGGCTCTGCCTGCTGTCTTCCGGCAACACATCTATGCCACCCGAGCGGCGCACGGGCACGGCAAGGTACACCACTGCACCTTTGGTATCCGCAGGCACGCTCAACACCGGCGGTGATTCGTCGCAACTGGGGAAGCTAAAAGGCGTGCCGTCGGGGAAAACGCCTTCTGCGCTTTTCAGGGACAGTTTGCCCAAAGCCTGCAGTTGGCGGTCCAGCTCAAAACTGCGAAAACCCCAGCCGTAAGCATGCAGTGCACTGCAACGGTTATCGATGAAGCGTTCGAAGTAGCGCTGCTGTTGTTGGAAATGCTGGGGGTTGAGGAACATGCCCTCGGACCAGACAACTTTACTTTCTAGAGACATAAATCATCCGTGTAATCAATTGAGCCGCCTACCCGAAGCCGCCCGTCAGTGAGCGGTGCGCAGTGTCATGATGTTGCGCTCAATCTGAATGCGCGCGGTGTTTTGCACCACATTTTGGGGAGTGACGGCAAACACCACTTTATTGCGGGCGTCCTTATACTGGTAAAACTCCGCAAACAGCGCGACATAGCGGGTCTCCGGGTTGAGTACCAGACGCTCGCTGCGGGTCTCGCCCGGGACCAGCCGGTGCAGCTCCTTGGAGCTGATCAGGTCGTCACCCAGCACGGCCTTAGCATCATGGTACAAATCAAAAAAGTCGCCCTGCGCAAAGCGTTTGTCGGAGCGCAACTCGTACAGGCGCACAAATACCGGGCTGGGCGACTGGCGTTCGTCCGGGTTGATATTGCTGGCCACCTCAAACTCCAGGCGCAGATCCGTGTCCAGATTAAAGGTACCAAACACGCCACTGTTGAGACGGGCACAACCGCCCACCGCCAGCGTCAGGCACAATGCAATGGCCAATTTAAAAAAATGAGTGCGCATCAAACTTTACCCTGACCGTTTTTGTTTTGCCGCCGCGCACGAGCCAGCTTACCCAGTTGGTCTTCGTAGGCCTGCACAAAGTCATCGCCAAACAACTCCTGGAAAGACCGCTCCATGTTGTCCACCACGCTCTGATAATGGTCCTCGTAGGCACTCCAATATTTACCCTTGCCAATACCGCGCAGAACACTGTCCTTGCCGGCCTGCTTGAAATTTTCCTCCAGCAGCGCCGGGTCAAAGCGGGTCAGCAGCGCCCGAAAGGCGGAGCGGATTCCAGCAATGACCGCAATCTGATGGTCGGCAATTGCATCAAAGCTGTCTTTTACAGCATCTACCGGCGGTTTGTAGGCGGGACTCTTGCGCACAAACATGGTTTGCAAAGCGTCGTCGACACTGGCGGAGAACTTGATAGGGTTGTTTTCGATGGGCTGAATGGTGGTGATGCTCATGCGAAATTCGTTTTTGATGCTGGCGCGCGAGCGCAACACCTGCATCATGCCTGCCAGGCTCTCTCTTACCATTTCACCCACTGCAAGTTGCAGGTCGGCAACCTCACGGGCATTGAATGCTGCCTCATCCAGGCCCAGCGCCTGTAGCAGCAGATCGGGATTGACCGACGCGGCACCGGCGTGGGTTCGGGGCGAGGGTGGCGGAATAAGCTCGGGCTCTGGCGCGACAACTGCCGGTTGCCTTGCAATCAGGGCGTCGTCTTCATCCAAAGCGTAGGGCGCCGCCGGGCCGGGTTTCTGCCCAAGAATGCTGATATCGTCCCCCCAGTCGTCGGGCAGTCCGGACGCGGGAGCACGCGCAACCGGCCAATCAAAAGATTCACTCAAAGGATCTGCGTCGAGCAGGGAGTCGGTTGCGAACTGAGCGGGCGTCTCCTCCCGCGCATCGGTCCTGTTGCCATCAAACGGCTGCCCCAGTGCCAGGAGCGGATCTGCGGTGGACAGCGAGCCGGGCATGACATCGGCAAAGGGCGTGGAGAATGGATCGTCGGCCGAAAAGGAATCAAAGGCGGCGGACGGTTGCGGCGCGGGTTTGGCGTCTTCAAACGGCAGTTGCGGATAGCCGCAATCCTGCGCAACGATGGAGACCTTGATCTGATAGTCACCCATGTCAATGACATCGCCGTCGGCAAGAGCCGCCTGTGCGCCACGGCCGAGAGGGCTGGACGCGCCGTTCAGATAGGTGCCATTGGTGCTCAGATCCGTCAACAGGTAGCGGTCGGCTTCCCGGGCAATTCTGCAATGATTGGACGACAGAAAGCGGCGCGGATCGGCCAACACCCAGTCGGTGTCCATGCCACGGCCGATGACACCGCCCTCGGCGCCAAACTGGGTGCTGAGCTGCGCGGGTGCCACATCCGGCGGGTATTTAACGAGGTGTAACTTGACTGCCATTTACGAATTTCTTCCTGAAAGTAATGCTCCAATGCTGAGCCCGGCTCCCGGCGTCCGTTGCAGAGTCGAAACCCTCAACAGCAGAGTTCCGGCGCTAGTATAGTAATAAACCAACCCCAATTTAAAGAACCTGCCGTGAAAGAATGACGAATTTATGGTACAAATGCCGGCCGTGAATGCGCGCAGGGTGTCGCGGTTGGCAACGACGCGAATCGACTAAAAAATTGCTTGCAATTTGAGCAAAACTGCGCGTAAATCCTCCCTGCATAAGCGAGGAACACGGACTGTATTCCGCCGAGACAAGATTTACGGACAAAACAATGTCAACCCCTGCCCATTTTGAATTACACGCCCTGCTCGCCCCCATTACGGAGGCTGCCCCCACCGGCAGCGACCCGCGCAGTGACGTATCCGCAACATCCTCTTATCAACAGATAAAAAGCGCCCGCAACCTGGCGCGTACCGCCGAGCGCAGCAACCCCTTCAGCCTCTCCAATGACGCCGCCGACGACCACTGGCGCACCGTGCTGGAGCTTGCGCCCAAGATCATTGCAACCCAGAGTAAAGACCTGGAAGTGGCTTCCTGGTACGCCGAGGCGCTGTTGCGTCGCCACGGTTTTGCCGGGTTGAGCCAAGCGTTTGCGCTACTGGACGGCCTGGTGGAGCAGTATTGGCCGGCGCTCTACCCCATGCCCGATGAAGACGGCATAGAAACCCGTGTTGCGCCCCTTTCCGGCCTGAATGGCGAGGGCGCCGAGGGCGTTCTTATTGCACCTATTCGCAACTGCCAGATTACCCAGGGCCAATCCAGCGGCCCCTACACCTATTGGCAATACCAGCAGGCGGTGGACATTCAACGTCAAACCGACGAACGTATTCGCGAAGACCGCTCGCAAAAGCTGGGCTTCTCCTTGGACGACATAGAAAAAGCCGTCAGCGAGTCCAGCGTTGAATTTTTTGTTCGGTTGCGGGCGGATTTGACCGCGAGCCTTGCAACCTATCGGCGGCTTGGACAGAATCTGGACGAACTGTGCGGCCTGCATGATGCACCGTCCACTCGCAACATCACCAATATTCTGGAAGAATGCCTGGGGGCTGTGATGCACCTGAGCCGGGACAAGGTGCCGGAACCGGAAGAGGTTGAAGCCGTGGCTGACGAACTCCTGCATCCGGATGCGGAAGACACGGACAGCCCCAGCATGGAAAACCAACCCGCAGCTCGAGCGGCAGGCCCCATCGCAACCCGCGAAGAAGCACTTGAGCAACTGATAAAGATTGCCGCTTATTTTCGCAAAGCAGAACCCCACTCCCCGCTTTCCTACCTGCTGGAAAAAGCTGAAAAATGGGGCAGGATGCCACTGCACGAATTGATTCAGGAGTTGATCCCTGACAGCTCTGCGCAGGCGCATTTCAATATGCTGACCGGGGTGACACCGGAAACAGCAGAGGCATCCGATAGCTAGACTCATTGCCGCAGGAAGGCAACCTGCGGCGCGCCGGGCATTTATGGCCGGGCTCACTGCCACCGCAGTAATTGCAACGGTGGCACCAACCAGATTTGACCCGGCGCCATGCCACGGGTTGATACTTGCTTGTTAACAGAGGAAAGGACTATGGCCGACAGCATTCACGACAAACTGAAACGCGTAAGAAAGCCCCGGGTACACATCACCTATGACCTGGAAACCAACGGCACCACAGAGGAGAAGGAAATTCCGTTTGTGATGGGCGTTATGGGCGATTATTCCGGTGACAATGCCGAGGGCAAGAAAGCGCTGAAAGAGCGCAAGTTTGCACAGATCGACAGCGACAACTTCAACGATTTGATGGCCAAAATCAATCCTCAGTTGCGCATGAAGGTAGACAACACCTTAGCCGACGACGGCTCGCAAATGGGACTTAACCTTCAGTTCAACACCATGGAAGACTTTGAGCCGCACCGTCTGGTAGAACAGGTTGAGCCACTGCGCCAACTGCTGGAGACCCGCAACAAATTGCGCGACCTCCTCACCAAGGCCGACCGCTCCGAAGACCTGGAAAAGGTGCTTGAAGATGTGCTGAGCAACACCGAAGCCCTCGGCTCCCTGTCGAGCGAACTGGGCGTAGAAACCGCCCCCAAAGGAGAATAAGCCATGGCTAAGGAAGAAACCTTACTTGAAGGCGCAGAAGCAGGCGCTGTTGTAGAAGAAGCCAGCCTGCTGGAACAGGCCATAGGCGCCACCCGCCAGACCCCGCGCGATGAAGCGCAAGCTCTCTTGAAAACCGTGGTTGAGCAGGCACTGGAAGGCACCGTGACCTGGGACAAAAATTTGTCCATCACCATCAACCGCGCCATTGCCGCCATCGACAGCAAGATGTCCAAACAGTTGGCGGCCATTATGCATCAGGACAGCTTCAAAAAACTGGAAGGCTCCTGGCGCGGCCTGCACCATCTGGTCAGCAACAGCGAATCCGGCTCCGGCCTGAAGATTCGCATGATGAATATCAGCAAAAAAGAATTGTCGCGGGACCTGGAAAAGGCCGTGGAATTTGACCAGAGCCAGATATTCAAAAAAATCTACGAAAGCGAGTTTGGCACCGCCGGTGGCGAGCCCTACGCAGCTTTGATCGGCGACTATGAATTTTCCTCCCACCCGGAAGATATCTCTTTGTTGGGCAAAATCTCCAACGTGGCTGCCGCCGGCTTCTGCCCTTTCATTTCGGCTTCCGCTCCGCAAATGTTTGGGTTCGACAGTTTTACAGAACTGTCCAAACCGCGTGACCTGGAAAAGATCTTCGACTCGGCAGAGTACATTCAGTGGCGCTCCTTCCGCGAGACCGAAGATTCTCGCTTTGTCGCCCTGACCATGCCGCGCGTCCTCGCTCGCGCGCCTTACGGCAAAATGACCAAAACCATCGAAGAGTTTGATTTTGAAGAAATTGACCTCAATTCCGATGGCACGCCTGCCTCTGCAGAGCATGACGATTACTGCTGGATGAACGCCGCCTATGCCATGGGCAGCGTGATTTCCGCGTCCTTTGCCGAATACGGCTGGTGCACCAGCATTCGCGGTGCGGAAGGCGGCGGCAAGGTCAAAGGCCTTCCCAGCCATACCTTTGTCAGTGACGACGGCGACCTGCACCAGAAGTGCCCTACGGAAATCGGCATCACTGATCGCCGAGAAGCCGAGCTGAGCAAATTGGGCTTTCTGCCGTTGTGCCATTACAAAAACACCGATTACGCCGTGTTTTTTGGCTCACAGACCACGCAGAAACCGAAGAAATTTGGCGACCCGGACGCCACCGCCAATGCGGCAATTTCTTCGCGCCTGCCCTACGTTATGGCCACGGCTCGCATTGCGCACTTCCTCAAAGTGATGGCGCGCGACAAAATTGGCACCTTCATGGAAGCCGACGAAGCGGAAGCCTGGCTCAACCGATGGATCAACCAGTACGTTAACGGCAGCCCCGGCGCCAGCGCCGAGATGAAAGCCCGTTACCCGCTGCGCGAAGCCCGGGTAGAAGTCAAAGAAGTACCGGGTCAACCCGGCGTTTACAGCGCGGTTGCCTGGATGCGCCCCTGGTTGCAAATGGAAGAGCTGACAGCTTCCTTGCGCCTGGTAGCCAACATCCCCAAAGCGGGTTAAAAGCCAGGATGCGCGCCCTGCGGGCGCGCATTTCTCGAACGGATTCTACCTTCAGCCTTGCCCAACTATGGACGTTGCCATCGTCAAAAATTCCTCCCCCGTTGACGCAGAACACGCCGCCACCGGACCCACTGCATTGCCATCCAAGCAGGCCGACAACGCGTCTCGCAGAAGTGTGGATGAACTGCGCAACACCGTCGCGCACCTGATCAGCGCCATCGATCATCAAATCAACGACCAGTTGAACGCCATTATTCACCACCCCCGGTTCCAGGCTTTGGAAGCTTCCTGGCGTGGGCTCTGGTATTTGGCCCTGCAAAGCGACGCCAGCAAGAACATCAAGCTCAAGGTGCTGGACATAACCTGGACAGAAGTGGTCAAGGATTTGAGCCGTTCACTCGAATTTGACCAAAGTCAGCTGTTCAACAAAATCTACAACGAAGAATACGGTTTACCGGGTGGAGAACCCTACGGCGCACTGCTGGGTGATTACACCATCAGCCATAAAATTTCGGCCAATCATCCCCACGACGACCTGGCAGCACTGGAAGGGCTGTCGCAAATTGCCGCAGCCGCTTTTGCGCCTTTTATCAGCGGGGCGTCGAGCGAATTGTTCGGCTTGGACCGCTTCGCCGACCTGCGTTTGCCCATCGACCTGCAAAGCATCTTTGCGCAGACCGAATACCTGCGCTGGCGCGCCCTGCGCGCCCGACCGGACGCACGTTTTGTGGGCCTGACCCTGCCGCGCACCCTGATGCGCAGGCCCTACAGAACACAGCCCGGCAGTTACAAAGGTTTATTTTTTTACGAAAAAACGCGCCGCTCCAGCTACCTCTGGGGCAACGCCTGTTACGCTTTTGGCGGGCTGTTGATACGGGAGTTTGCTGCGGTCGGCTGGTTTGGTCATATCCGCGGCGTGCCGCGTGATCAGGTGGGCGGAGGGCTGGTCACCAACCTGCCCAGTGATGCATTTGCCACCGACCCGGCAGAGACGGCCTATAAACCGGCCACCGATGTGGTGATTACCGACTCCATCGAGCGCGACATCAGCAACCTGGGGTTTATTCCTTTGTGCCAGTGCTACGGCACGCCCTGGGCGGCCTTCTACAGCAACTCCTCGGTGCACATGATCAAACATTCGGCCAACGCCCGCGCCAACCTGGACGCCAAGCTGGCGGCAATGATGCAGCATGTCCTGTGCGCTTCGCGCATTGCGCACTACATCAAAGTGATGATTCGCGATAAAATCGGCTCGTTTTTAAGTGCTTTGGACTGCGAAAAATACCTGCGCGACTGGCTGTTTAAATACACTACTGCGCGCGACGACTTGGACTGGGAAGCTCAAGCGCGCTACCCCTTGCGCGAGGCTCAAGTCAAGGTGCGCGAACACCCCGGCAAACCCGGACACTACGCCTGCGTGGTGCACCTGGTGCCCCACTACCAGACAGACCAAACGGTAACTGAGCTGGAACTGGTTACCGAACTGACGCAGACGGGAGTCTTGTAACATGAACAAGCTATACCCGTCCGGCGGGATTCGGCCCTCACTGCTGGATAACCTGCTGGACCAGGCCCCCGATCAGCAGGACGAACGCGCGTTGAGTCCCGCACGCAGCCTGCAGCAATTGCGCGCCAGCGTGCGGCGTGATCTGGAAAACCTGCTGAACAGCCGCTGCCGAGTTGTGTCTCCCGCTGCCCACTTCACCGAGGTGCAAAACAGTTGGCTGAACTACGGGCTGCCGGATCTGGCCACTGTCAATTTGCTGGATCACGATCGCAAGCGCGACTTTGCCAGCGCCGTAGAGCAGGTCATCCGCCGCTTCGAACCGCGCTTCAAGACCGTGCGTGTGCACTTCCCGGAAAGCCGCCACACCAACGACCGCACCCTGCGCTTCCGCATAGACGCCGTGCTCTTTGCCGACCCCGAGCCCCAGGAAGTGGTGTTTGATTCTGTGCTGGAACCGGTGCTGCGTACCGTCACCGTGGAGGAATCCGCCAATGGCTGATGAGCTACTTCCCTATTATGAAAAAGAGCTGGCCTACCTGCGCCAGATGGGTTCGGCTTTTGCGGAAGAACACCCGAAAATAGCCGGGCGGCTGGGGCTGCAGCGCGACACTGTGGAAGACCCGCACGCGTCGCGTCTGATTGAAAGTTTCGCCTATCTGAATGCGCGCATTCATCACAAGCTGGACGACGAATTTGGCGAACTCAGCGACGCCTTGCTGAGTGTGATTTACCCGCATTACCAGCGCCCCATCCCGTCCATGTCCATTGTGCAATTCCAGGCCGACGAGTCGCAGCTGGATAGCCGCTACAGCATCGCAAAACAAACCTTGCTGGAAACCGCGCCGGTTCAGGGTGAGCGCTGCTGCTTCAACACCGTTTACGATGTGGATTTGTTGCCAGTCCACATAGAATCCGCCCAACTTTTGGGCCGGCCGTTTTCCACGCCCGGCTCAGCCGCAGTGCGCGGTGCCGCCAGCGTACTCAGAATCAGCCTGAAGACTTTTAACTCATCAATTCTGTTTGGTGAGCTTGCGCCCAAAAAACTCCGCCTGTTCCTGCACGATCAGCCCCAGCACAGCCACCCCCTCTACCACATGTTTTTTGGCCAGTGCGTGCAAGTGGTACTGGCCAGGTCCGCCGACGACAAAGAACCGGTAGCGCTTGGCACCGCAGCGCTTAAACAAGTGGGATTTGGCACCGATGAAGGGCTCTTGCCCTATCCGGCCAACTCGTTTTTGGGCTACCGTTTGCTGACGGAGTTCTTTGTCTTCCCGGACAAATTCATGTTCGTGGATGTCACCCTTGACGGCCGCCTGCCCGCCGACTGCGGCGATCAATTGGACCTCTATTTTTATTTCACCACCTCGGATTTGGAGCTGGAGCATAATATCTCGGCAAAATCCTTTGCGCTCGGCTGTACCCCGGTTGTGAATTTGTTCAAACACCAGGCTGACCCGGTGCGCGTGGACCAGACCCAACTGGAATATCTGATTACCGCAGACAGCCGGCGGCCAAAAGAGTACGAAGTTTATTCCGTGGATTCGGTCAGTGCCACCACCAAGGACGGCAGGCAAATGGAGTATCTGCCCTTTTACGGCATGAATCACACCCACCAGGACGATGACAGCCCGCCCTACTGGTACGCTCAAAGGCGACCCAGTAAGCTGGGTTATTATGAGCGGGATGAAGGCACAGACCTTTACCTGTCGCTGGTAGACATTAACTTTGACCCCAACAGCCCGTATGAACAGATACTGCAGATAGGCACCACCTGCAGCAATCGCGACCTGCCGCACAAGCTGCCGTTCAGCCAGACCGAGCCACCCTTGCAGTGCGTCGAAGGTTCTCCGCCAACCCGCGCCATACGAGCCCTGAAGCAGCCAACAGCCTGTCTGCGGTCACCGCTAAAAAACGGCGCGCGCTGGCGCTTGCTGTCGCATTTGAACCTGAACGCGCTGTCCATCACCGGCCGCGGCGAAAGTACTGAAGCCTTCAAAGAAATTCTGCGGCTTTACGATTTCAAAAGCTCGTCGGCCAGCCGCGGGCTGATCGAAGCGATCAAACAAGTGAGTGCTCGCTCCATCAGTGCACCCATGAACATAGACGGTCACGCCACCGTCTGCCGCGGCCTGGAAGTGGAAGTGGAGTTGGATGAAAACCTGCTGACTGGCAGCAGCAGTTATTTGTATGCATCGGTGCTGGAGCACTTTTTTGCGCTTTATGCACCGCTCAACTCGTTCACTCGCACCTTGGTCACATTGAAAGGCAAAGAAGGTTACCTGAAAAAATGCCCCCCAAGAACCGGCGAAAAAGTCCTACTGTAGTCGAGCGCCTGCTCGCCGACGCCAGTGACTTCGAATTTTTTCAAGCGGTACGCCTGCTTGAACGCGCGGCCCTGATGGCGGGCGATCCTGCCGCAGGAACGCCTGCCGCAGGATCGCCTGCCGCAGGATCGCCTGCTTCTTTGGGTTTGATCACCACGCCGCAGCCACTGGCACGGTTTGCCCCGCCAGAGCGGGAATATTTACGTTTTGGCAACCAACTGAGTCTCGGCTTTCCCGGCGCGTCAATTGAATCGGTCGAACGCACTGCGCAGGAAAACCGTTACCGCATGCTGGTCAATTTTTTTGGCTTCACCGGCGCCACCGGGGTTTTACCGTTTCATTACAGCGAGCTGATTTTTCAGCGCTTGAAGCTCAAAGACAGGGCGTTGAAAAATTTTCTGGACATGTTCCAGCACCGCAGTCTGTCCCTGTTTTTTCAGGCCGGCGTGCGCAATAGACTGCCCATTGCCTACGAGCGCCACAAGGTACAGAAGCTGCCCGGGCGCGACAGCCACACCCAGGCGCTGCTTTCCTTGATTGGCTTGGGCACGGCACAAATTGATGCCGGCCTGCCCATTCCCGCCGAAGGTTTGTTGTTCTTCAGTGGTTTTTTGGCGCAGAAGACTCGCCCGGCCATCAACCTGAAGCCCATGCTAAGTCATTTTTTGGGCGTGCCGGTGCAGGTGGACGAGCTGGTCGGCCAGTGGCAGCCGCTGATAGACGATGTGCGCCTGCGACTGCCCAGCAAAAACAACCCCAGCGGGCAGAATGCCCGCCTGGGGCGCTCGGCCATACTCGGGCAAAAAGGCTGGTTTGCCCAGGGCAAACTGCGCATTGTGGCCGGGCCGCTCACCGCCCGGCAGTTCAAGGATTTTGCACCCGGAACACAAACATTGAACAAGCTGCACGAGCTTTCAAGCCTGTATGTGGGTGCGGAAAACGAAATTGAATACCGCCTGAAAACCACCCGCGATCAGCTGCCGGGGCGTGTGCAATTGAACCGCAAAGAACCACCGGTTTTGGGTTGGGACACCTGGTTTGGTTGCCGCACCCGCCAGCAGCCTTCGCCCGCTGATACCGTTGAAATCAAAGTCTCCAGCGCCCGCCTGCAACAGGGACAGCGCCAACAACACAAAAGGAATAGCCCATGATGAACATTGATCTGAAATCTCTGGTTGGCTCACTCGACGAAGCCTGCCGCGTATCTCTGGAAGGCGCCGCAGGCCTTTGTCTGTCTCGCAGCCACTACAATGTGGAGTTGGAGCACTGGCTGGTAAAACTGCTGGAGCTGGACAACGGCGACCTGCGCGGACTGTTGCAGGCATTTGACCTGGAGCCTGCGCGCGTATTGCAAAACCTGAACCGGGAGCTGGACCGCCTGCAGACCGGCAACACCCGTGCACCGGCGCTATCCCCCACCATTGTGGACCTGTGCAAAAACGCCTGGCTGTTGGCCTCCATTGAATTTGGCGCCGCCGCCGTTCACCCCGGCCACCTGCTGGCCGCCTTGATCAGCGACGACGGCCTGCGCCGCAGTGTAGCCAGCGAGGCCCTGCAGCGCCTGCCCGCCGAAGCCTTGCGTGAGGCCGTGCGCCACATGCGCAGCAAAAGCACAGGCAAATCGTCCAGCTCTGCCGAGTCGGTCAGCGACAGCAGCGAAGCGCCCACAGGCGCACCCAGCAAAACCCCCAGCCTGGACAAATACACCATCAACCTCACGGCTCAGGCCAAAAGCGGCCGCATCGACCCGGTACTTGGCCGCGACGAGGAAATTCGCCAGATCATTGATGTCCTCATCCGCAGACGGCAGAACAACCCAATACTGACCGGTGAGGCGGGCGTGGGTAAAACCGCAGTGGTCGAGGGGCTGGCGCTGCGAATTGCCCAGGGCGACGTGCCCGATCCACTCAAGGGTGTGGCCCTGCGCAGCCTGGATCTGGGCCTGCTGCAGGCCGGCGCCAGCGTCAAAGGCGAGTTTGAAAACCGCCTGAAATCCGTGATCAGTGAAGTCAAAAACTCCGCCGAGCCGGTCATACTGTTTATTGACGAGGCGCACACCATGATTGGCGCCGGTGGCAAAGAAGGCCAGGGCGATGCGGCCAATCTCCTCAAACCTGCCTTGGCGCGCGGCGAGCTGCGCACCATTGCCGCCACCACCTGGGCAGAGTACAAGAAATACTTTGAGCGCGACCCCGCGCTGACCCGCCGCTTCCAAGTAGTCAAAGTAGAGGAGCCCAGCGAGGCACGCGCCATTGACATGATGCGCGCAATGGCGCCCATGCTGCAGCGCCACCACAAGGTGCGGGTATTGGACGAGGCGATTGTGGACTCCGTGCGCCTGTCCAGCCGTTATATCACCGCGCGCCAGCTGCCGGATAAATGCGTTAGCCTGCTGGATACCGCCTGTGCCCGGGTTTCACTAAGCCAAAGCGCCACGCCTGCAGCCATCGAAGACACCCGCCGCCGCATCACTCAGTGCCAGAACAACCGCCAGTCCCTGGCGCGGGAGAACGCCGCCATTGGTGGCAGTGAAGAGGCCCTGGCAGCGCTGCGAGTGGAACAGTCCCAGCTGGAAGAAAAACTGGTACTGCAGGAAGAGCAGTGGTCCATGGAGAAAAAAATTGTGGCGGACATCCACGCCGTTCAAGAGCGGCTGGAACACGCCTTTGACAACGGCCTGGAATCCGACGACGACCAGCCCGACAAACATCGCCTGCACGGTTTGATGGCCGAACTTGCCGCCGTTCAGCGCGAGGAGCCGATGATCAAGATCAACGTCGACGGTCAGGCGGTGGCAGAAGTGGTGGCCAACTGGACCGGTATTCCCGTAGGTAAAATGCTGGCCGACGAGATCCAGCAGATACTGCGCTTGCCCGACGCACTCAATGAACGCGTTATTGGTCAGCGCCACGCACTGGAGGCCATAGGCCAAAGTATTCGCACCGCGCGGGCGGGACTGACCGATGTGCGCAAACCCATCGGCGTATTTTTTATGGTGGGCCCCAGCGGCGTGGGCAAAACCGAAACCGCACTGGCGCTGGCAGATGTACTCTACGGCGGCGAGCAGAATCTCACCGTCATCAACATGTCGGAATTCAAGGAAGAACATAAAATTTCCATGCTGCTCGGCTCCCCTCCCGGCTACGTCGGTTACGGCGAAGGCGGTGTGCTGACCGAGGCCGTGCGACGCAAACCTTACAGCGTGGTGCTGTTCGACGAAATGGAAAAAGCCCATCCGGGCGTGCAGGATGTGTTTTACAACCTGTTTGACAAGGGCACCATCAAAGACGGTGAAGGCCGCGATATCGACTTCCGCAATACCGTGATCATCATGACCTCCAACGCCGGTGAAGAACACATCCGCGCCCTTTGCGCCGCCAGCGAAGAACGGCCAGACCCGGAGGTACTGCTGGATAACTTCCGCCCGCAGTTGTTGCGCCACTTCAAGCCGGCGTTTCTGGGTCGCACCGCCGTTATCCCCTATTACCCGCTGGCCGACGAAGACTTGTTGAAAATCTGTGAAATCAATATGCAGCGCCTGGAGCGCCGCGTGCGCAGCACTTACAACGCGCAATTGACCTACGCCGAAGACGTACTGCTGCACATTCTGGCCCGCAGCCAGGAGACCGACACCGGCGCACGCAATATCGAGAATATTCTGAACCGCTCTTTGCTGCCGGCCCTGGCAGAAGCCTGCCTGGCCAAGATGGCGGAAGGCAGCGGTATCCAGTCCATCCATATTGATTGCAGCGAAGAGGGCGAATTTGCCTACCAGCTGCAATAACACAGTCCCCCGCACCGAGAGTCGTCAATGGACAACATCATCTTGATAACGGGCGCTTCCGGCGGCATAGGTGCGGCGGTGGCCAGGTTGGCGGCGCGGCAGGGTTACAGTCTTTGTCTGCACTATGGCAGTAACGAGTCGGCAGCCCTGGCATTGCGCGATGAGTTGGCCGATGGCGGCGCGCGGGTGATCGCCCGCCAAGCCGACCTCAGGGAAGAAACCGCAGTGGTAGGCTTGTTTGCGGATGTGGCGCAGCACCTGGGCCAGGTGTCGGTACTCATCAACAACGCGGGCGTCGTCGCTCCTTCCATGCCGATCGAGGACTACAGCGCCCAACGCATCCGCGACGTTTTTGAAGTAAACGTGCTGGGCAGTTTTCTTTGCTCACGCGAAGCCGTCAGGCAGATGGCGTTTCGCCACGGCGGTCGCGGCGGTGCCATTGTCAATGTATCTTCCGCCGCTGCGCGCCTCGGCTCGCCCCACGAATATCTGGATTATGCCGCCAGCAAAGGCGCAATTGACACCTTCACGCAGGGGCTGGCCAAAGAAGTGGCGGACCAGGGTATTCGGGTAAACGCGGTGCGACCGGGGCTGATCGACACGCCCATTCACGCCAAGGGCGGCGACAGCGGCCGAGCAGAAAGGCTCCACAAGAGTATCCCCATGCAGCGGGTTGGCAGTGCAGACGAAGTGGCCGAGGCCATCATGTGGCTGGCCGGTGACGGCGCCGGTTATGTCACCGGCGCGCTGCTGGATGTATCGGGTGGGCGCTAGAGTGACGCCTTTTTGGTTGCAGATTAGTCCGGCATGGCCGGCGCGCCCATCTCGTGCGCGGCAGCCAGAGGGGCCGGCATCAGTGGGTCGAAGTATTCGCCGTACAGGTTGGGCAGCTTGAGTTTGCGGTCTCCGCCGGCTTTGCTTTTACTGTTTTGCCAGGGCACCACATACAGGTATTTGGGCAGCTCGGTGTTGCCCTTGATGGTGGTGGTTTCCAGCTCAATCACCTCCTGGGCGTGGGCGGGCAACAGCGGTATGAGCAGCAGCAATAGAAACAAATGTCTTACGTGCATGGTTTTACCTCACTCGGGCAAACTGTATTGCAGGTTGTCGGCCCAGTTTTTTGTTTCTTCATCGTCTGGCGCCAGGGCAATATAGCGCTGGTAAAAATTCATGGCCTGCTCAATGTCCTGCAGGTACACATCCTGCAGCAACGCCATATTGAAAAGCGCGTTGGTGTAGCTGGGCTGCAGGGTAAGGGCGCGCTGGTAGTGCTGGCGCGCGCGTTCAAACTCCCCTTGCTGCACCGCCACCAGCCCGGCCAGGTTGTGCCCCTGGTGGGTGGCTTCGCGCAGCGTCAATAATTGAGTAAGTGCCTGCTGGGCCTGCTCCCATTCAGCCTGGTGGTAATGCGCCAAGGCCAGATTCAACCAAACCTCCGCCACGCTGGGGCGCGACTGGCTCAGGTTCAACAACAGGCCTTCAGCACTGCTGGCGCTGTCCTCGGCCAGCAGCGCCAGTGCCCGCTCGTAGTTTTGTCGCTCGGTATTGCTTAACAGGTTCAGGCTGTCGTATTGGCCGGATTTGTGCGGGCTGGTTCCGCAGCCGGTCAATTGAACCAGCAGCAGGATTACGGCAATCGAGCAGCGCAACAACTTAGTCACAGGATGGGTTCTCACAGTTGCTGGACAAAGGTTTCGGCCTTGCCCGTGCGCGCGTAGCGGGCCGGGAAGAGTTGACTCAGTTGCGCCAGAGAGCGCTGCAGCCATTCGTCAAAATGACCGTCGGCAATGCGTGCAAGATTGGCCTCGTAAAACTCAATGGCCTGGTCCTCGAACGGAAAGGCTTGGTCTTCCAGCAGGATGTTGTATTGCTCCAACTCGTCGTCATTCAAGCCGCGCGGACGTTCCGAATTCATCAAGGCCGCAGCAAACGCCAGGTAGATGCTGCCAATATGGTAAGTGGACTCGGTGACAAATTCCCGGTGGCCGTAGGACGAGGCCAGACCAAACAGTTTTACCGCATTTTGCATGGCGGCTTTTTTGCGTTGCAAAGACTGGTTCAATGGATGCACCAGTGCAATCTGGTCGTAGTCGTTCAGCCGCTTGCGGGCCAGGGTGAAGGCTGCACTGGCGGCCAAGAAGTCGGTGCGCTCGGTTTTGAGTGATGCGTTGGCGGTGCTGTCGGCGGTAACAATCTGCTGCAACCAGTAGTCACTTTGCACACTGTTATCCGTCGCGTACAACTCACTCAAGCGGTGCATGGCTTCCAGATATTGCGGGTAGGGTCGCTTGTAACGGCCGGTGTAACTCTCGTAGGTGCGAATGGCGGAGGCGGTGTCGCCTTTGTTGCTGTACAACTCTGCCGCCTGCCAAAGGGCGGCCATTTGTTCTTCCTGATTGTCCACCACCCGTGCAAGGCTCTCGAAGGCCTGCGCAGCTTCCAGTTGCCGGTCGGCCTGCAGATAGGCGGCGGAGAGTTTTTTACCCACATCCACTTGCAGGACATGCTCGGGGAACACCTGGGAAAATACTTTCAAATAATGAATGGCCTGATCCCATTGGGCTGCTGCCAGCAGCAGGGCCGTGGCGTCGTAGAGCGCGGTGGGTGCCAATTCGGACTGGGGCACGGTCTGATAAACCCGGAGGAAATGACCGGTGGCCAGGTCGGCGTCTGAATCTCGCAGGCTGTGGCCCTGCTGATAAATGCTCAACGCCAGTTTATCAGCCAGGTCACGCCCTTCCCGACTGTTACTGCCCTGCTCCGCCAGCAGATCGCGGTACACCAGCTCCGCATCCTGATACTCTGCCAGATCAAACAGGGCCTGAGCCTTCAGCAGCCCCACTTCCAGCCGCCGCTCAGCCGGTGCGGCATCCGGCAGCAGGTTGGCAAGCTCTACCGTCTGCTGCAGGCGCCCGTGGCTGAAGGCCATTTGCACGGCTTTGAGCACCGTGGCCACGGCTTGGGCATCTTTGGGGTAAAGCTCGGCGTAGGCCTGCGCGTATTGCAGGTGCTTGTCCAGCCAGAGCGTTTTTGCCTGGGGTGCCGAGCTTTGATACAAACGGTCGGACAGGTAGATGCAGGCGTAGGCCGAGGTTTTATCCAGCAGTATTTCGCCGTCAAAGGCGGCGCGTTCGTACATGGTGAAGGCCCGCTCGGTCAGCCCGCGCCGCTCCAGCAACTGCGCATACTGCGGGTAGATCTGGTCCTGCCGCGCGTAGTTGGTGAAACTCTGCAGATAGCGGTCGTACCATTGCTCCGCCTGAGTGAAGGACTCCTGTTGTCCATCACTCAGAAAGCGGTTGTGGTAACGACTGGCCAGGAGCAACAGGTTCTCCCGCAGAGCCTCCACCGGCACAGCTTCTTTGCTGCCGGCACGCTGCCAGAAGCTGGCTCCGGGACGGTATTGGGTGTAAAAGTCGGCAAAGGCCTGCTCGTAGCGGCTGCGGAAATTGGCGTCTTTCCAGATATTCAATGCCTGCAGGCTGGCCGCCACTACGCCCTCGCCATAGGGATAACCAGTGCGGTAGGCGTCCAGGGTGGCCACCGCGTCGCTGAAGCGCTGCTGTTGCAACAGCAAGTTGCTGACCGACATGTAGGTGCGGTAGGCGAACGGATCATTGGGTTTATCGGCGAAATGTTCAGCCAGTGCGGGTGCGCCGCCCAGGTACAAAAACGACAGGGCAACGGCGCGCAAATATTCGTCCAGCAGGGCGTCCTCGCCTTCCGCAAGGCCATTGCCGGCAGACCGGTGGGCGTTCAGCGCGGCAAAATAATCCTCCAGAGCTTCATCAAAGCGCTCTTGCTTGAACTGGGCCCAACCGCGCTTGAACAGCGCTTTTTCAGTAAAGTCGCGGTTGTCGGTGGCCGCAAGTATATCGCTGTAACCGGCTTCGGCGCGGTCATAGTCACCGTGCACAAAGGCGTGCTCGGCCATGCGAAATTGGGCTTCTACATAGTGCTCGGTTTGCGGGTGCAGGCGCACCAGTTGCTGCAGGGCTTCAATGGCCTGCTCGGCCTCGCCCAACTGGTCGTGGGCCTTGGCCAATTGATACCAGCGTTGGTCGTTGTCCTCCGCCGAGGGGAAATCCCGCAGGGACGTCTGCAGCAAATGGATGGCGCGCCGCACATTGGCCTCAAACTCGGCCTCATTGGCAGGCGTGGCTCCGGCCAATTCCAGCTCCGCGATGCGCAAGGCCGCGTGGGCGCGCTGCTGGTCGGCGGCATCGGCACTGCGCAGATAGTCGTAATAGGCAGATTTTATGCGCTGCTCATCCGGCGCGGCAGCCTCGCTCGGGTCAGTACGCGCTATACGTGCGGGCACATCGATATCCGCCAGCGTTTGCCCCTCCCGCTGTTGGCTGCTGCAGGCAACCAGCACCGGCAAGGCCAAAGTGCTGCAGATAAAGCGTTTAATCATTGTCATAAAGGGTTGCCAGACGGTATTTGGCTTGACTCATGTAGCTGTGCAACAGGCTTTGCCGAACCTCGATGGACTCCAGCGCAAGCGACCGCAGTAGCTGCTCGGTGCCCTGCAGCAAGTCACCCAGCGTGACCTTCAATTGCGCCTCTCGCGCCAAGTTCTGCATTGCCTGCAAACGCCGGTGATTGTCCAGCAGGTATTCGGGAATGGGTTGCGCAGTGGCGTAGAATTCTTCTGACTGGGCTTCCAGTTCGGCAAGCAATGGCTCCAGTGGCTGGCCGGTGCCTTGTAAACGTGCGCGGGCGCGGTCGGTTTCGTCCAGGCGGCGCTGATAAAAGGCGATAGCTTGACGATAAGCCTCTGCCGCCAGGGGCATTTGCTGCAGCTCTTCGTAAACGTGGGCCGCCAGCAAGTAGGCCTCATCAACGCTGGCGTCCACTTTGTTGCTTTCCAGCAGGTGCAAAAAAAGGTTAAGCGCCGGACGCAAGTCCTGCTGGTGAGTTGCGGCCAGGCCCAGACCCAGTTGAGCCTTGGGCGCGTGCCGGCTGGACAGGCTTACCTTGCGCAGGGTGGCCCGGGCAAGGCGGTAGAATTCGTGATGAATCTGCGCAAAGCCCAGGGTGACGAGCACACGATCTTTGAGTTCGCTGTCTTTGGGCGCGCTCTTGATGGCTTGCTCAAACTCCAGAAAAGCCTCTGACCACCAGCCCTGGCGCAAATAAGCTGTACCTTCGTTCAACTTGGCGTAGGCGAAAAAGGGCGAGTCCTCCGGAAGGTGGCGATAATAGCTCACGGCTTCGCGATGCTGCTTCAACGCCTGCAGTGCGTAGCCGTGCAGCAGTGCGGCATAGCCCTGTTGCTCGGCCGGCAGCAATTTGCTGTCCACCCGCTGCAGTGCGGCTCGCACACCCGCCCAGTTTTGCCGCGCGTAATAATAACCCGCCAGCAGCATATAGTTGTTGGACCGCGCCGCAGGGCTACCCTGCTGGTTGAGGAAGTCGGTGATGCGCCTGACCGTTGCCGTATCATTGATGGCATAGAGCAGCGCCAGGGCCTGGCGATACAGATCATCGTCTGCCGCCTGATGCAAAGCCTCCAGGTTGGCGCGCAGCTGCAACCCCAGGCGCAGGGCTTGTTCCGGTTCATGCACAGTCAAACCGGCTGTTACCGTCTGCAGATTGCCCCTCTGTTCCGCCGATGCCTTCTTGAGCCACTCGCGGTAAAAGGTGTCCAGCCGCTTTTGTAGCTCGTCATCCATGTGCTGCAGGTCGGCGGGGGTCACCCTGGGCGCCTGTGCCATCAAGTCCGCGCTGAAGAGGGCCATCAGGCCTGTCAACAGCACCGCCAGATAGACGCGGGCCCGTAAGCGGGGCAGTACGCAAGGATTGAATTTAACTGGATTATCCATAGCAGGTTTGAACATCTACTTGCTGTTGACACTGGATTGGCAACTCGCGTTGGCAAGTTGTGGCCCAAGGCCGGGGCGGGTTGGGGTAAACAGCCATGTTGGCTGCGAATATGCGCCGCCCAGACCGCCTGTGAGCCGTCGCCCCACACCCCGCTGTACTTCACTGGCACTCTGAAGCCCTGCCGTGGGGCGCGCGAGGCGCTCATTAAACGTGCGATTGATACAAAGTACAAGCCCAACACGCGCGCAAATGTCTTTTTTGGCACCCATGCCCAGGAGGCGGTGTATCCAGTGCGGGCATGCTTTACCCGCAAGCACGGGTCTACCGGTGACTCAACAGCAACAGGCGCGCCGCTCTCAAGCTGTGAGCGGCGCGCCTGTTGCTGGGTGGGCAGCGGATTTTAGTTGGCGGTGACCTTGCTGCCTTTCAAGACCACGTTGCCGGATCCTTTTACGGATATGTTTTTCCCGCTGATGGTTATATCACCATTGTTTTTCAAAACTATTTTGGCAGAGCCGGTTTGCAGAACTATTTCTTTCTCGGCCTTGAAGGTAATGGTTTTGGCCGTATGCATGGAGTCCTTGACGACCGTTTCGGTATAGGACCCACCCACCGTCTCCGACAGGTCTTTGTCGATGACAATGGTCATGTTCTTGCTGATGGCTTCGCTGTGCTCGCCCTGCACGCGAATGCTTTTGTTTTTGCCGACTTCTTCGCTCTGATTGCCCTGCACCGTTTTGAAGCGGTCGTTTTCTACTGTGCGTGTCTCGTCGTTTTCAACGTGCAGCGCCAGGTTTTTTTCGGCGTGCAGGTAGATTTCTTCGTCGCCTTTTTTGTCATCAAAGCGCAGTTGGTTGAAGTTCTGCGCGTTGCCACCCTTGGTAGAGCGGGACTTGATGCCGCTTTGCGATTTGGAGAAATCCGCCGGCCGGTTTTTACCGTTGTAGACCGAGCCGGTTACCAGTGGGCGGTCCGGGTCCCCGTCCAGAAAGCTGACAATTACTTCATGACCAATGCGCGGGATGAAGTGACTGCCCCAACCATTGCCGGCCCAACTCTGCATGACCCGCACAAAACAGGAGCTGTGCTCGTTCTTTTGCCCTTCCCTGTCCCAATGAAACTGCAGCTTAATGCGGCCCAGCTCATCCAGATAGATCTCTTCTCCTGCGGGCCCGACTACAACAGCAGATTGTGGGCCGGGCATTTGCGGCTTCAGATGTCGCGGCTCCGGCCGATAGGTGACGTCGGCCGGAATGCACACAAACCGATTACTGTAGCCACTCTGGCCGGCCTCACCGCTGTAAAAACTGCTGTCGGTGGCGGTGTGATGCACGCTCACCAACGCGTATTTGCCCTGTTCGGCTGCGGTGTCGTGCTTGGCCAGGCGGAACTGGCCGGCGGCACAGAAGCTGCTGCATGCGCTGGTGCCGCGCACGCGGTTGCGCAAGGTTTCTTCTGCCTGCAGGCGGGTTGTGGCGCGCTCACGCCCGGCGCTGCTGTAGTGGCCGGGATACTCGTAGTGCTCGAAGCGCTGATTGTTTTGGAAACGGCTGGTGGTTTTTTCCAGCGCCAGCAGGTTTTTGTTGGGCTCTTCGTAGGCGTAGTCGTTAAGCGTCCACTGCCCTTTGCGAAACTCGTGCAGGCGCTGCCACTCGGTGATCTGTGCGTGGGGTGCCGAGCCCTTGGAAAACTCCAGGTTGGTTTCCGGGACTTCTTCGAAGGTTTCGGACTTGTCCGTCAGAATCAGGTTGTGTTTGTCGCGACTGTGTTGGAAAAAATAGGCTATGCCTTCTTCTTCCAGTAAACGACTGACAAAATGCAGATCGCTTTCATTGTACTGCACGCAGTATGCGCGCTTTTGCCCACCGGTTGCTTTGAATTCAAAATCGGTGAAATTGTGGTCGGCAAAGATTTGACTGACAATTTCCTTGACGTTCTTTTTCTGAAACACCCGACAGTTTTGCGTCTTGGACAAGAACCAGAGCCAGGGCACCAGGGTTAGGCGGTACTGCCGGTGATTGTGCGGCCCCATCTCGCCGATACCGAAAGACTTGACCAGGCCGTGGAAGACGCGCTCTTGCTGGGTGTGCAGTACGACCGTTGCCGCCTTGCCAATCACTTTATCCGGCGATATGGCCAGTGCTGGAGAAAGGAGGTCCAGCTGAAACTCGAAGAGTTCGGAGATGTGCTCGCTGCCGTCCAGACCGGTAATGACAAACGTGTCTTTGCCCAGGCCAAAGTCGGTAACTGATATCAGGCGATGTTCCTGTGTGAGCTGACCCATACAACCACTTACCTGCTAGAGCCGCGCACAGGGCACCCAGCTCATCCATGAGGTTCTACAAATTCTGGTATTGGCCTCACAGCTGTGTGCTGGCGCCAGCACACAGCCACTGGCGGAACCGTGAGGCCGAACCAATGGCGTAACGCCCAGACTTTAAAAGTTCTACTACAGAGGTTTGGCAGCAGTAAGATCGTAACCGACGCGCTGTGGGCTTTTGCCAGCGTTGGCTTTGTCGTAGTCGTGGTAGTTAACCATGATTTTGGCGAAGCTCAAGGTGATGGTCTCGATCGGGTCACCATCGCCGTCGGCAGAGATGGAGTAACCACTGACCAGGCAATCTTCCAGTTCGTAGTCCATGAACTGCACAACCTGCTCTGCACCAGTCTGAACAAACTTGATCTTGACCAGCTTGCCTGCGGCGCCGGTTACAGATTCTTTGAACAGAGAGGTTGAGGAGATATCAGCAAGCTTGCTGAAGGTGATTTCGCTGAGGCTGGGACGGGTGGCTTCACGGTTGGCCATGTTGCCAGCTTCCATGGAGATGCCGCGGCCTACACCAAAATGAACAGACATGACTTTGATGTGATTCGCAAAACCGGTTGCAGTTACGTTTCCTTGTATACCTGCGTATTCAATATAAATAGCCATTTGATCGCTCCTTAGTATTTGTGTTCTGACGGGCTTCCGGTGTATGACCATCTGGATGGTATCGACAGGACATACTCGCTAAAAGCCCTTTCAGCGAGACCCTTCGGCGTTCCCGAACGGCCAGGCAACGATAAGTGAAAGCGGACCGTTTTGCAATATCGAAACTGCAGCTATTCACCTCAAGTTTTGTAAGCCAAACGCCCGATCAAGAAAAATCTGCCGGATTGTACAATTAGTAAGCTAAGTTCTGGATTTTTGCCCGCGTCACTCGTAAACTGCCGGGCGCCCAAAGAGGCGTACCCATTATCCCCACACACAAGGAAAGGCACATGAAGAAGATCAAACAAACTGCCGAGTACAGCATCTTCAAACGTGAAGATGGCCGTTACGCAGTCAAAGACGCCAAGAAGAAGCCGGTCAACGGTGAGAAGAAAGTTGAAGTACTGAAGGCAGAAGGACTGCTGAAGCAGCCCGAACCCAAGCCAGCGCCAGAAGCCGTGGAAGAAACCAGCGAAGCCGAACAGGCCGAGTAGTACACTGGCAAGGCGGGCCGCCCCGCCTTGCCCCCCCCCCGACAGTTACGACAGTTTCAGCGCCTGGGCCTGCGACGCCTGCCGTAATAAGCCGCTGCTACCACTCCGGCCAGCGCACCAAAGATATGCCCTTCAAAAGACACCAGTGGGTTGCTCGGCATCATGCCGAAGGCCATGCCGCCGTAGAAGATCACCACCACCAAAGCCACAACAATGTTCAGCAGACTGCGCTCGAATACCGCCAGAGCAATGGTCAGGCTCCACAGGCCAAAGATCCAGCCGCTGGCGCCCACGTGCAGGCCCGCCCGGCCAAACAGCCACAGCAACAGCCCACTTGCTGCAATGATGAACAAACTGGAGCGCAGGTAGAACTGCACCCCCTTCAGCAGACAAAAGCCGCTGAACACCGCCAACCCCAACAAATTGTTGAGCAGATGCATCCAGTTGGCGTGGATGAAGGGTGCGGTGAAGATGAACACCAGGCTGGAGGGGTCGCGCGGCAGTATGCCCAGTTGGACCAGGGTGCCGCCGCTCAGGATGTTGACAATGTGCACAACCACCATCAGTCCGAGCAGATACAAAATCAACCTAATGCCACTGCGGCGAACTTGCTTCATAACTCGGGGCCGTCCTCGGTCAGGTTTCGGTGTGATTATTCAGTTTGCCTCAGGTGGAGTCCTACGTTGCTCGGCCAGTTCCTGTTGAATTTTTTGTTCGATATCCGCCAACTGCTGGGAGATATCTTTCATTTTGTAATGGGTGCGCAGGTCTATCTCCAGCTTTTTGTCCATGCTGCGCACAATGGGGTACAGACTGTTTTCAATGGAGTCGGTGAGCTTCTGCAGCAAGGTGTCCAGCCCGGGAACCGGCTGGTTGATGACCTTGACCTCTGGCCGGGCGGCGTCAACAATCTGCTTCAACTGCGTGAGCATACTGGCCTGATTCTGTTCTGTACGGTCTTTGGATTGCGTCCAACTGGCCGCACTTGTTGCAAGGTGCTGCAGGCCCGCGACCAGATCTGTCAGCTGCGCGGCTATTTTTTGGCCGGCATCGCCCTCGTCCCCACCCATGGCTTTGTTGCGTAAAAAATCGGCTTTAATTTGCTGCCAGCGCGCCTGTTGCTGCTGGCTTAGGCTGCCGCGCAGCTCACCCAGCTTCAGCAGGTTTTCTTCCGCACCGGTGGTCAGAAGCTGCGCTTCGCCCACATAGTGGTCGGCAATTAACTGCTCAAGCTCTGCCGCGTTCATCACCGCCTGCACCTTCTCTGCCATCTTGTTCATGTTGCGGTAGCTGCCCTGCAGGCGGAAGGGCGGCTCTACGCGGTAGCGGTCCGCCTGAGCTGCGGACTGAATATACTGCTGGTTGACCTTGAGCACCACATCGCGAATGGCAAACAGCTTTTGCAGAACGCCGACAATTTCACTCGCCTCCGCACTGGAGTAAGCGTGGCTCATATCCGTGGTGGCGACAGATTCACCCTGCGCCATTTTCACAAACCGGTAGACGTCTTCAATGTCCCGCGTTGCCAGCGGTGCCAGCACGGCGTTGGAGGTGAGACCGTTTTCGATGTAGCTCAAGGCAAAGGGCTCTTCCATGCCGCCCAGGATATCGCCCAGGTTGTAGATATCGGCACGGTTGGCCAGCATGTCCGGAATCTTGAATACAGCGCCAGACTCGGTATAGGGGTTGCCCGCCATGACCACGCAGAACTTTCTGCCACGCAGGTCGTAGGTTTTACTCTGCCCCTGCCACACGCCTTCTATGCGCCGGGTGCCGTCACACAGTGAGATAAACTTCTGCAGGAACTCTGGATCCGTGTGCTGAATGTCGTCCAGGTAAAGCATCACGTTGTCGCCCATCTCCAGCGCCAGGTTCAGCTTGATCAACTCCTGTTGCGCCGTGCTGTTGGGCGCTTTGGCCGGGTCGAGGGAGGTCACCTCGTGGCCCAGCGAGGGGCAGTTGATTTTCATGAAAATCAGGCCCAAGCGGTGCGCGACGTATTCCATCAGCGTGGTTTTGCCGTAGCCGGGCGGCGAGATCAGCATCAGCAGTCCCATCAGGTCCGAGCGCTTGGTCTCACCGGCCGTGCCCATCTGCTTGGCGAAGTTGTCGCCAATGATGGGCAAATAGGCCTCGTTGATCAGCCGGTTGCGCACAAAGGAGCTGAGAGGGCGAGCCTTGAACTCGTGCAGCCTCAACGCCCTGCGCTGGCGCTCAAGCAGTTCGTGGCGCAATTGCAGGTAGTGTTTGTAAGCCGGCACAAACTCCTGCCTGTGGCGTTGCAGGCGGGCCAGGAAGCCGTCAACGGAGATGCGCAACTGTTGATCCGCAAGCGTGGCGTGCTGCCCCATCAGTCCACTGATAGTAAGATCCAGGTCCACCTCTGTTGCGCGGCGGGATAGACGCGGCCCGGTAGTGAGTAAGGCACACGCCTCGGGAAGGTAGCGCGCAAGCTGCTGCAGGCCTTTGTTCTGCACCAGTCCCTGCAGCCAGTTGCTGCAGAGCTGCCAGGCGAGCGCGGGTGAGGACTCCAGTGACTCAAGCGTCGCCTGCAAACGCCGCCAGCGGGTTGCGCCTACAGACGAGACCAGCGTATCCGCAAGCTCCTGCGCATAGTGACTGCTCACAAACTCCAGCTGCTCACGGCCCAACTCCTCCACCAGATAGGCCGCCGCCTGCTGTATCTCCGCCGCTTGCACCGGTAGCGGGTGTTGATCCAAAAAAACCTGTAGCGTCGTGTCTATCTCCTGGGCCAGGCCGTCCGCCGCCGCAGCATCGCCAAACATGCCCTTTAACTCCAAAGCGGATTGTGCCCGCTCCAGCCAACTGCCGGACGGTGCTGCTGCGGGGCCGCTGATTGCGCACCAGAACACCTGCGCCAAAGCGCGGGCAGCCGGCTCAAAGCGCAGCAGGTCCACTTGCTGCAACGCGGGCAGAAGCGCCTTCAGAATAAGCGCGGCATCGTGGTCGTGAATGCCTTTTTCATACCCCTCCTGATATCGCGGCGCAGCAAAATCGCGGACCAGTTTGTCCAGTTGCGCGCCCTGCAACAGGGCCTGGTGCAAGCCGTCCAGGCTCAGGCCGTCGCGCTGCGCCCGGGCGGCGTGCAGTATTTCATCGGCCAGAAACTCGGCGCGGTAAACCTCCGCGCTTTCGGACGCCAGGGCAACACTCCAGAAGGGTTTCAGCCGTTCCAGCTCCGGCTCGTCAACCGGTTGATAATATTGGGTGCCGGTGAGGTGATAAACCAACTGGCCGTTGCGGGCCAGCAAGGTAAGATCCAGCTCCTGGGTGTTGACGTTGAAGCGGTGGCGCGGCCCCAGGCGGGCCACCGCACCGCCCTCTTCAAACAGCTCGCGCTTGTCTCGCAGCGCGCGGGAGGCTTGGTCGCGCAGCCCTTTCAGGCGCGCATCCAAGTCGTCGGCCTTGACGCTGTTGTCCAACTGGTGCAATTGCTCCACAAACTCGCGGATCTTCAGCACCAGAGGGTCGGCGGCAAAAAAAGTGTTGAGCGGGTCCGGCTCGATGAATTTTTGCGAGCGGCGCTCAATGCTGCCCAGTACCCGCTGCCCGGCGTCAAAAATGGCCTGCGCCCGCCGACCGCGCTCGTCCAGCAGCCGCTGCTTGTGCGCCTCAAACACGTCAAACACTTCTTCGCGTTTGGTAACTATGTCGCTTAGGAATTGTTCGTGGTCGGCAAACTGGCCTTCCAGCTCCTCAAGCTGAATCAGCAAACGTGACATTTGCTCATCGCAGGCCTCGGGCGTATTGGCCTGGCCCAAAGCGTTAGTGATGCTTTGGGAAAACAATTTGAACTGGGCAGAGAACTGGGCCACGGCTTCGCGCGAGCCCATTTGGTTCTGCCGGTGCTGGGCCTGCGCCTTGCTTTGATTGAGCCGGGCGTAAACTTCGGAGATGGCATCGATGATTCGGGTGCGCTCGGTGGCATCCCCCGCTTTCAAGGTGGACAACAGTTCTGACAGCAGATCAAGGCCGCCGGCGGTTAACTGTATTTCCTCCTTCAAAGGCAAAAGCTCTGCAACCGTCTCCGTGGCGGCGATGGCCTGATTGAAGTACTCGATTTTTTCCAGATAGGGCAAGAGCGCCTGCTCGTCAGACAGAAACTCCAGCGTACGCGCACTCAGGTGATGCTGGGCCTCCAGCAATACAGCATCCAGTGCGTCAATTTTGCTGGTATTGATGTAGCGGTATTGTCTGATGGTTGCCAGGTGACCGCGCTGGTTGCGGATGCGGTCAAGAGCCAGTACATACTCCTCGGCCGTATCCCAGCCGGCAGCGCGGACACTGTCAAGCAGCAGGCCCTGCTCGGTGCTGGCCGCGTCCAGCGCACGCTGCGACTGCTGGCGGATGCTTTGTACTTTTTCAAATTCGTCGATGGCCAGCTCAGCGGTTTGAGCGATGGTTCTTAATAAACCGGGAGCATCGGCGGTTTCTTCTGCCTCTATCCAATAGTGATCGTCAAACACCTTCAGCGCCACGCGCTGCAATTCTTCGTAGAGGCGCAGGGTCACCGACTGATTGTCGATTATGCGGCCCACCGCGTACAGGTCAGAGATTCCCCGCACCAGCTCGGCATTGCCGATACGGCCAAAAAAGTTTTGCCTGGGCGGCTCCAGACTGGCAAATTCATCGCTGCAGAACGGTGTGCGCCAAACCTGCATCGGGTGCACCCGGGTGGGTTCTTCCTGGGCCACAAAAATAACCAGCGTGCCATCGTCCGCCAGGGCGTAGCCGTCACCATACAGCGGGTTTTGCAGGTTTTTTTTGATCAGGTTGTAGGCAAACAGACCTACCGTGCCGCTGGTTGGCTCATAAAATACGTAAAGTACGTCCTCGCCGTTAGGCGAGCGGATGACCCGCTTGAACAGCATCTCGGCGCTGGACTCATCAAAGGTTTTGTACTGGCCGGTCTGCAGGTAATAACCACCGGGGAAGACAATGCCGTGATCCTCGGGCAGCTGCACACAGGAAGAGCCAATGGCGTCTATGCGCCGCACTTCCTGAGTAAGTTTGTTGAACACCAGATAGCGCCAGGCGGTTTCGCGGTAAGGCAGTATCTTCAACAGAATCAGACTGCCTACTTCAGCGTAATGGAATTCGGCGTCGTCAATGGACTGAGTGGCGTCGTCCACCGGCTCATGGTAAATACCGCGGCCGGAGGCGGTATTGTTTTCTACCTTGACAGTCAGATCTCCGCCTACCGTTTCAACAAACAGCTCGTCAAGGATATTGACATGCGGATGTTTGCCGTTGACGACCTGATCGCGACTGGTTTTATGCCATTCAAAATCAAAGGCGGATGGCAGTTGAATATCCCGCTCGCCTCGGTTGTCGATGTAGCGAATGACCTTGCCGTCGGCGGAAATGCTCCAGCGAAACACGCGGGTGTCCGTGAGCCGCTCGCCAATCTGGAATGCCGCCAGCAATTTGCCGTCTTTTACTCTCAACTGCAGCAGACGGGTTTGTTTGTAGTAGCGGTAAAGTTCCTGAAAATCCTTGACGAACTGGGGCTCGTCTAAAAAGGTATCCGCTTGCGGCACGGGCAAAATGTCCGTTTCGTCGCCCTGCACCTGCAACTTGAACAGCGCCAGAACATCCGCCACTTCTGTTTCGGATTTAAGCCCGATGAATACGTTGTAGCCAAACAGCAGGTGCTCGCCCACCTGCACTATATCCCGGGGCGAGCAGTTGTTCTCGGTGCGCACCCGCACCCGGGCAATCACGGCCATCTCCGAGCTGCCAAACTCCTGCTGCCGCGCCTGGTTCAGGGCGGCGGCGCAGGCTCTGAGCGCAGTGCCCTGCTCGGTCAAGCGCTTGGTGATAACCTCATAGGCACCGCCCTCGGCAACGGCCTGGTCAACCTGAGTGCTGTCTGGATCAATCACCGCCATGCGATTTCCCTTGGTTTTTAGTTGGCTATGAGGGGTGGGGTGAACAGCGGTGGCACTGCCACAGGCGTTAGAACCATTCCGCTCATTGCGCCGCTGTTCGGTGCGCGTCCAGTTTTGCCTGGGCCAAAAACCCCTGTCGGCAAACTTGGACGCAGGCCGACAAGTTACCCGCTGTTATTGTTTTTCCCCGCGGACTTTTGCCAGGTCATTTTGCATCTGTTCGGTAACCTGCTGAATTTTGGGCAGGGCGTTTTGCACCAGTTGCTGCGAAATGGCCATGGACTCCTGCATCACCACCGGCATTTTCTCGATGGTTTTGCGTCCGGTCTCGCTCTGGTAAAAGGCGATCATATCGTTGATTTCTTCTTCGGAGAAATGCTTGGCGTAGAGCGCAGTCATCGGCTGCTTCATTTGTTCCCAGCTCATCTCCGTTTGCATGATCATGCGCATGCTGGAGTGATATTCGTCCAGGATGGGCTGCTCGGCAGGCCCCACGCCCATCTGGTCGCCCATGCTCTGCATCATCGCCTCCATTTGCTCGTAAAGCCCATCAATGGTGGACTCGACGTTGGTGATCTGCATGAGCTTGTCGATGGCTTTGTGTTTGCTTTGATCGTCGGCCTGAGCAAAGGCGATGAAAGAGGACAGTACTGCGATGATTAAATATTTCATGATGACTCCTTGTAGGTGAGGGTGCTCCTGCGTGAACTCGGCTCAGGCGACGCCTGAGCGAAAACAGCGACAGTAGCCTTGCCGGGACCCCGGCGCTTGTAATGGCACTGCGGCTTGATGCATGCAGTGCCAAACAAAATGGTATAAGTGACTATTCAGGTCACGGTTTGAGCTGAATAATTACGGGTAAAACCAAAATTTATTTGTCCGCAGGGGTGATGACCTTGTCGGACGCGTTGTTGTTGCCACCGGTCATTGCCAGCACGTTTTGCAAGATGTTGGCAATGGTGCTGCTTTTTCCTGCCAGCCCGTCAACCGCCTTGCCGATGGACAGGGACTTGGCAAAGTTATCAAAGAACTGCGCCTCCCCGCCAACGATGTCAATATGGGCCTTGCCCAGCGCGGTGGCCAAAACCTCAGCGTTTTCTTTGGCAATCTCCTTGCCTGCATCAATAGAAGCCAAAGCCTCTTTCAAAGCCGTCTCCAAAGTCATGCGGAATTCCTCGTGGGCGCGGGCGTCTTTGCTCATGCTGCCCATGGCGGTGAATTTCTCCACCAGGCCGTCGGCCTCCGCCCGGAATTTCTCCCGCGTGACTTCTGCTTCCGCCAGCCCCAGGTCACGGGCTGCTCGGGCTTCGGCGTCCCCTCGTGCGGCAATGACTTCAGCGTCTGCGCCGCCTTTGGCCGAGATGACTCGCGCTTCAGCCAGACCTTCTTTCTCCTGTGCTTGCGCGCGGGCCTCCAACACACGAGCATCCGCAAGACCGGGGGCGGCGCGTTCGGCCTGGGTGCCCTCGGCCATTTTTTTCTTGGCATCGGCTTCTTTGGCGGAGGCGTCCAGGCGCGCCTGCGCCAGGGTGGTGATCTCCACTGCCTTGTGGCGAGCGGACAGTTCTTCGGCCTCTGCCGCCTTGACCTGTTTGACTTTTTGCTCTTCGGCGCGGGCTTCGGCTTCCATGACCTGAATCTGCTTGCGGCGGTCCGCCTCGGAGACTTCCCGCACTTCCTTGATCTTTTCTTCCTCCACGGCCACGGTTTTATCTACGGTGATGCGCTCGCGAATGACGTTGGCTATTTCGCGTTTCTCCATCTCCACGGCTTTTTCGGCTTCAATGCGCTGCAGCTCCACATCCCGTTCACGGGCAACCACTTCCAGGTCGCGGGCGCGGGTGACCTTTTCTTTTTCGATGACCACGGCGCGCTGGCGGTTCTGACCGGCCACTTCTATTTCCCGCTGCTGGTTTTCCAGCAGTACATTAAGCTCCTGGTCCACCTGAATGGTGGCGGACTCGGCGCGCTTGCGCTCCTCCTCCTGAACGCGTTTGGTTTCGGCTTCTTCACGGGCTTGGATGGTGGCTATCTCCCGCTTCTGCCGGGCTTCTGCGTCTTTTTGCTGGCGCTCAAGCTCCAGCATGGCTTCCACGGTTTGCACATTTTTTTTGCGAATGGCCAGCTCTTCGTCGCGCTCCCAATTGTTGGTTTGAATGTTCTGCGCTGCGGTAAGCTCGGTGATTTTGCGAATGCCCTGGGCGTCGAGGATATTGTGCGGGTCCAGCGAAGATTTGGCGGTTTGCTCCAGATAGTCAATGGCAACGTCTTCAAGCACGTAACCGTTCAGGTCATTGCCAATAACCTGGATGATTTTGTCGCGAAAGTGTTGGCGGTCTTCAAACAGCTTCACAAAGTCTATTTGCTTGCCCACGGTTTTCAATGCCTCGGAAAACTTGGCATTGAACAGCTCGTACACCGCGTCGCGGTCTGAGGCGCGGGCCGCACCCAGAGATTTGGCAACTTTCAACACATCTTCTGGCGTTTCATTGACCCGCAGATAGAAGGCGACGGTGATGTCTGCGCGCATGTTGTCTGCACAGATCAAGCCGTCCTTGCCGCGCCGGTCCACCTCCAGGGTGATCAGCGAAATGCGCATCAGCTCCTTTTTGTGTATCACCGGCAAGACCATGGCACCGGTAAAAAACACTTTGGGCTTGGTACTGAAGTCGTTTTTGATCAGCGCAGTGCCTTGATCAACCTTGAAATAAAACGCCTTGAAGGCGGCAAGTATACCCAGCAGCGTCAATAAGATAATACCGACGACTACTGCAAATACCGTCAGCTGTGGCATCAACTCGCCCATACAAACTCCTTTGTGTGATTATGAATTATTCTTTTGTAAATTCCGCTTCGGCCATCACCCGATAGCCACTTTGCCCGTCTATTTTTTCTAAAATTACCACCTTGTCACCGCGTTTGAAGCCTTGGCCATCAAAAGAACGCACCCGCACGATCAACCCGGCGCCGCCGTCGTCAATACAGGCTTCACCAAACTCAGGGGTGACGTCACCTGTGCGCACAGTGGCGGTTTGGCCTATCAGGTCCACCCGCACTTCGCGGTTCATGGTTTGAAATAGTGGCCGAAGTGGGCGGATCAGGAACGCGGTGGCCCAGGCAGCGGCAAGGGCGCTGGCCGGCATGATCAGCAGCGCCACCAGCAGTTTGGCAAACTGGGCCGACAGTAGCGGAAAAAGGTAAAAACTGGCAAAAAAGCTTAACACCCAGCCGATCAGAGCAATGAAGGTGATTACCAGCGTTACCGGTACATGATTAAGGCCCAGCTTCAGCAGCAGGCCACCAAGCACACCTGCGTCGGCATCGGGTGTGTCTACATCCAGCATGTCCATATCCACAAGGCCCATTGCCATGCTCAGCCAATAGACCAGCACAATCACCAACAAGCCGCTGTAAATGACCGTGGGGAAGGACAGTACAGTCTGGAAGAAAGGCGTTATTGCGTCGCTGGCAAGAAGGGCAAACATACGGACATCCTGTTCGGTATCTGGGTTTGATGCGGCGTTGGGACCAGTGTAGTAAGAAGTTTGAAAGGTCGCCTACAGAGGTGGTGGCTCCTGCCCAAAACTGTGATTTGGCACCCGGTCACACAGCTCCCTACTGTACCGCGACCGCGCCAAGTGCTCAATAGTAGTCTGTAACAGGCGCACTGGCTACGCCTTGCGCAACGGTGCGGCCTATGCCTTGGTGTTGGGCTGGCAGCCGCCTGGACGCAGGGCAATGCACTTGCGGTGGCTTTTGCTACCGTCTGGCGTGGACGGCGGCCAGAGTTAACAGCTAGCGTGTTATTCGTCCTCGCTGACTACTCTGACCTCTGCAATGCCGCCCTCCACTTCCACCGTAACCACCATTGGCCGGCAGCAAACAAAACAGTCCTCCACGTAGGTCTGTGCTTGCACGGAAAGGTCCAGTAACAGTTCGATGACTTCACCGCAGTAGGGGCAGTAGCATCGGTGGGATTCCAGCATGCCGGGCCTGCTAGAGCTTGAGCGCGGCGACCAGCAGGCATAGCCAGCCGATCATGAAGGTGAGCCCGCCCAGAGGAGTGATGGGGCCCAGCCAGCGCGGCCCTCCCAGCGCCAATAAATACAGGCTGCCGCAAAACAGCACCAGACCGGCCACAAAAGCCCAGCCACTGGCCACCAACCAGACAGAGCGCCAGCCCTGATGCAGGAGCAAGGCCACCAGCAACAGGGCCAGTAGATGGTAAAACTGGTATTGCACCGCCGTCTGCCACACGCCCAACATAGCGGCGGTGAGCTTGGCTTTAAGGGCGTGGGCGCCAAAGGCCCCCAAAGCCACGGCCAGCAAGCCGTTGAACGCGGAGAGCACAAAAAACCATTTGGCGACTGACATTGACACTCCTAAGTCTTTGCTTGTTGGTGATTCGGCGGAAGTAAGTGCATACAAACAAAGTGGTGATCAAGGCTTTTCAGCGACAGCAAAAAATTCGCGGTTGCCGTCACTGCCTTGGATAGCGCTTTCAAAATACGCCAGTGTGCGCAGGCCGTGCTGTTGCAGGTGCCCCTGAATATGCTCTCCAGTCCAGTCGAGCAGCTGTTGGTTTTTGACCAGCCCGCCCTTGCCCACACCCTGCGGCCCCACCTCAAACTGCGGTTTGACCAGGCTGATCAGGCGCCCGCCGGCTTTAAGTACGGCAGCAACGTGGGGCAAAATCAACGTCTGGGATATGAACGACACATCCATCACCACCCAGTCAAACCCGCCTTCGGCCTGCTCAAGGAGCTCCGCCACCGGCAGATTGCGGGCGTTGATCCCTTCCCAGGCAGTAATGTGCGGGTGATCCTGCAGGCGCTTGTCCAACTGGCCGTGCCCAACGTCAACCCCCAACACATGCGTTGCACCATGCTGCAGCAGGCAGTCGGTAAAGCCACCGGTGGACTGGCCAATATCCAGCGCCGTGACCCCCGCCGCACAGTTCTGCACCGGAGCCGCCAGCAGATTGCGCTCACACAGCTGCTGCAACGCAGCCGCCAGCTTCAGGCCCGCACGGGAGACGTATTGGTGCTCGGCAATGGGCGCTGCGCGCAGCTCGGTGGCCAGGTCCAGCTTCACAGACGGTTTATCCAGCGTCTGCCACAAGCCCTTGAGCTTGCCAGACACAGAGCCCGCAGCAATCATGCGCTGTGCCTGGGTACGTGAGGCGGCAAACCCGCGTTCCACCAGCAGTTTGTCCAGGCGTTCGCTCATTGCGGCACCTTGAGCGGTGGAAACTCGTGAATCAGTCGGTGCAGGCCTTCGCCCCAGTATTTGCGCAACGCCAGAAAGTCCTGGTCGTCGCGCTCTATGCGGCGCGCCTGGGACAGGTCGAACGTGTCATTTTGGTACAGCAATATGTCCAGCGGCATATCCACCGTTAAATTGCTCTTCATGGTGGAATCAATGGACAGCAGCGCGCAGGTCAAGGCCTGGTCTATCGCGGTATCCGGTTTGATGATGCGGTCCAGAATCGGCTTGCCGTATTTTTCCTCACCTATCTGCAGAAACGGTGTTTCAACACTGGCTTCAATGAAATTGCCCTGGGGATAAATGTGGAACAGGCGCGGCGCCTCGCCCTTGATCTGCCCGCCCAGAATAATGTTGGAGCCAAAGTCGATGCCCTTGTTGATGGACTGCTCCGACCCGCGGCGGATGATATCCACCAGGAACTGCCCCACGCGCTGGGCGCAGTCGTACAGCGATTTCTCACTGAACAGCCCACTGCTATCGGCAACCGAGCGGCTGACCGTCTCCACCAACGCCTGGGTGGTGGCCAGGTTGCCGGAGCTCATCAGAACCAAAGCGTGGCTGGTGCCGTTGCCAAAGGTGTACAGCTTGCGATAGGTGGCCACCCGGTCCACGCCGGCGTTGGTGCGCGTGTCACCGGCAAACACCAACCCGGAATTCATTCTTATGGCAAGGCAATAGGTCATGGGAGACTCGTCTGCTTCGGCGCGGAAAGGCGGCACTTTATCACGCGGAGAAGGGGCCGGCGACGGCTGCGGCGTGTTTGACAGCCGCAGGGTCAAACGCAGGAGCTTCAGGTGACAGCCCAGCCTGGGCTACTGCCTTTAGAACATGACCGGCGCGCCGGACACGGGCTAGCAACTCACCTGCTTTTTACCTGCAGGTAACGCCCGGCAACCCGGTAACAGGCGCCCAGCTGAAACAGCAGCCCTGCGGCCGCCAGCCAGTAGCTGCCACTGTGGTAGGTGACTGCAAAGGTAGCGAGACTGGTCAGTGCCAAACCGGCGGCCACGTTCTCTGGGAGATGAATCTGCTTGCCACAGGGCCAGCAGCGTACCGACTGCTTTAAAAGAATCTGTTTGGAAACCTGTTTGCCACAATTTGGGCAACCGTAGACCATGGTCAACCTCCTCCGAGCCACCAAACCCATTGCATTCAAGTGAGCCCCAGGGGCCCCACCTAAGCAAGCGTAGACCAGTCTGACAGGGTTGGAACCGGCCCTGGCGCAGCCTGCAGAGCCGCTGCACATCTGCCAGCCATCAAACGTGACGTACCTCACATAAATTGGGGCTTGCCCAGCCGAAGAGCGGGCAAAATTCAGCGGCTGCCGGGAATCTGTCACTGGGGCTGCAGACACTGGCCCAGCGCCCCAAAACGCCATTTCTCCGACTCGGGCTAATGCCAACCGTGCCTCAAGTCCGGTGTGTCACGCAGCGCAATCCTCACTGGCAGTTGACCGACTGCGTCACGATCGGCCCGTAAGTTGTTGACAAAATGACCGCAGAGGGGCAAAAAGGCGGGTGTTTGATCAACCTAAACCTGCATTCACCAACACCGCACGCCCTGGTTGCAGGTTTGCCAAACCCATTTTTAACTTCCAGTACCGGATGAGGTTCCCACAGATCGGGAGCGACAGCACAGGAGCAGACAACATGCTTTATCAAATGTGGATAGAACGAACCGTAGCAGCCAGTGAAAGAGACGCACTGGAGGATGTCACGCCCGTCCTCATTCAACGGTCTCTGCTGCCGGAGCACTTTGAGTTGGACAGCAGCATGCGGCCGGCAGATGTACTGCAGCAGATAGAAAAAAACCTGCAGGACAAAACCGTTGAGGTCAATCTTGAGGCTTTACGCACCAATCATGACTTCATGCGCGCATTTGGCCGCCTGGGACGCGCCATGGGGCTGGACATCAAGTTGCAGAAGTTTCGCTCCACCTTTGATCTGCAAACCCGGCAGGCGTCCATTGCATTTGAACTCAAAGGCAAGTCGTATGAACGAGCCTGGCGTTTGGATGAGTCCTGGATAGATGACACCCTCATTCCCTTCATGAACAGCACCTTTGTCAGGTACGCGAGCAAAGAGCTGCTGGCCGACGACAGCCACGGCCGCTCGGGCACCGTTTACGCATTGGAGAGAGGCAGCGCAAAATTGATAGACGAAGTAAAGGACTACGCCAGACTGGACCAGGACCCGGATGTGTTGAAAAGCGGCAAAGTGAAGGCGTCCGGGACTATCTCGGTGCTGGGGCTGGTTGCCACCTTCCTGGGCATTTGGGCTTTCATGGGCCTGTCGCAGGCCATCATGATCTCTGTGGCGGTGTGGTTGGTGTTTTTTGGTGTGATGTTCTCTGTGCACAGCCTGTCGGCACGCAGCGACCGGGCCTTTATGCAAGCGGACGATGACAGCGCCGAAGTCATGGGCTGAGGCCGGACGCAGTCCCCCATGTCCGTAGCTTTGCCGCCAAGGCGTTTGCCAAGCGGCAAAGCAATTTATCTTGACCCACCAGCCCCGTTGACCTGTTTCTGCCATAAAACCAGCTGTTGGTAGCCCTTCGGCCGCAATAGCCTGCCACAATCTGCCGCCAGCCGACTGGCGCTGTTCCTTGTCTGCAAGCCCACCACTGGGCCGAATCTCAGCCTCAGCCGTATATACCGGTAACAAAACTTTTAACTGGTTTCGGAGCCGCCAATGTGCGGCAATCCGGGTGAGTTTTTGGCTCACAAGACGCGCACATTGTTGTGAAACCGGCAACCCGTGAGGTTTGCATCCAGCGGTAGATACGGCGTTCCTACAGAGCGCGGTGATGTTCGCAGTCCGCAACAGCTTATATCACTCCACAAAATACAAAAACGGAGCTCCAATATGCACAAGCTAGCCGCAGTCCGCTTTCTCACCATCCTGACCGCCGCAGGAGCGCTTGCCGCTTGCAGCTCAACGCAGACCACTGCCACCCCAACTACTGCAGATAAGATGCGGGGCTATGCCGCCGACCAGCAAGAGGAGGTGGAAAGGAAAAATGCCATTGCCAAACAATGGGACGACGGCCAACAACTGGTAGAGTCGGGCCGCGAGGAGCTGGAAAAAGGCCAGGCCAAGGTTGAAGCCGCAGAAAAAGAACTGAGAGAGGGCAATGAACAGATGGCCCGCGGACGCCAGCAGATAGAAGAAGGGAACAGGCTGACCCAGGGTGCTCTGCAGCAGTTTAATGAGGATTACCCAGGGCTGGAATTGAGCTCGGAAATGTAACTGCCGGCGTACCCTTACAAGCCACAGGCATCGCCCAACCGGTTTGCAGGTACGGCCCAAGGGCCTGGTGACGGGCATTGGCTGGACGGCAAAAAGCCCCCGTCACTGCTTCGTCATCAGTTGCCGTCACACTTATCTCAGCCGGGCGGCAGCTCGTTGTATCAAACCGATGTGCGTTCTTCTATAGGCCGCCTTCAGCCTCCAAACAAAGCCTGGTTCAACAGCCGACCCGGCGCCAAAGCCCCCAACCCCGCACCAACCACACCACAATAAGCGCCGATGGTGAACGCCTTGTGCGTGCGCATTTTTCCTGCCTTGGCAGCGTAGACGGCCATAACCACGCACACCAGAATCCACACCGACAAAATATGAATGGGTCCCAGCCCCCAGAGCAGATTCATGAAGCTT
>CAYNST010000006.1:0-7002 GCA_964399955.1 uncultured Cellvibrionaceae bacterium | reverse complement strand
CCACACCGACAAAATATGAATGGGTCCCAGCCCCCAGAGCAGATTCATGAAGCTTTCCAGCCAGAATGAGGATATGGCTACGGCTACCATTGCGGCCATCCAGGACCAACCCAGGACTTTATGCGACTGTGTTCCTTTACGTGCGGCCAACTGACCGGCACCTATAACAATTGCCCAGCATGCTGCGATCAAATGTATTGTCAGGGCCATAACTGTTCCATTGAATGGCTGTAGGGAGGGGGCCGACGGGTTTTTTTTCATCACTCGGACGCGGTCCTGCCGTCCATTGCGCAATAGCATTTAGCTCAAGGTAGTTAAAAGTCTTAATGAGACCAATCTTGGTTCTACTCAAATACGCCAAACAAAGACAGCAAAGAAAATATTAATATCAATATCGACGAAATTACCGAGCTGAAAAAAAACAACCTTCCGAGAAATCGGTCAAACCGCGTAGTGTGCCGGTAGAGAACATCTGCATCTGCAGCCAAACCTGAAAGCCGGGATGCCTTGAATTTTTCACTTAACCATTGGGGGCGACTTAATGCGCCAGCAACATTGAAAATATCCCAACCGCTAACCAGCTCCACCCCTAAAGCGTGTTTCGTTTCTGGATTTTTACGCAGTTTCCGCACCGAAACCTGACCGAATATCAGATACAGCACCCAGGAAAATAGCACTAGGCAGAATGCCGAGGCAAAAAGCTGATTAAACAGGCTCATCGGCGCAGCTTCGCCATCAAAGCGTCGTACCACGCCCCACCACTTTTTTGCAAACCGGCGTTTATGCCATAGGATAGCCCTGCGGCGGTTCCAGCCACTGCAAGTCCCCCAAAAATCAGCCCTGCCCAGCCTACCGGAGTGGCAACTACCAGTAGCGTAAGTCCACCCTTGACAGCCCAAACGCCAAAAGCGGTGCTAGCAACGAAACTGCTGGATTGGACAAACAACTCCCGCTCCCAGTTTTCACCCGCTTTGTAGCTGGTATGGATACTGCCGGCTCTCGAACCAAAGTCGATTACCGCCAGGCCGTTGCCCAGAAATTTGGCATACTTGCTGAAGCGCACCAAGTTAGTCGCTTCTACCTGGCTCATGATCTCAAGCTTGGTGGCATGTCGGCTACTCGAAGCGATATTCAGACCGCGTTGCGGATTGGTCAGCACTCCACCTCTGGATGAGTGGACGCGGCCGGCAGAGAGCTTTAGCTCTTGCTGGAATCGGGTCTGCAGATTGGCAAAAGCCTCTCGCGCTCTGCTCTCGGCCAGCTGCTTGGTAGCGCCCCCAGATTTGACCGCGTCGCGGTAGCGCAGCAGTGCCGTCTGATACTTCTGAACCGCCAATCCAAATTCACCAACCCGGCCGGCGTACACGCTGGTTGCCGCACCGGTTGTACCCACTCCGTAAGCATTCAAACTTGCCATCATATTGGAGAGGGCCAGCGTATTATCTGCACCGAATGACAGTGAGAGGTCCGTGGCCATGCGGGCAACCGTGGGATCCGATAGCTGCATCATAAGCACCCGGTCAAGTGCTGTGGGCTGCTCAGAGACTAGATAGGGCGTGTAGGGGCGAAGGGTCGTGGGTTTCCGGCAGCTCGTCTGGTACAGATCCGCTAGAGTGATTCCGCACTGCCCTTGAAGATCTTTGTCGGGCAAATGTCGATTGCAGAGGAGTATCTGGCTCATTGGCTGGGTCCTTTCCTTGGATAGATGTGTTTTCAGGTGTATTGGCCGCAAAAATAACAGGTTTGCTCCGGCTTTCCAACCGGCGTGCAACGCTCAGCCGCACTCGCCTCTCTGGGGTCCTGCGACCGTAATCGTGCGTCGGAACAAGCAGAAGGTCCAGGAGTTGAATCCGCTCAACTTTTGATGAAAACAGCCCCTATTTTTCTGGTGGCGTCAAATGTGCACCCTGACCGGTGCAGATACCCCAACCGAGGCCATAACCTGGGCCGCAAAAGTTTCAAGTGATAACGATACCGAGATGAATCAGCTATATTCTGGACGCTGCGGCCCATAGTTTAACGAAAATAATTCTTCACAATCAATGATCTATCTTCAATAAACTTCATCTCTATTCTGATAAATGAACTGATACGGCGATAGCCATAATATGACGTTTCCCCCCCGAATGCGAACCCATGGCGCCAGCTCAAAATGTCTCCAGTCATTCTAGTGAGGCCAAGCCAGGAGTATCCTGATCGGGGTTGCTGAGCAAACCTCCTCCAGGCCCAGCCAAAGCTGCTTGACTGGCCCGTGAGCCGAATAGCTGCCATAATCGGCTCATAACCTGATTCGAATAGGCGGCGTAATCGGCTCATGTTTATCTGGCAGCACCACAACTGGCCCGACTTTCAATGGGATGAAGCCGCGCTGCGCCCTAAGCTCGACGCAGTGCGCCTGCTGCAGGGACGGTTGTTGGGGTGTGCTGATGCAGCCCCCGCGCAGACTGACCTGGAAGTGGAAATGGACGCGCTGATCCAGAGCGCCGTTCGCACCAGTGAGATTGAAGGTGAACACCTGGACGCGGGGTCGGTACGCTCATCGGTCGCTCGCCAGTTGGGGCTGGAGAGAGCGGATGTTACGGGCGCAGGTACGCTGGAGTCGGAATCTCTGGTGGCGCTGTTACTGCAAGCCCTGCAGCAACCGGACGAACGCTTGTCCTGCCAGCTGCTGTGCCGATGGCAATCGCTGTTGTTTCCAACCGGGCCGGGTCTGTTGTCCAGCATCCGCATTGGCGATTTGCGCGGCGAGCAGCCCATGCAAGTCGTCTCCGGGCGGCTGGATCGCCCCAAGGTGCACTTTGAAGCGCCGCCCCGGGCCAGACTGCAAGCCGAGTTGGACACTTTCATAGATTGGTTCAATCACCCGCCGGTCAGGCTTGACGGCCTGCTCCGGGCGGGCATCACCCACCTGTGGCTGATCACGCTGCACCCCTTTGATGACGGCAACGGCCGTGTGACGCGCGCGGTGACCGATCGGGCACTGGCGCAAGCCGAGCGGCAGTCGGTTCGTTTTTATTCGTTGAGCGCCGCCATCATGGCCCGCCGCAGCGCTTACTACGATCAGCTTGAACAGGCCCAGAAAGGGAATCTAATTATTACCCCCTGGCTGGCGTGGTTTCTGGACACCTTGGAGCAGGCCCTACAGCAGGCACTGGTACGGGTGGATCGAGTGCTGGAAAAAGCGCGCTTTTGGCAGCGCCACACCACCACGGTTTTAAACGCACGCCAGATCAAGGTGTTGAACCGGTTGCTGGATACCGCCGGTGAGGAATTTGAGCAGGGCATTAATGCCCGAAAATATCAGTCACTGGCCAAAGTGAGCAAGCCCACCGCGACCAGAGACCTGGCGGACTTATTGGAGAAGGGCTGCTTGCGCAAGCTGCCCGGTGGTGGGCGCAGTACGCGCTACTGCACGGCAGTCGACAACACTGAATAATCGAAGAATTTATTCGAACATTCAAACTTTCACCCGCCAATACGGAAAATTCAGCTGAAAGTAGCGCTGGCCCTTATTATTCTTCGCAAGACCTTTATTCTCTTCGCTGGACGCTTGGGCCCCGTTCGATGACTGAGCTGCGGCCGGCTCTGGCATAAGCTTTTGCGGCGCTCCCTCAATAAAAATACCGCTCAACGACGAGCGGACTCCCTCGCCGCCTGATAACAGTGCATCAGAAACTTGCCGATAGCCTCAAGGGTGTATTCGGTGCGCACGGAGTGGAAAAGATCAAAACCGTGTTGAGCGCCGGGCAGTTCGGCGTAGACCCAGGGGGCGGCCGTAGCGGCTGCAAGTGTGGCGGCAAAATCCCGCGCTTCTTCCACAAAAACCAGCGCATCCGTGCTGCCGTGAATAAGCATCATCGGCGGAGACTTGTCATGCAGCTGAAACTTGGGCGACGCCGCTAGCCATAACTCTGGCCTCTCTGCATAGGGGCTGGGCATAACCCGTCGCTGCACAAAGTCTTTCAAGGTTCGACCCGACCAGCTGTTCATGGAGTTGGTAAAATCGTAGACGCCGTAGATGGGCACAGCCGCCTGGACAGAGGTGTCCGCCTGTTCAAACCCCGGTTGAAACTGCGGATTGTTGGCGGTAAGCGCCGCCAGTGCGCACAAGTGTCCACCGGCCGAGCCGCCGGAAACGGCGATAAAATTGGGGTTTCCACCGTAGGTGTGGATATTTTCCTTTATCCAGGCAATCGCGGTTTTGACGTCGATCAGGGCATCGGGAAAGCGGTGCTTTGGCGCCAAGCGATAATTGATATCCACGCACAGCCAGCCATTCTGGGCCAGATAATTCAACAGCGGCTGACCTTGCTGGTGTTTTCTGCCAATCACCCAGCCCCCACCGTGCACATACAGCAGCACCGGCCGCGCTGATCCTGTCACTGGCTGGCCCGCTTGCCCACCCCCTGCCCTATAAATATCCAGTGTCTGTCGCGGGTGGCCGCCGTAAGCAACGTCACTCACACGCTCAACGCCCGCACGCCGGTAAGAAAACGGCTTGAGCCAGTGTTTTTCACCAATAACCGCTGGAGCGCGGATAGGCGCATCCACTGCAAACTGCTGCTGATAATGCTCACCCAATCCCGCGCGCAACGCTTGCTCCAGTATTGGACCACTTGTGAAAGTTTTCTGATGCAAGCGGTACCACAACAGCAGGGCAAGCAAAGACAACACCAGCGCCGCCAGGTGAGTCGCAGAGACCGGGTCAAATACTGCCAGCAGCACCAGGGTAAAAAACAACTGTAGTGCGCCAAAAAGCCAGGGCAACTCACTCGGCAGCAGGCTAAAGGCAAACCAGAACGGCCTTATCGCACCGACTTCTGGCGTGCGCACGCGGGCGATGAGTGCAAGAAGGAGTAGGACCAAGCTGATGATCAGAAAAACCATGGTGACCGCCTGCGCTTGTAGTTCGTGAAATTGCATACGTCGGACAAATCGGCTTGCATCCATAACCGGGCATATGTCCCACATGATACGGGCTTAAAAGCCAAACCCACACAAAGCAAAAACAAACCCATTGAAAAACTGGACTCCCAAAGGCGACTGGCCCGCCCCCAGCCAGCTACTGAAAAAGGTGCGGATACTTCTGCCGCTCCAGCCGCTCCCATTCGCTCAGAAGAGCGGCGGCGTGGGACCTGAGTTCATCTACGGGTAGCGGCTGGCCTGGCCGCGCATTTGCGTCCATCCATTGCAGCAGGTCTTTGCGAACGGCGCCCGTATTCTTGATGCAGTATTCCGGTTGGCTTACCCAAACCGTTGGAGCCATCTGCGCTGGGGAGGACAGGTACCAGCAGCTGGAGTAGCCCAAAGAGGACACGTAAGCGAAAGCCAAAAACCCGTAAACCAATCGAACAACTATTGCCGCCACAGAGCTTATTAAGGCAATCATCATCAGCCGCTGCATAGCCGACTCAGTTGCACGGCCGCCTATTTGTAAACCTAAACCAACAACAAGGGCCAGCATAGCCGGTATCGCGACAAGCATCGGCACGGTCCATGTGGACACGCTCACATACGGGTGGCTAGCTTTCAACCTACTAGCGGGACAATTGGAATGAATACCACCCATTTCAAGACACGCTGTGGATACGTCCCGGTACGCTTCACGTCGGCTTCCTGCCTCCGAGAGTCTTGAAATGAGCAGTATTCTTTCTTTCCGTCCTGGTAGTATTTAGGTTCGTAAGAAGCTGGGGCACCAGGATGAATATACACGAGCTCCTGCCTTCAGATCTTGCCCCAAACGCTTTTGCGAGTTCAGACCACTTGGCCGAGGGGAATCGCTGCCTGTTCCCATCATCAACCTCATGTCTCAAACATAACAAGATATATCTGTAGCTTCTCATAGACAACGGGCACATAGCCCAGGTCTAAAACGGGTGATGTCGAGTTGGATTTGTATGACGGGTCAGGAAGTCGGGCGTTTAGGATCCCACCAGTCGGTATTGGGCCCCATTTGATAACGCTTATCTTCTTCAAAATCAACAAGCGATACACCATAGTTCGTGAGCCACTGTTCAAACGCCGGCCTGTTCACAAGGAGCTTGGCGCGAATCAACTTATCGGAGCCTGGGGTTTCCGAAGAATTGATAACGGCGGTACTGGCAGGTAAAGAAATTTCCAGGTCCTGTTCCAGAGCAAGGATGCTCTCCTGTGGCGCTGCGATTGGCGACAAGGGAGCGGTGAATATCGCAGGCTTCTCTATTGGATGAGAACTTTCAGTGCCACTGCACCCTGCAAAAATCAGGGAGCAGAGAACCAGGAATGTGGAGCACGCTACCCGTAGGACTGACAAGCTGTTTACGATCATGATCTGCTCCATATTGACCACCGGTGGCTCCCTCGGCACCCCAGGCGATTCCTCGGTCGGGAGTAGGCTGTGCATAGGGTACTTGGCACGGTAAGTCCGCCCCTAGGCAGACGGCAATGAGCATTCCGACTCCTCTTCGTACCTGTACTAATTGCACCGCAACAATGAACAAGAGCAAAACACTCCTCACCGGCAAACCTGACTATACAGCACTACATCCTTTCGCTCAGATTCTACAGAATCGCGCGTTAGCCATTATACTCCTCACTGCGCCCCTAAACCGGGACGACGAATATCATGAGCCGCCGACAAGCTGCGCGCCAATTTGGACGCCGCCAACAACGTGCCAGCGTGCTGGAACCCAGAGCCGGTGCTCAAGGAGAGAGGGGATTTTGTTGATATTGCGTTTCATCGAACCCCTGTCACCACAACCGATAACGCAATGGGTGGCTCAATAGGTGGCCCAATTCCTCTACAGCCAAAGCGCAAGCTAAAGCGGACATAACCGTGTCGGACGCCAAGGAGGTTTCTGCCGATGACTGACCATCAGATCTAAATCTTCACCGGCCAAGACGGTGAGGCACAGCTGGAGGTGGCGCTGGACCGGGAAACGGTGTGGCTTAATCAGGCGCAGATGGCTGAGCTGTTTGGCACCAAGCGGCCTGCGGTCCCAAAACACTTGGGCAAAATCTACA
>CAYNST010000005.1:50318-62146 GCA_964399955.1 uncultured Cellvibrionaceae bacterium | reverse complement strand
AAACGGCAACGGCGTCCAGTCAGCAGCTTGGGGATCATTCAAAAACTATAGACCACTCTGCCTGATCCGGCAGAATCCCGGCTCTTGGGCCCGGTGGGAGAAAGATTCCCCAAGTAGCGTGCAGCAAACCAGAACCGAGAGCGTTGGAAACAGGAGAGAACAAAATTTGGGAATGGAACCCGTGTCAGATGGCCATGATGGAGCGGTCATGATCCCCTTGGTCAGCTACACCACCCAGGCTGTGCAACACAGTGAGAAGCGCAGTTTTGCCCTGCGCATCAAGCCCACTGGCAAACTGCAGAACCTGTTGCAGCGTTCGAATCAACTGAGCCATTTGCCATTGAAGTTCTCCGTACATCAGTGACAGCTCATAAACATCGAGCTGGCTGAGTAAAGAGTCAGGGCCGTTGGTACTTTTTAGCCATTGGGTTACGGATTCACTCAATAAGCCCGATCCGTTAACAACAAACAGCAACCGCTCCAGCTTGAAGCTGGCACTGCGCACCAATTTATCTGTATGAGTGGCGCTTAGCATTCCCCGCAACTGCATCAGCAGTTGGAAGTCTGACCAGAGCTTTTGCCCCAGCTCATCCAAAGGAAGACCGGCGTTTTGCCGGGACGCGACCGGTAGTGGCCGCTCCGCGTGACTGATGGGCCTGAGCAGGTGATACAGCGCGGAATCCACCGGGCCGGGCTGTTGACTGGTATTCAGTTTGATGATCACGCCAACATCCACCAGTGTTTGCGTCTTGCGGCCTTGGGGCTTGCGGCAGATGCCCCAGACGGTGTCCGCCATGGCCACTATCTGCCCCAAGCTGCCGAGCTTGTCGCCAAATAACCCCGCAGGGTACCCCGTGCCGTCGGCCTGCTCATGGTGTTCTCGCACCGCGCGGCGCACGGTTTTGGGCAACCCGTCTACAAAAGACAAAAACATGTCGGCCACCAGAGTATGGCTCTGGAGGGCCCGCCACTCCTCGGGCGTGTAGCTCCCCGTTTTGTTAACTATGGCCGGGTCTATGTGCAGCAAGCCGGTGTCGTGAGTCAAGCCGGCAAGAAACGCCTCGCCCCGCCCGTCGTTGCCCATTTGAACCGCCAGCACCAGACAAAACCAGGCACAGAATGTGGCTTTGGCGTACTCGTGTGGCAACCGGGAGGACAGCACAGTCATCTTTTGGGTCACCAGGGGAAAGGTGCCATAGAGCTGGCACTGCTTGCGTAGCTGCTCATCCAGATCCAGCGCCTGGTGGATGGCAAGGCACTCTTTGTCCCCCCGCAACATACTGGTGATGTCATCAAAGAGCTGTTGCGGGCTAATTGCATCAGCAACATCGATGGAGGTTTCAAGCGGCTGGGTAAGCTTGTGGTTCAACAACCGCTGAACCGTTTCCGCTTTGATCGGGTGCCCCTTGGCAACCAGGAGAGTACCGTCGGTATTAAGTATATCGCGACTGGCGGTTACACCTTTGCTGGTATTGAGTTCGGCCAAGTGAACAGCATAGCTGTCGGGGGTTTGCAGGTCGTAGGTATCCATAGGTCACTCACGGCGGCGTTCTTTCCAAAATAGCCCAGCCGCAGAGGATTTTCCGAGCTTCAGACGAGCGGTATGAGGATACTGAGAAGTGCGGGGGCTTAGACGGCGGCGAGTGCCGGTGAGCTGCGAACCATCATTGAAAGCTTCGTTTTGACGATGGCTGCCTGGGCGCGGTCACACATCCAAAGCCCGGCTCCCAAGATGGCCAGCAGTATCGCAAACTCCTGTAACCAGGAGCCCGACTGCCAGTGCCGGAGGGCGTGTAACGCGCAATAGAAGACAATTTCAATGCAAAGCGCACAAGCCAACACGCGGGCTAAGCGAGTGCGCCATTTGGCCCCTGCGATAAGCCGCTGTAACTCTGCGGCGGTTAAATACCGCAAATGCGGATAGTGTTTGATCAACCATTCGCCGTAGCCCATGATCTTGCCTCTACCAAAAGAGGGACGCTGCCCCGTTCACGCTGTGGCGACAGAACGGCCGCCAATTAGGGCTGAATTTAGCATGGACCGTGCCAGTTTGCTCCGCATGCAAAAACGACGCAAGTACGGCCGGCGGGAAGTACGGGCCAGCACCGGAGAGCCCTTGGGCGAGAAAACATTGTAAAAACGGACTTTGTGCGTGCACTTCCCACTCAACCCGGTCAGGCGCTCACACGCTCCAGCACCGAGATCAGCTCTTCTGAATCCACAGGTTTGGCCACAAACTCGTCAAACCCTTCTTTGATGGCACGCAGCCGGTCGCTGCCATAAGCAAAGGCCGTGAGGGCGACTGCGCGAATACCGTTAATTTGTGCATCTTCACAGCTGCGGACCTTGGCAATCAGTGAGTAGCCGTCCAGCTTAGGCATGCCGATATCGGACAGCAACAGATCAAAAGGTTGCTCTACCTCATTCAATCTACGCCATGCCTGCTGGCCGTCGTGCACAGAGGTCACCAACCCACCGTGATTGCGCAGAGTCAGAGTCACAAATTTGCGGGCATCAGGTTCGTCTTCGGCCACCAATATGCGAAGGCCCGCTAGTCGGCGGCAAGCTGCCTCTGTGTCGGCCAGACCTCCGCACGTAGCTGCCAGTATTTCCTCATCAACTGTGCGGGGGGCGAACGGCGCCACAGGCAGGCGCACCGTAAAGCAGGCCCCCTTGCCTTCGCCATCGCTCCGGCCACGCACATCACCGTTGTGCATGTCCACCAGGCTTTTCACAATTGAAAGCCCCAACCCCAAACCCTGCTTGCTGTGGGACTCGTCAGGTTGATAAAACCGGTCAAAGATGTACGGCATGCTGTCGGCGGCTATACCCTTGCCAGTGTCCTCAACCGTCACAACGTAGTGCCCGTCTGCGCTGAAACCGGTGATAGTGATATCGCCACCGCAAGGCGTAAACTTCAGTGCATTGCCCAACAGGTTGGTAAGGATCTGGTTAATTCGAGCCGGGTCCCCTATCACCAGGCCGTCCCAGATATCCGCTGACGCAGTCAAGTGCACGCCTTTTGCCCGACTGGCGGCGTCAAAGCTTTTGCAGGCCTGCTCAATCAGCTCGGCCATATTGACCGTCTGCACATTGAGCTTGAGATTGCCGGATATTATGCGGGATAGGTCGAGCAAGTCATTGATGAGATCAGCCTGATTTTTCGCCGCGCGCTTTATTACGTGTAGGGCTTCAATGGCTTTGTCGTGGTCGTCCGGCTTGAACAGCGCAAGCTCTGCCCAACCCATGATGGTATTCAAGGGAGAGCGCAGCTCATGAGAAACACTGGCCAGGAAGTGGTCTTTGGCCTGATCCAGGGCCTGTAGCTGCTGCAGCCTGCGCTCGGCTATGATTCTCTTCTCTACCACATGTTGCACAAACAGGCGGTTGAAACGCTCGGCAATGCGGATGTCGTCTTCCGTCCAGGGTTCGGCGCGCTGCACGCCTGGCGCCTGCCAAGGATTGAAAGGTGCCGGCGCTTCGTGGTGAGCACAGGGCACAGCCCGGGTGTCTCTTCCAGCCCAGCTAACTTCCTGCGGCTGCTGATTGCGAAACCATGCCGCGTAGTAGTTGCGCTCACTCATCACCGGTACAATCAGTGCACCTGCCAACAACTCAAGTGAATCATGCGCCTGATCTGGGTAGTCTTCGGCCAGGCAATGGCTTTGCACCGCAGCCTGAGATTTGCTGGCCACCATCTGCGCAATAAGTTTACGCAGGGCGTCCTCCTCTGGCACCTCGCCGGTCTGAGCAACACTGCTGCCGGATATCAGTGCAAAACCGCTGGCGTCCATGAGCTCGAGCAAAGGTTGACCAATCAATGCAAGGTTTTCCAGCAGATTTTCTTTGTCGGCGAAGCTGTCAACCATCTGATCAACCAAGTCCAATCGACTGCGGCGCCGCGCGCTTGCCAGTTCATCCTCCTTTGCACCCAACTGCCAGCTGTAAAGCTGCCCCAAAATTTCACAATTGAGTCGCAGGTTGAGCGGTACGTAGTGAGGCTTGTAGTGATAGCAGGCGATCAGACCCCAGAGTTGATCGTTGCGCATCAGGGATATGGTCATGCAGGCCCTGACCCCCAGCTGGCGCAGATGAAACTTGTGCAGCTCGTCAGGCACGCGCAGGACGGACTGCGTCATATCAAGTGGCTTGCGGCCGCTTTGTTCTGCTACCGGTAGTAGGTCAATAAAGCGACTGTCCACATCTGCCACCATGCGGATCCAGTTCACCCTTAGCAAAGTGCGGGTGGGCTCGGGTAACAGTTGAGAGGGGAAATGCAGTCCCAGGAAGGAGTCCAGCTGCGCCTCTTTGCTCTCTCCCAGAATCTCGGCATTGCAGTTGGAATCAAACCGGCACACCGCCACCCGGTCAAAACCGGTGATCTGCTTAACAACTCGAGCAATTTCCGCAACCATCTCTTTTACGGACCCAAGGCGGTTGAGATCGGGGATGGCGTACTTTAGGTGAAATCGGGAGGCGGATTCGAACCGGTCGGCAGGCTGATATTTACGGGCGGGCTCCATTTCCAGTACCAGCAGTTCGCCGCTGGCATAGGCAACACAATTACACTGCAGCCTAAATGAGCTGTCAATCACATGGTCCAGAAAGCGAATGTTATAGGCTTGCCGGCGTTTGCTGCGCTCGAGTCTGGCGTAGATTTCGCCCATGTCACGCAAAACAACATCCGGGTCTGTCACCAAATCGCTTAACGTACTCCTGCCAAACTGCAGGTTTGTAGTGATCAGCTCGCCAATATTGGCGCTTGCCACGCACACGGCCCCGGTTCGCGGCACCAATGCCACCAAATAGCCGTAAGCTTGGACAGCTTCAAATGTGGCTAACGCCGACGGTCCGTTGCATGTCATTTCCGTGCCTGCCTGTATCATACTGGGCCTTCTGGTTTTGTCCACTTGCCTTGATGTTGCTCCAAGAGCACAACAAAATACGAACAGCGGACACCCGCTGCAAACAGTCGCCTAGCGGTTTTTAGCGCCAGTTACAGTTATTGGGATGACACTTTAGCTATATGAACACGTTATTCAGTTAATGCTTGCCAAATTATCCAGCGCCGAGCTGTTTGTGGCACCAACCGGAAGTTAGAACGCCAGTATAAGAGGGAGCCTGCATTTGCGCAATGTGACAAATTACCATTCCAAGGGGACTATCTGCGGCCTGCTTACCCTTGTCCTGGCCGCAGCCGGGAACACGAGCATTGACTCGGAAAACTGTATAAATATACAATTGTGGATCTCTATCGGCACGGTCACCAGATGCACCTTGCAAGCCACAAAGCAGCTATAGTACTGGCCCCGGATTACTACCTGACAAACTTCAGGGTGTTGATCAGCCACGTTGTGAGTATCTACTCAGACCTGCTGACGCTAGAGGAACGGGGTTTTTACAACGCCTTCGTTGAGATTGACGACGACGCTCAAAAACTGTTGGTGCGCATGTTGATGCGCAAGGGCTGTAGGTTCCGCGCAGATAAACTTATTTATCAGGAAATCGCAGATACCCGCTGCGCGGCCAACCAGTTACAGCAGGCGGGGCTGATACACATCGGCGGGATAAACAACCTGCAAGAACTGCTTCCGTTGTTCAGCAAGGCGGAGTGGCTCCAACAGTTGGCGAGCTATACAGGCGCAGGCTTCAGGCTTGCCGAGCTAAAATTGCTTAAACGCCAACAGTTTGATCGTGCTTTAGCATCACTGCCGGCGGAGATTTGCGCCCACCTGCAACGTCCAAAAACCAGTATCTACACACTTTGCTGCGACACACAGTTTGATACCTTCAAGTTATTGTTTTTTGGTCGATTACATCAGGACCTGAGCGATTTTGTCGCCCGTGATCTGGGGCATGTCCGCTATGAAGACTACGCGATTGACGTCAACGCACGTTTGTTTAGGAGCCGTGAACAGGTTGAACAGCACCTTTGTTATTACCGCCTGGTTGACGGCGCAGATCAATGCATGGCGGATGGTAGAGATGCCATGCTGGCGCTGTATCATCAATTGCCACCGCCCAATGACCACGACCAAACGCTGAACCGGCGGCTACAGCGGCTGCAACTGCAGTTGGCGCGTCAGCTGGAGCGCCAGGGTTACTTACAGGATGCGATGGTGCTCTACCAAACGTGCTTCATGCCACCCTCACGAGAACGCCAGGTACGCATTTTGGCAAAGCAACAGCCTGAACAGGCTTTTGCACTTTGCGCGGCCATGCTTGAACAGCCATTATGCGATGAAGAGGCGGTGTTTGCTGAACGTTTTGCCAACAAACTGGCCGTAAAACTCAAGCGACCCAGGCGGGCTTCAACGCCCTACCAGCCCGCGTGCGAGCCACTTTGCCTGCCTTACACAGAAGAGCGAGTCGAATTGGCCGTCGCCCGGCACCTGGCCGGTGCCGGCGACTGTTACTGGGTAGAAAACCACCTGTTCTGCACCCTATTCGCCCTGCATCACTGGGATTTACTCTTTGCGCCGGTGCCGGGTGCCTTCACCCACCCGTTTCAGGCCGCACCACACGATTTGTACGAAAATGACTTCCTGAAGCCTCGTCAGGCACTCTGGCAAGCTGCGGACCGGGCACTGGATGCCATCCCCTATAACACAGACAAGTACTTGACGCTGTGGCGGGAAAAACACGGTATTGCCAACCCCTTTGTGGCCTGGGATTACCTTGCCCCGACAGTGATCGTTTACGCCCTGCAAAGAATTCCTGCCACTGACTGGCGCAGCGTTTTTCGGCGTTTTTGGCAAGACCTCAGAAGCAACCGCTCCGGCCTGCCCGACTTGATATTCTTTCCTCGCACAGGCGGCTATCAGCTCTTGGAGGTGAAAGGGCCCGGTGACCGCCTGCAGCCCAATCAGCAGCGATGGATGCACTATTTCAGTCAATGTGGAATTGCCCACAAAGTAGTGCAGGTGACTTGGCATGAGCAATAAAGCGCTGCAGTTAAGCGTGAAAGACCTGGTGGATTTCAGCGCACGGCGTGGGGATTTGTTTTCCGACGCCGGTGGCCCTACGCACCAGGAGGGGCTGGCCGTACACAAACGCGTCCAAGCGGCGCGAGATGCAAGCTGGAAAAAAGAGTACGCCCTCAAACAAACTTTGGCAGTTCAAGGGTACAGCGTTACCCTGCAAGGGCGGGCGGATCTGCTGAACCCATCCGGCCCAGTCATTATCGTAGAAGAGCTGAAATCCACCTACCTGCCCATGGCGCAGATGGCGGCCAACAAATTGGAGCTCTTCTGGGCTCAGGTTCAGGTGTACGCCTATTTGCATGCTCAGGAGACGGGCAATCTGCACGCCTACGAATTGCGTCTGAGCCTTGCAGATGTGCACAGCTCGCGCATCGAGACCGCCTCCCGGGCGGCAAGCTGCAATGAGCTGGAACGTTTCACTTTTAACCTACTGCAAGACTACCTGGAGTGGTACAAGCTGATTACCCGACGCCGCCTGCAAGCGCAGCAGAGCGCCCAGGCTCTGGCATTTCCCCACCCGCTTTACCGCGCCGGCCAATATACCTTGGCCGCTACACTCTATCGTGCTGTGCAAGCCACTCACCATTTGCTGATTGAGGCGCCAACCGGCACCGGTAAGACTCTCAGCACATTGTTTCCTGCCGCCAAAGCACTGGGGGAGGCTTTGATACAGCAGGTTGTTTTCTTGTCCGCCAAAACATCGGGGCAACGCCAAGCGCAGACAACCATGGAAGCCCTGCAGGCGGCTGGCCTGCAGGCTGATTATTTGACCCTGAGCGCACGCGAAAAACTGTGCCCTTGCCGCAATTCCGAAGCAGAGGGCCTGCTGGACGAACAAGGAGTCTGCCGCTACACCCGCGGCTTTTACGACCGTCTGCCCGCTGCCCGCGCAGCCTGCCTGAAAGTTTTTGCCCTGTCCCCGGAGGCACTTGCATGCGTATCTCAGCGCTTCCAGTTGTGCCCCTTTGCACTGTCACAACACCTGGTGCCGTGGAGTACAGTAGTCATTGGCGACTACAACTACTATTACCACCCAATGATCAGGTTGTCGCATTTTGCCGGAGGCGGCGCTTGGCTATTGCTGGTGGATGAGGCCCATAACCTGCCTGCCCGTGCCCGCGATATGTATTCCGGCCGGCTGAGCACAACAGACCTTGACCACTTTGCCCGCCAACAGTTATCTCACGACGCCGAGGGGAAGCGGCTGCTAGGCAAGTTCAAGAAACGGCTTCTGCAGTGGGCCGGTGAACAGGCCCCAGTGACCACCCAGCTCCCGCCACGTCTATCAGCACTTACCAATGAACTGGCAGAGCGGCTGCAACTGCCCGCAGAGCGACGGGCCGAAGTCCTGTTCGAGGCGGAAGCTGCCGATGGCCAGGCTGAGCGCCGGCCATTTTACCAGTTTCTTACCGCATTGCAGAATTTTGGAGCTACCCACAGGGCATTGTGGCAATCGGCCGGTGAAGGCAAACACAGGCACGCACAACTGTCTCTGTTTTGTATGGACGCGGCCGCCTTTCTTGCAGAAGCCAACCAGCGGGCGCGCGCCACGGTTGCTTTTTCTGCCACTTTGTCACCGGGCGCCTTTTACCAGCAGATTCTGGGGCTGCAGCACGCATCCTACCTGAAGGTGGAGTCACCCTTCCCTGCCACTAATCAGCTGACTCTGCGGGTAGACTACATAGATACACGCTGGCAGCAACGACAGGCCTCTGTTGTCGAGCTGCGTGAACTACTGGTGCAAATATACCGGCAAAAGCCCGGTAAATATCTTGCGTTTTTTCCTTCCTATGAATACCTGCAGTTGGCATACGATGGTTTTACAAGCGCGTTTGCCGACGTCAACACTTTGCAGCAAGCGGCAAAAAATACCACCGAGGTGCAGAAAGCCTTTCTGGCCGCTTTTTTTGAGTCCGATCAACCGGTGCTGGGATTTGCCATCTTAGGCGGCGTGTTCGCCGAAGGTGTCGACTTCCGAGGCGAGGCACTGCATGGCGCCATTATCATTGGTACAGGAATGCCACAGCCCAGCGTGCAGCAAAAATTGATAGGTGACTATTATGCCAAGCATGGCTTTGATGGCCAACGGTATGCCTTCCAGTACCCAGGGCTCACCCGGGTGCAACAAAGTGCGGGGCGCGTTATTCGTTCGGAAACAGACCGTGGGTTAGTGGTGCTGGTAGACCCGCGCTTCAAACGCCACGATTATGCAGCGCTACTGGCAGCGCGTTGGCAGGTGCTTGGCTGTGCAGACAAAGCAGCATTGCGTGAGGCTATTGCGGATTTTTGGCAGGAGCCAGACGGAGAAGTATTGGCCGACTGAAAAACATAAAAAACGCCCTGTTGTTCAGCCCGCCAAATGGCTGCGAACAACACGGCGCCTAAGAGACAATTAATTATAGATGTAATGGTTATAAACTGTAGTTTTATCGCTGCCGCCAAGGCCAGCGGTCTGCACAGCAGGGCCCCTGGAGCGGTTGCGTTGCCAGAACTGAGCTGGCTAAAAACGTGTAATTGCCGATAGGTCAACAAACCCACTGCTTAGGTATAGTTCAGCTTTTCCGGTTGCGCCAGGAAAAAGTGAAGTTTTTTTGCCTGCTGTCGCTACAACAGCAAACCCGAAGCGCAAGAAGGCCTCCCACAGCCCGTGCAACGGCGGTTTCAGGGGCTTTCCACTCAGCTTAGACACGCGCACAGCGTTGAAGCCACACCTAAATCCACGTAACGGAGCTGCACAAGGCGGTTACCGGTGAAGCTTGATGGTCGCGGAACGGCCATCCTGCCGAAAAACTGTTCATCGGAGGCAAGGACGACGGCCAGGTGGCGCCCTGCAGACCGCGTCGAGGCACCCCATGCGGAAGTATCTCCCGCATTAGCAGGCCTTCGTTTGAACTTCAGACACCGCCCGGGTTGTGGGTGGACCCGCTCCAACTACACATAAATACACCAGCAGGTGGAAAGAACTACGCAATTTGGCCAACTTTTTGGTAGGATTCGCCCTTGTCACGTCGTTACGCGGCGCCCCATCGCACCGCCTCCCTTTGTTCGGGCATCAAGCTGACATCGGCTTCAAACTCCTGCCGCCGTCTTGGATGCTCCGGCGCGCCTTGCACCAAATCGCAGCGGCGCTGGGTGTTACCCTTTTTCAGAACACGGTGCTTGCAACCTTGCGCTATTGGGTTGCCGAGCACGCCAAGCGTTAGCGGCGTAATTTGGGTGTTTTACCAGGAGCTATAGCCATGCAAGTTAAGATAGGCATCATCATGGGGTCCAAATCCGATTGGACCGTGATGCAGGCGGCTGCCGCCATACTTGATGAATTGAAGGTGCCCTACGAGGCCAAGGTCGTATCTGCTCATCGCACGCCGGAGCGCCTCTACGCCTATGCCTCATCTGCTCGGGAACGCGGGCTACAGGCTATCATTGCAGGCGCGGGCGGCGCGGCGCATCTTCCTGGCATGGCGGCGGCCATGACGCCTGTCCCGGTTTTGGGTGTGCCCGTGGCGGCAACCGCCCTGAACGGCATTGATGCGCTCCTATCCATTGCGCAAATGCCAAAGGGCATCCCGGTGGCGACCTTTGCCATTGGAGCCCCCGGCGCGGCCAACGCGGCACTGTTTGCGGCAGCCATGTTGTCCTGCACCGACCCGCAACTGGCCCAGCGCCTGGACGCCTTCCGCGAAGCGCAAAGAGACTCTGTGCCGGAGGATCCACAACAATGAAAAAATGTCTGGGCATTATAGGCTGCGGCCAATTGGGACAGATGTTGGGTCACGGCGCAAAACGACTGGGACTGGACGTATGCTTTCTCAGCATTAACGAAACGCCCGTGGTCCACGGCATAGGACGCATCTTTGATGAGACTCAAGTTGACGCATTTCTGGACGCTTCAGAATTTGTCACAATAGAGCGGGAAGCCATACCCGATGAAATTCTGCGCAAGGTCTCGGCACGCAGCAAGCTCTCCCCCAACCTGGAAGCCTTGCACCGTCTGCGCTGCCGCCATACCCAGAAAGAACTGCTGGATCAACTGAACATTCCTACGGCCACCTGGCGTTATGTGGAGCGTCCAGAAGACATGACCGCAGCAGTCAATGCCTTTCCGGACGGTCAGATCCGCTGCAAACGTGTACTGGGCGGTTATGACGGTGGTGGTCAGTGGCGCATCAGCAAACACAGCGGTGCGGCCGAGATACCCGCAGAGGGTTATCCGTTGATCATGGAGACCGAGCTTAAAGTTGACGAAGAAGTATCCGTACTGATTGCGCGAGCGGAAACCGGCGAGGTGGTTTTTTATCCGATATCAGAAAACCACATGCGCGATGGTGTTTTAACCTGGAGTTTTGCGCCGGCGCCCATCAGCGAAGACCTGGGCGAACAAGTACGGGATTTTGCCCAGCGTCTGGTCACGGAAATTGATTATGTAGGCGTGCTGGCCATTGAGTTTTTCCTTTGCGACGGCCGTTTGGTTGTGAACGAGATTGCACCTCGTGTGCACAACACCGGCCATTGGACGCTGGACACCTGTGACTGCGACCAGTTTGATCAGCATGTGCGCGCTGTAACCGGAATGCCGTTGCTTGAACCTGAGCTGCACGAAGCGGCGGCCATGTGCAACCTGCTGGGTGACATGCTGCCCAGCGCCCTGCCCGCCAGCCCGGTACGAATGTACGTGCACAGCTACGGCAAGTCACTGCGCCCAGGCCGCAAGATGGGCCACCTGACCCTGGTAGGACCCGATCTGCCCAGCGTACGCCAGGCCGCCAAAGACATTGGATTGATGTAACCCCCCTTGAGCACCTCTCCTGCCGTTGGGAGAGGCGCCCCCACAACCCCACAACCCCA
>CAYNST010000005.1:14515-50218 GCA_964399955.1 uncultured Cellvibrionaceae bacterium | reverse complement strand
CCCCACAACCCCACAACCCCAGTTCTGCGAGACCGAACCTGCGTCGACGGCTTAAGTGCGTGTTCGGGGCTGTTCTAACTAGAAGCTGTAATTTCTGGTCTGGTATAAAAGATTGTCTATCAGATTGTCACGCGTGCGGCTATCTTAGTGCTTAGAAGCGAAGCGTCGTATGAACGGAGCATTCATCGCTATTTCAGTGTTGAACACTCCAATCGGGTTCTGCTGGTGCTTGCGCCACAAGAATATTTTTTGTGCTGGTGCACGTAAACATGGCAAGCAAGAGCTGGTTTGGCTTCTGCTGTGTGGCGGATGCACTCACACAGGGCCAATTTTTGGTTTGCACGTGGTTTTGAATTCTGCCGCTCTCTCGGCCACCATAAACGGTGACTGCTGCATTGACGGCAGGTTTGGGTTGGCGCGGAAGGACCTATGAATGCGAAGTAAAGAGCAAACAATTGAAGGCACTACATACCGCTGGGTGGAGCATGGGCAAGGTGTGCCTTTGGTGCTTATACACGGCATTCCAACCTCTCCCGCGCTTTGGCGTCATGTGATACCCAAGATTGAAGACGCGCGCTGCCTGGCATTCGAAATGCTGGGTTACGGAAATTCGATGAGCGAGGGCAAGGGGCGGGACATCTCCGTTGCGCACCAGGCGGACTATATTGCCATTTGGTTGAACGGGCTGGGCATAAAGCACGCGGTTTTTGCCGGTCACGACCTGGGCGGTGGTGTAGTGCAAAACATTGCCATACGCTATCCGGCGCTTTGCACTGGTATCTTCCTAGCCAACTCCATTTGTTATGACTCCTGGCCCCTTCCCGCGCTACTGACCATGGAAAGACTTTTGCCCCTGGTTCGTCCCCTTCCCCGGTTGATAGCCAAACAGGCCGTGCGCACGCTGATGTATCGGGGTCACGACAGCTTCAGGCAGGCACGAAAGTCCCTGCGGGTACACTGGCGCCCCTACGCTTGCGGCGAAGGGGCGCAAGCGCTGATTCGGCAAGTGAAGTCCTTGGCGGTTCAAGACACCTTGTGCCTGGCCGAGGACCTGCGCAAGATTACGGTGCCCTCACGAGTGCTCTGGGGCGCCGCCGACCCCATTCAGAAGATTGGCTTTGGAGAGAGGCTGGCCCAGGACCTTAATGTACCACTCAGGCAGATTGACGGCGGCAAACACTTCACGCCAGAGGATCACCCCGACATTGTCGCCGAGGAAATAAACCAGCTGTTGCGAGAGGTAGAGCAGGCTTGGCCCCACCTGCACCGTCAGTCGAATCTGGATGCGGTGCAGGCGGGTGGGCGCCATGGCAACATGCTGCATTAAAGCTTTTTCAGCAAAGTATTCTCAGCCATCGGCAAATAAACCCGCTGCGCTTGCAATGCAGCAGGCAGACACAGCCGGAACAACCCCAAACTCCTGCCCCAGCATGCCGCGCCTTCTACTGCAACAACCAGCAGCCCGTAGGTTGCCGGCAGCGACTTGGAACATCAGGCCCCTCCACCTCTTTGCCAACGGTGATAGCGGGCAACCCAGTGCAACAACCGCTGCGGCGCGTGGGCTTTTTTCCAGACCCCCGCCACGCTCTTGTTCGACTCGGCCATGGTGGGATAGGTGTGTATTGTGCCCATAATCTTGTTAAGTCCCAAACCGTGGCGCATGGCCAGTACAAATTCAGCCAGCAACTCACCTGCGTGCTCGCCCACCAGGATCACGCCCAATATTTTGTCCCGGCCGGGCACGGTGAGCACTTTGACAAATCCGGCGGTTGCGCCTTCCGCCAGCGCCCGGTCCGACCCGGACAACTCAAAACGCGAAATCTCATAGGCTATACCCTGCGCCTGCGCGTCTTGCTCATTCAAGCCCACTCTGGCAATCTCCGGGTCAATAAAGGTGGTCCAGGGGATAACGGAATAATCCACCTTAAAGCGCTTTAGACTGCCAAAAAGAGCGTTTACAGCCGCGTACCATGCCATGTGGGACGCGGTGTGCGTAAATTGAAAGGGGCCCGCCACATCTCCGGCGGCGAAGATATTGGGATAGAGTGTTTCCAGGTATTCGTTGGTGCAGACGGTCCTCTCGACCGGCACACCCAATGCCTCCAGGCCATAGCCATTCAGCCTGGCCCTTCGCCCAAGGGCGCACAGCAGATCGTCAAACTCCAATCTGCGTTCTTTGCCACCGTGCTCAACAATGATGAATTTCTGTTGGCCCAAGCGTTCGCAGCGCAAGGCTGTATGCCCGGTTAACACCTCTACGCCATCGGCCTCCAGTGCATTCCGAGCAACTATGGAAACTTCTTGATCTTCACGCTTCAGCAGCCGGTCACCATGTTCAATCTGAATTACCCGGCTGCCCAACCGAGCAAAGGCCTGTGCCAGCTCGCAGCCAACAGGTCCACCACCCAGCACCACCAGCCGGGCAGGCGGCTGGTCCCGCTCGGCAAGTTTTTGCCAAAGTGTGTCACTGGTGACGTAGCCACACGCCTCCAGCCCCGGCAAAGCGGGAACCACCGGCTGAGCGCCGGCCGCAATGACGATACTGCGGGTGCTAAGACGGCGGGTTGTGCCGTCATTGCATTGAATTTGCACAGTCCACGGATCGAGTATTTTGGCGTAACCCATCACCACATCAACACCCAACCCGGTGTAGCGCTCCACGCTGTCGTGGGGTTCAATGGTTTTGATGACCTGCGCAATGCGCTGCATCACCGCGCTAAAGTTAACCTCCAGCCTGTTCGTCTGGATGCCAAACTGCCCGCTGTGGCGGATCTGATGCGCCACTTTGGCACTCTTTATCAGGGTCTTACTGGGCATACAGCCATAATGCAGGCAGTCCCCGCCCATCTTATGGGCCTCCACCAAGGTGACTTTTGCTTTGACGGCAGCCGCAATATAGGCCGTAACCAGGCCGGCGGCGCCCGCACCAATCACAATCAGGTTGCGGTCAAACCGTTTGGGACGAGACCAGCCTTGGTAAAGCCTGCGACGGCGGACGTACCCAATTATGGCCTTGGCAAGCCAGGGGAAAGCCGCCAAAAACACAAAAGATATCAGCAAGGCCGGGGAGAAGATGTCCCCTACCCGCTCAATGCTGGCCAACTGAGTGCCGGCGTTTACATAAACCAGTGTGCCGGCCAGCATGCCCAATTGGCTGACCCAATAAAACGTCCATGTGCGTATGGGCGTCAAGCCCATCACCAGATTGATGACAAAAAACGGAAAAAGCGGGACCAGTCTCAGCGTAAAAAGATAAAACGCACCGTCGTTCTCAATGCCACTGTTAATCTTTTTTAGGCGCTCGGAGAACCGTTTCTGGACGGGATTGCGCAAAAGATAACGCGACGTCAGAAATGCCAAGCTGGCGCCAATGCTGGATGCAAAAGATGCCAGCAGCGTGCCCTGCACCAGACCAAATATGGCACCGGCCGCAAGCGTCATGATTGCTGCACCGGGCAAAGACAAGGCGGTTACCAGAACATAAAGTGCAAAAAAAACGGCAGCTACCACGACTGGATTTTGTTGAAGCAGTTGCTCCACCGTTGATTGGCTGGCCCTAAGCTGCTCCAACGTCAGATAACGCTGCAAACCCATGCTGAAAAACACCACAATCATCAGCAGCAGCGCCACAAGTAGCGCCAGTTTGATCAGCGTGCTCTTGTGTTTGAGAGTAGATTTGCCTTTGGAATGGCTCAAGCCAGGGCACCGCCACAACTACTGCCCTGCCCTGCGGTACAACCGTAGCAGTGATCGGCAATGGCAATTTCATTGCCGGCCACATCCACCTGCAGTAAATCCCGCAAGTGGTTTGCTCGGCCCGGTAGGGGCAGCTTCAATTGCTGATTGAAGTCGCAATCGTAAAGCTCCCCCTGCCAATCCACACTGACGGTATGCAAACACATGACGCTGCCAAGATTGGCGGGCAAATAACTGTCCTTCAGCAATTGCATGTAGTCGGCAAACAACCCTTTGGAGATAAGCATGCTGCCAAACCGCTGAATGGGCATGTTGGTGAGGGTAAACAATGAATTGAAGACAATGCCAAAGTGCTGTTGCAGCTCACGTTTGTAATCCGCCTCCAGGCTCTGCTGATCGGGCGGCAGACTGGGGCCTAAGGGGTTGTAGACCAGGTTCAGGATCAGGCCGCTGCCCGCCTGGCCGTAGCCCAGGGCATTGAGCTTGGAAAGCGCGCGAATGCTGGCATCGAATACGCCGTTACCGCGTTGCTTGTCGACGTTGGCCGGCGAGTAGCAAGGCATGGAGGCCACCACTTCCACTTGCCGCCGGGCCAGGAATTCCGCCATCTGTTCATAACCGGGTTCCATTAAAATGGTGAGGTTGCAACGGTCAATCACCTTGACGCCCATTTGAGTGGCCTGCTCTACCAGCGCGCAAAAACCCTGGTGCATCTCCGGCGCGCCGCCGGTCAGATCCAGTGTTTGAATCTTGTGCTTCCGCAGTACCTGCGGTATCAACGCCAGATTGTCAGCGGTCATCATCTCTTTGCGATTGGGGCCCGCGTTGACATGGCAGTGCACGCAGGTCTGGTTACAGAGGTAACCCAGATTGACCTGCAGTGTGGCCAGCTTGCCGCGTTTCAGAATGGGGAAATCGGTGGCTTGAAGCAAAGGCAAGGTGGCGTGCATGTAAACTCCTGGTTGGCTGAAGCACAGGGTACTTTTTCACTGTGCGGTCTAATCTTACGTTTGCTCTGTGCCATCGGCCTGAGCGGGCTGTTCTGCTCTTCCTGACAAGTTGATTGGTATCTCTGACCTCAAACAGTGCGGTTGTCGCACAAAAAAATTGCACATACCATCTGGTCTGGTATAGTAATTCCCATTAAATATCTGTATAAGGACGCAAATTTTGTCAGAGCGCAACCAACAACCGCTGCCGGCTCGCCTGGTGCTGGAGCTTTACGAGCAGTATCAAGCCATGGCCGAGGCGGGCCTGCAGCTTAAAGAAGCGGCCGCCTTGGATGCGCGCAGTCACCCGGTTTATGTGCCAACTTTTGCCGCCAACGAAGAAGAGCGGGGTTCTAATGCCGCGCGGGACGCAGCGCTGCAGTCTATGACGCGGCTGTTCAAGGCCGAGCTTGGCGACACCTCAACGGAAGCGGGCATTTTATGCGCATCTGCAGAAACCGTTGCGGCAGTAGAGCGGCTCAACAGCGCCAAGGCCGCCTTCAAACAAGCAGTAGCAGAGATACGTGCCCTGCCCCACAGCGCCGAGATGACGGCCAAAAGCATTACCAAACTCATAGAAGACGAAATCACCGTGCGCGGTTATCGCACCCCCGAGCTGCGGCAAGCCATGAGTATTGCCGGCATCGGTGCGCTGGATCTGAAACGCTGCTATGCGCAAATTCGCATTATGCCGCCCAATCTGGATGTGTTCAGCTGGACCTGGACCACCAACCACTCGCGCCTGAAAAAATTCACGCTGGATGAAGTGGCCAAGCTTATCGACAAGCTGCCCGAAGCCAAGTTGGAAGCTGCAGGTGTTGCCAGAGTGTTGCTGGGCAAGTGCAAACCGGGCGAAATCCTGGTGCGTAAGGCCCAGCTTAAAAACCAGCTGCGCGCCAACTACGCCTGGCGTGAAGGCGACGCGGTGATTCGGGAATCCTGCCCTATTTCCGGTATGGTCATTGCGCAGCAAACCACCCTGCCGCGCAAGCTTTGGCGCGATAACCCCGCCCACAGCGAAACCACCGCAGAGCGCCTGCAGCGACTTTCAACCATCAGCACGGAGCCTTACATCAAGGTACTGAACCTCTACCGCTACATTGACAGGTAAACGCTGCCATTGCGCGGACAGCGGCGGAAGGACGAGGCTCACCGTGCTCAGCGCAACAGCAATAGAGGTATATCGCTTCTGCTGACCATGCGCGTAGTGTTGCTGCCCACAAACAACTGCCGGATGCGCGAGTGGCCGTAGGCTCCCATTACCTGTAGGTCAATGCCGTTGGCCTGCTGGTACTGGCTCAAGGCCGGCTGCACTTCACCTTCGATAAACTGGTGCGCCACCGTGAACCCTGCGCCGGTCAACTGCGCCACCGCGCGCTCCATTTGCTGCTTGCGCTCTTCAGTGGCTTGCCCCACGGTGACCAGGTGGCAGGCTAGCCCTTGTAATAAAGGGCTTTTGGCCACCATGTCCAACACCTTATTGGCGGTGTCGCTGCCGTCGTAGGCAATCATAAATTGCTTGGGTGCGGTAAAGCTCTGCAGCGCAATGAGGATGGGCCGGTGTACGGCGCGCACCACACTTTCCAGATGCGAGCCCACCGTATGCGCGGCAACATCATGGCCCTCGCCCAAGCGGCCCATGACCAGCAGCCGGGTGCTGGACTCAAACTCCAGCAGTGTCTCCACCAGACCACCGTGGCGCTGCAGCCTGCTGATGGCCACTGCACCGTCTTCGCTTGCGCGCTTTTCGGCTTGTTCCAGCATGTGCTTGCCGTGTTCCAGTGCCAGCCTGCCACGACGTTCGTCAAGATCCGTCAGCTCCTCCAACAGGTGTTCGCGGCTTCCCAAGCCGATGTTGCCGGACAGATCGTTCTGCACCGGGTAGTCGGATCTCTCCAGAACGTGCAATAACTGCAGGGGTGCATTCAGTCGTTGACTGGCCCAGGCTGCGGCGTCACACACTGCGGTGGAGATGGCAGAGCCATCTATGCAGGCAAGTATCTTGCTCATGGTGATTCTCCCTAGTGGCCAGACATCAGCTTTGCAACTTCTTCCGGCTTGTCGTGGACGCCGAACCGGTCGACGATGGTGGAGGTGGCCTGGTTCATGCCGACAAGCTCGACGGCGGCACCCTCGCGGCGGAACTTGATGACCACCTTGTCCAGCGCAGACACGGAGGTGATGTCCCAGAAATGCGCGTCACTCAAGTCGATGGTGACATGCTCCACCACCTCTTTGAAGTCAAAAGACCCAACAAACTGATCTGCCGAGGCAAAAAACACCTGCCCAATCACCTTGTAGACTCGTTTACCCTCGCCAGGCTCCACACTTTTGACCACCATGAAGCGGCCGATTTTGTTGGCAAAAAACAGCGCTGCCAGCAGTACGCCCACGAATACACCAATGGCCAGATTGTGCGTGGCCACCACCACAATCACCGTGGTTACCATGACAATGTTGGTGGAAAGCGGATGTTTTTTGAGATTGCGCAGAGAATCCCAGGAGAAGGTGCCAATGGACACCATGATCATCACCGCAACCAGAGCGGCCATGGGGATCTGTACCAGCCACCTATCCATAAACACCACCAGAACAAGCAGAAAGGCCCCTGCAACGAAGGTGGACAGACGTCCGCGACCGCCGGACTTGACGTTGATAATTGACTGACCAATCATGGCGCAACCCGCCATACCGCCCAATAGACCAGAGCCGATGTTGGCAATGCCCTGGCCCTTGCACTCGCGGTTTTTATCGCTGGACGTATCCGTCAGGTCGTCCACTATAGTGGCGGTCATCATGGATTCCAGCAAACCCACCACCGCCAGAGCGGCCGAATAGGGGAAGATGATCATCAGTGTGTCAAGGTTGAGCGGCACATCTGGCCAGAGGAAAATGGGCAAGGTGTCGGGCAGCTCGCCCATATCGCCAACGGTGCGAATATCCATGCCAGCGAATACAGCCACCAAGGTCAGGACCACGATGCAGACCAGCGGCGATGGCACGACCTTGCCAATCACAGGCAACAGAGGAAACAAATAAATGATACCCAGCCCGGCTGCGGTCATGGCGTAGACGTGCCAGGTGACGCCGGTCAGCTCCGGCAACTGTGCCATAAAGATGAGAATGGCCAGAGCGTTAACAAAGCCGGTCACCACCGAGCGGGAGACAAATCGCATCAGCTCACCCAGGCGGAGGTAACCCGCCGCTATCTGCAGTAGACCGGTCAGCAAGGTGGCGGCCAGCAGGTACTCAAGCCCATGCTCGCGCACCAGGGTAATCATAAGCAGTGCCATAGCACCGGTTGCGGCAGAGATCATGCCGGGGCGGCCGCCGACAAAGGCGATGACCACGGCAATACAGAATGAAGCATACAGCCCCACCTTGGGGTCCACACCGGCAATGATGGAGAAGGCAATTGCCTCCGGGATCAAGGCCAGGGCCACTACTACGCCCGCCAATAGGTCGCCGCGTATGTTCGAGAGCCACTCTCTCTTCCAAGTTTGCAAATTGTCCATCGTATAAGTTTACCTGTCGAAATACCAAAAGCTGCCGGCGAAGCGAAAAAGCATCGGGCGTGGTTCAGTCGGAGAGGAATGTATTAATCGGCTCTAGCACGCCCAAAAAGGGTTGTGCGGCCGAGCAGCTGCACTGCGGAAGCAAGTCTGAAGGTGTGGCGAGGGGTGTCGTTTTAAGGTGGAGTATGCTGCACTGAGAATATCGCTTTTTGCGGAAAAACAGGCCGCAATTCTACGGCTTGCGGCGCAAAAGTCAACCAACAGCAGGCGCTGGAGGCGGTATGCTCACCGTCGCCGGGTCAAAGGCAAGGTGCCGAGCTGCTGAAGCGGAGCAGGCCTCGCCGCTTTGAGTTTCGCCGCCAGGCGTCAGCAGCGTTTTGATCATCAAGGCAGTTGTGCGATTATTCCCCACTGAGAGCTTTATGACCCTGTCGATCACGCCGTTGAGGCAGGCTCAAGCAACTGGGCATTCGAGGCCACCTGGGTTCAGAGAGCCAAGCTGTTCTTTTCCTATGATCGGCGCGTATCTATCAATCCAGTGGAGCATGGAAGTCGCCGGTCGTGCACTTTCCAGCTGGGCAAAATCCGTTAAAACACATCGAGACGGCGTGTATGAGTGAAGAAAATCTGGCGCAGATGACATTGGGTGGCGGCTGCTTTTGGTGCCTGGAGGCGGTTTTTGAGCAAATTGAGGGGGTATCGCGAGTGGTGTCGGGTTACGCCGGCGGGCATGTGCGCAACCCCAGCTACAGAGAAGTCTGCGGCAAGAACACCGGGCACGCCGAAGTGGTACAGATCACCTTCGACCCACAGCAGATTTCCGCACCGGATCTACTGGATATATTTTTCAGCGTTCACGATCCTACCACGCCCAACCGCCAGGGCGCGGACGAAGGCCCGCAGTATCGCTCCATTATTCTTTACCACAACCTGGAGCAACAACAACTGGCGCAACAGGCCATAGCTGAGATGGACGTCAACAAAGTCTGGCCGAACCCAATAGTCACCGAGGTAAAACCCCTGGACGCCTTCTACCCAGCAGAAGCAGAACATCAGCATTATTACCAGCGCAACACCCGGCAGCCCTACTGCCAGATGGTGATTGAGCCCAAGCTGGCAAAACTGCGTAGTTTGCATAAGGACAAACTGGTCGAAAACTAGCTGCCTTACGCAAGCCAGACTGTAGTAAATGCTCAGCTCATCCCGTGACTGTTCAGATTGCGTGCAAATTTGCGCAGAGTAAGGCTCAGAATATGAGTTTACACGCGTAAATGACCGTTTTCTAACCTGGCTATGGGCAGATTCGGGCGTGAGCTGAAGAGTTACAATTCGACAATCACCCACTGCAGGAGAACACCATGATCACTTTAGAAGTCAAAGGCATGAAGTCCGACGACTGCGTCGAAATATTAACCGACGCCGTGCGCACTCTGGACCCGGACGTCAAAGTAAAAATAAGCTTGCACGACCATACCGTCACCGTGAACGAGACGGAGGTTGCCGCAGAGGATTTTGCCGAAGTGATTGAAGATGCCGGCTACGAAGTGGAAAGCTGCACAGCGGACTGAAGATAACACTGCCTGCTTGACGCGTGGTGCCTTGAGTTTCGGCCGACCAGGGGTAACATCTGGCAGGTCAGGCACTCAGGGGCCCGGGTTTTTGGCAGCGTCTGGCACCGCAGATGGCAACTGACGATCAAAGAGACTGAAAATGACCCAACTGATGGAAAAGCTGAATCTAAGCGAAGACGAATGGCGACAGATTCTTTCTGCGGAGGAATTTCGCGTACTGCGGCAGCACGGCACCGAAGCGCCAGGCAGCGGCTGTTTTTTGCAGACCAAAGAGCCAGGTACCTATGTCTGCGCAGGTTGCGGCAATCCGCTGTTCAAGTCCGGAGAAAAATTCGACTCCGGCACCGGTTGGCCGTCATTCACCAACCCCCTTGCCGAACATGCGGTGAGCGAGTATCAGGATGACAGCTACGGCATGAGACGAACCGAGGTTCGCTGTGGGCGCTGCGATGGTCATTTGGGACACCTATTCCCCGACGGTCCCCGTCCCAGCGGGTTACGGTATTGTATCAATTCCGTATCCGTGAAGCATTTACCAGAGGGGCAGGCACCAAGACTGTTGCAAAGGGAAAGATCCAGCCGCTAACGCAATCATTGCCCCTTTGAGACGGACATGCGTCACAGCATAAGTCAGTGACCGGTGGTGAAATCAGCCGCCTAGCTCTTGGGCGGCAGGGGCTGGGCCTTGCGCACCAGGAGCTTATCCGCCCCCAGCCTGGACATAACCACCACTCTGTCGCCGTGTCTCAGCGGCTCTTGTGTTTCTGCCGCCCAGCGCTGTTCCTCAACCAACACGTAACCCGCTTTATTGAAACTGACCATGGCTTCGCCGATTTTGCCGTCCATGGGCTTGTTTTTTTCGCGCGTTGAACCCAGCAAACTGCGGCTGATCAAAAAGGTTGTCAGTAACACCGCAGCGCTGACACCCAGACTGACAGACAGCAATGAACCGCGATGTTCAAGGTTTATACCTGCGTCAAACAGATTGAGGCTGCCCACAGTAAAGGCAATGGCGCCACCAACACCCAGGACGCCAAAGCCTGCGACAAAATACTCCCCCAGCATCAGCGCCACACCCAGAAAGAGCAGCAAAAGAAACCCAACATTGACCGGCAACGTCTGCACCCCAACCAGTCCCAGCACCAGGGCAATCACCCCCACCACACCAGGCACGGCCAGACCAGGGCTGAGTATCTCGATATAGATGGCCAGTACACCCAGAGAAATCAACATATGTGCAATCTGCGGGTGGGAAATGACCTTCAGCAGCCGGTCGATCAAGCGTGGCTCAACCTGCACCAGTTCCGCCTTGTCGAGCTCCAGAGTCAAATCTTGCCCCTGAAACTGAATGTGCATTCCGTCAACCGCGTTGATCAGTGATGCAAAGTCCGGCACCACCCGATCGATCACCCCCTGCTCCAGTGCCTCATTGGCGGTAAGGCTGTCGGCGTTCAGCACAAAGCCTTCGGCTACATCCGCGTTGCGGCCACGGCTGGCGGCAATACTGCGCATAAACGCGCGGCTGTCGTTCATAACTTTGGTGGCCATGGTGCCTTGGATATCCATGCCGTCACCGCCCACCGGCGATGAAGCACCCACGTTGGTGCCGGCGTTCATTACCGCAATGTTGGTTGCCAACAACAGGAAAGCGCCAGCGGAGGTGGCACTGGCGCCGGAGGGCCCAACGTACCCAATCACCGGCACCCGGGATTCGGCAATGGCGCTGACCATGTCCCGGGTGCTGCTTAGCAAACCACCCGGCGTGTCAATGCGCACGATCAAGGCGGCAGCACCGTGTGCCTCGGCCTGGCCGATGGCATACTGCAGCAAGCCCGCAGAGCCGGGGTTGACTATGGCCTCCAGGTGCACGATGTGAACGGCAGGCACTGCCGCCCCACCCTGCCCGCGCACCCAGTTGCCGGCGGTTGCCAATAAAATCAGCAGCATCCAGCCGGCTATTCGCGCCTGCCGGCCAGCCAGTCGGCAACCTGGCCGCACCAGCTTTGGCAAAGCAGCGCAGACGCCGGTCCGGTACGGCTTCATGGCACGGCTTTTGGCCGCACGCCCAGATCCAGAGCATCCAGCAGCCGGTTCATGTTGGTCAGATCCGCAGGGAAGATGACGTGGGTGTGCGCGTCCGCAAGGTGCCCCAGGTTCTCGATGAATTTCTCCGAGAGGTTCAGCTTGATGGCCTCCTCACCGCCGGGTTGAACCACCGCGTGGCCGATTTTTTCAATGGAATTGGCGGTGGCTGTGGCCAGGGCCAATATTTCGGCCGCGCGGCCCTCGGCTTCGTTGACCAGGCGCTGACGTTCGCCTTCCGACAGGTTTATCAGCTCCCGCATGGTGCCCTCGGAGGTATTGATGCGGCTTTGTTTGTCGCCCTCGGCTTTGGCCAGAATTGCGCGGCGCTGACGCTCTGCAGTTACCTGCTTTTCCATGGCGTTCTGCACTGTGCCCGGCGGCTTGATGTTCTTGATCTCATAGCGGTGAACATGCACGCCCCAGGCTTCACCGGCGGCGTTCAAGGTGTCCACCACGGCCTGGCTGATCATGTCCCGCTCTTCAAAGGTTTTGTCCAGCTCCAGGGTGCCGATGATGGAGCGGGTGGTGGTTTGTGCCAGCTGGGTGGCGGCAAAGCGGTAGTCGGTGACACCGTAGGTGGCCTTGACCGGGTCGGACACCGACATATAAATAACGCCGTCCACCTCAACCTGAACCTCGTCTTTGGAAAAGGTTTCCTGCGGTGGCACATCAATGGTCTCTTCGCGCAGGTCCTGCAACGCCGTGACCACATCCACAAACGGCAAAAGCACGTGAAAGCCCGGCCCAAGCGTGGCGCGGTAGCGCCCCAAACGCTCCACAATCAACGCCGTGCGCGTGGATACAATGCGAATGGAGCGAAACAACTGCACCACAATGACAAAAAATAGAATTCCCCAAACTGCAAAATTGAACATGTCGATGGGACTGAGTTCAATCATCATTGCCCGACTCCTTTTTCAGCTGCCGCAAGGTTTGCTGTACCTGTATTTTGGCGCAGGGCCGTCAGCAGTCCCTTGATGTGTGCAAGATCCGTTGGCAGGACGGATACGTCGGCCGCCTTCAGCACATCGCCGCTGCGCCGAATGAAATCCTCCACCAGGCGCATCTTCATGGCGTAGTCGCCGCCGGGCCGGGTGATGGCTTGTGCCACTTTTTGCAAGCCTTCGGCAGAGGCCTCCGCCAGTATCTCGATTTCTCGCGCACGCCCCAAAGACTCGTTGATGCGCTTTTGTTTTTGCCCCTCAGAGATATTGATAGCCTCTTGGCGATAGCCTTCGGATACCAGAATCTTTGATTCTTTGGCGGCGGTGGCGCGGGTGATATCCGCGCGCTTCTCCCGCTCGGCCTCCATTTGTTTTTCCAGTGTGTGTACTACCTGCGGTGAAGGCGAGATGTTTTTGATCTCATAGCGCATCACTTTCACGCCCCAGGGGTCCGAAGCCTTGTCTATTTCGCGCACAATGGACTCGTTCAACTGGTCCCGCTCATGGAAGGTATCGCCCAGTGTCAGCTTGCCAATCTCGGAGCGCATGGTGGTTTGCGCAAGATTGACGCTGGCCATCTTGTAATCGCCAATGCCGTAACTGGCCTTCTTGGCATCGAGTACTTTGAGGTAGACCAAGCCGTCCACCTGCACCGCAATATTGTCCCGGGTGATGCAGCTTTGCGCCGGGATATCAAACACTTGCTCGCGGATTTCATGGCGGTAGGCTACACGGTCCAGAAACGGCACCACCACATGAAACCCAGGCTCAAGAACACGCCTGAAATTTCCAAAACGCTCCAATACGCAGCTTTGCCGCATGGGCACTATGATCATCAGGTTCCACAGTATGATTCCTGAAAGCAGTACAAAAACGGTCAGTCCGGTCAGCATCCTCTTGATCCCTTATTGCGTTCAAGTAACAGTTAAACCCAGTGGTGGCTGTTCGCGAGGGAGCAGCCCATCCCTCAGGTTGGCTTCAGTGGGTTGTCCACAGGCAGGTCTATTGCATCAACCACCCACAGCAGATTGTCACGAAAAACAATGCGCACAACGGTGCCCGCCTCCAGGGATACACTTTCATCATACCCTCTGGCCGCCCAGGTGCTGCCTCGAAACTCAATGCGGCCTTCTCCTCCGGCGGGAATGGTCTGGTACACTTTGGCGATCTTGTCGTAGGCATCCAGATCTTCGTCGGTTCGGCCCTTTTCCACTTGCGCCGGGATGATTTTTTGCACTATGCCGCGCAGGCCAAACAGCAACATTAGCGAACCAATAAACCAAACCGTGAACGCCTGCAGCCACCCCTCAATAACACCCAAATAAAGCAACAGTGAGACAAGGGTGGCTCCCAACCCCAGAAAAAAGACAATACCGCCGGGCAGGACAAACTCCAATAGCATTAAGATAATGCCGCCGACCAACCAGACGGTAAAAAGCGGGTACTCCTGCATGGGTGTGTTCCTTTGAAGAACCGGACCGGTGGAACGGCTGCGGCGCAACGCCAATGCATAGATGAGACTACCACCGTCCCCTTCTGATTTTTCCGCAGCCCGGAACGAAGGACGACTGACCGCCGAGCGTTAGCCCAGGGCGGATGACAGATCCTTACGCGTGCAGCCGCACGGCAGATTGCCACCTCACTGCAGCCCGGCCTACCTTAGCACAGTCCTGCCTGCATCTATTGCCCGGCACAGCTCGGAGCGCTAGCCTTCCGTTGTTTAACCCTGGCTGAGAGCACATAGGCGTAGATTTCAACCATTTTTTGGGAAAATGCTTCAACGCTGTGCCCCTCAGCAAACTCCCGGGCCTGATCACCCATCTGTTTGCGCAGCGTCTCATCAACTAGCAACTGCTCTACCCGCTCTCTCCATATTGCTTGATTGAGCAGCGTTTTAAAGCCGTTGATGCCATCGGTGACCAGTTCATCCACGCCGCTGGAGCGCACGACCACCACCGGCAGGCCGGCGGCCATGGCCTCTAAAACCACCATGCCCTGGGTCTCCGAGCGCGAAGCAAAAACAAAAATCTGCGCCAGCTGGTAATACAGTGGCATGTCTGCAGGGGCCACGGCGCCGATCAGCGTCACGCGCTGGGCCAGACCGAGCTGGCGAATTTTTTCTTCCAGTCGCGGACGTTCTTCCCCTTCACCAATGATCAGCAAACGGAACCTGCATGAACTCCGCTCCGCCAACCCTTGCAGCGATTCCAGCATGAAGTCGATGTTTTTTTCCCGGCTGAGGCGGGAAACGCTGATCAGAATTATTTCGTCGCCAACCCCCAAGCGCTTGCGCAGTCGACTCAACGCCAGTTCATCCACCCGCGCAAAGCGCTGACACTCAATGCCGGTAGGCAGCACAAACAGGGTGCTCTTCACACCGATCAGGCGCAAATATTTTTCGGCTGAGTCGGTGGGCACTACCACGGCATCGCAGCGGTTGGCAAAGCGTCGGATGAGCGCGTGAGAAATCAGATTGCGAAACAGGGCTCCAGGCAACGGCACGTAGTGAGCGTAGTGCTCCAGCCGGGTGTGGTAGGTGTAGACCAAAGGCAGCTTCATGCGCTTGCCAAACAACAACCCCAAGCTGCCCAGCCACACAGGATGATGCAGGTGCACCAGGTCCGGTCGAAACGCAAGCATCCGCTTCAGCAAGCGCACGGACAGCGGGTTGGCAATGGGAAATTCGTTTTTGCTGCCCAGGTGTAACAGTGACCTCAAGCGCAGGGTATCGGACTCGTCATCCTGCTTGCAGGTAGCACGGTAGGACGGCGCCACCACCAGCACCTGATGCTGCAGAGCCGTCAGCCCCTGGCGCAGTCGCTGGATAGAGATGGGCACGCCGCCAATGAACGGCAGGTAATTATTGGTAAACATGGCGACTTTCAACGAGCGCCCTAGAAACAGCTGCGGGTCCACATCAAAGTCGGGGTAATAATTGCGCTCGGTAAAAATCAGTGAATAAAGCCACACCGAAACAGCCGTAAGACCACAAAGCAGCCAAATGAAGTTGAGATAACCAACGTAGACCAGCGAATGAATGAACAGCCACAGGCTCTCCAGCGAGCGGAACAACCGGTGCTGACCTATGTCCAGTCGCACCGGCACAATCTCCACCCGCCCGTCGGCCACGGTCACGCGTACGTAGTGGTGAAAACTGCGCTCGGTGTTCAGCACCAGCCCGCCTGCGCCACCGGTAATCACATGGGCAGTCTGCTCATGCTCACCCAGCGTGAAACGCGGCAAGCTGGCAGAAAACACTGCGTCAACGGCGTGCTGTTCAAGCATTTCGGCCAGCGCCCGACCCGGCGGCTCGGGCCAAAGGTAATCGTCGTCGTCAAACAGCCCCACAGACGCCACCGGGCGCAATGCATGACCGGAAAATACAAAGGTGTTCTGCTCCGGTGCGGTCGTCAGTAGCTCCTCCAGCCACCGCAACTGCCAGGTATAGGACGTTTTACCGGTGCTGTCCAAAAATACGAAGCGGCTGTCGCCCGCCGAGAAGGAGAACAGATAAGGGCCAAACAAATTATAGAAATGATATCCGCCAAAGCGCTCAAATTCGTGTTCGCCGAAGGTCAGCAGGTAGGGCATTTTGAGACGCGCCAGAGTGCCGCTTAGCGCCCGGTACTTGTCCTCGCCTCCATTACTGACCGCGTTACCGGCGGATATGACAAAATCCACGCCGCTGCGGTTGAGCATAGGGATGATACGGCGCTCGAAGATGCCGATGGAATTGTTGATATTACCCACTACGGCGAAACTGAAAGTCGCTTTTTGCTCGAGGATAGCTTCAATGCGCTCAACCTGAGATGCGTGCACGGCGGCGGGATGCTGATCCAGAAACACCAGGTAGAACTTGTAACCGGCAAGCGCCGCCAGAATTGCCAGGTTGACGTACAACACCCAACTGAGTTTGGCCTGTCTAGTCACCGTCTCTGCCCCGTCGCGCAAGCATACGCAGCACCACCCAGGCGCCAATCAACATGCCACTGTGGATGGTCAAAAAGCGCCAGGCCAGCACTGTGAGCAGCAAATCCGCTGGGCGGATTATGCTGTTGAACATCACCCCGAACAGCCCCTCCGCGACCCCGGATGCCCCGGGCGTGGGGGCGAAATACATGAAGAAGGTGGTGAGCTCCACCAACCCCACGGTGGTCCAGAAACCTACCCGGTAGTCCAAAGCCCACAACAAGAGGAAAGGCACACTGAAGAGCGCCAGGAGAAACACCCCGGTGGCGAGCACTGTGTAGAGCACGGCAGTCTTTGGGCCACCAAAAAACGCCTTGATGCCGTTTCTGAAGCGGACCAACTCACGCCCTGTGCGCAAGCGCCACGCGTAGCGCGTGCGTGAGCCAAACACGCCTGCGGCCTGCAGCACAGCAACGGACTTATCGGTCAGAAACAACAGCCATATGGTCTTCCACAGCACCAGCGCAAAAAAGCCAATGTAACCCCCGGCAAACAAAGCTACGTAAAGACCAACCTTTGATCCTTCCAGCAGACCCTGCAGGGGGTTCATCCACCAGAGTAAAAAGGGCGCGGGAATGAAAATCAGCAGCATGCCCAACAGCGTTCTGACGGTGGTGGCCGCCATGGCGGTGCCAAGGGGAACACCAAGGCGCTGCAGGTACCAGACCTGGCCTATGCCACCACCACTGGCCATGGGAGTGACATTGGAAAACAGTATATTGATAAACACGAGGCGCCAGATGGCCGCAAGCGACACGTAGTACCCTAACGCGCCCAGTGCAAAATACAGTCGCAGTGCATCAGCGGCAAAATACACCAACAGAAGCGCGGCAGCGGCCGCCAGCACGGGCCACGAGAGCAAGCGCGTGTCAAAGACCAAAGTGCCCAACCCCAGCTCCCGAAACACAAGGTAGGGTACGAGCGTGCTCAGGAGCACAAACAGCAGAACAAACAACAGCGTTCGCGGCCAACCGCGACCCACTGCGCCCGCCGCAAAGGATGTCCAATGTTTTATCAGTTTGATCAAATCAACGCCACCAGGGCCAAGTCATGACAAGAAGGTAAGGATTCAGCTCAAAACCCAGCTGTTCAGATGGGGCCAACGGCAGCACCCATGCACCGACCGCCCCGCCACCGCAGACGTATAGGTGCAGACCGGTGTTCTCTGCTGCTGTACATTATCATCCACTGGCGCCCAAATGCATACGTGCGAGCCGCTGGAGTAACGCGAACTCTCACTGCCATGCCAGCGGCACACCTGAACTGGCCAGTAGTTGAGCAATAACGCAGGGGACAGGCCCAGCCGATTGCGGCGACCGGTCTATGGCGTCGATAATGCACCGGTCCCGGGCGGCGCGCGCCAGGCCTGCCTTTGATTGCTCAGCCGCGAAGAGCGCCGAAAGCTGCGCCATGCGCCATAATGAAACCAAGTTTGTCGACAATAAGGGCCGTCTCTGCCGAGAGTAAACAGTGGGGCGCAACAACAATAGGTTAAGGGAACATAATCCCGAACCAGACCTGCACCAGGTAACGCAAATGGCGCGTGCTGGTACTTCATGATTGGGGAGATTAACAAATGCTCAGACTGTTCAAGATCAACAATGGGTTGATCACCGAAATGAGCACAGATCCGGCTCAACTCTCGGACCAACTGTTGAAAGCCGACTGGATAGACGCGCACGAGCCGGACGAAAACGACCGCCTGATGCTCCAGGCCTTGCTGCACACCGACCTGCCCGAATCCAATGAAGTAGAAGAGATCGAGACCTCCGCGCGCTGCTTTGTGGACCAGGCCGGCATTCATGTTCACTCGCTTTACATGTCCCAGGAAAACGGCAGACATATTACCGTGTCGGTCGCCTGTATCCTGCAGGCCCAGCGCCTGATTACCATTCGCGAGGGCGAGATTGCCGATTTCCGATTGCTGCGCATGCGCGCGCGTCGCGGTCAGGTGGAATGCCACACGCCCGCAGAGCTGCTGGTGACTCTTCTTGACCAGAAGGTGGAAAACCACGCGGACCATCTGGAAGACCTGCACCGCCAGTTGGAAGGCGTCAGCCATATGGTGCTGGAGGACGAAGAGTCCGAGCTGGAGGACGCCATCAGCAAACTTGCGCGGCTGGAAGACAGCAATGGGAAAGTCAGGCTGTGCCTGATGGACACCCAGCGGGACATCTCCTTTCTACTCAGAAACCTGCGCAACCAGCCCGAACTTGCAGAGATTCTGCGCGAGATCATGCGCGACGTCGAAACTCTCATGTCTCACACCACGTTTCTGTTCGACAAGATCAATTTTTTGATGGATTCCACCCAGGGTTTCATCAATATTGAGCAAAGCCAAATCATTAAAACGTTCTCTATCGCCGCCGTGGTTTTTCTTCCCCCTACGCTGGTGGCCAGCATATACGGCATGAACTTTGACTACATGCCGGAGCTCTCCTGGATGCTGGGTTACCCCTGGGCCATTGGTTTGATGGTTGCCTCAGGTATTGCGCCCTATTGGTTTTTCAAGCGCAAAGGCTGGCTCTGACGGTGGCGGGTTTTATCTACAGCCTGGCGCTGTTCGCAGTAACGGCGCTGGCAGAAATTCTTGGCTGTTACCTCCCCTACCTCTGGCTCAGAGAAAACCGCTCGGCCTGGCTGCTGCTGCCAGCCGCATTGAGCCTTGCCGCCTTTGTCTGGCTGTTGACCTTGCACCCTGCGGCAAGCGGGCGAATCTACGCGGCTTATGGGGGCGTCTACATCGCAATATCACTGCTCTGGCTGCAGCTGGTGGACGGCGTTCGATTATCGGCAACGGATTGGTTGGGGGCTACGGTAGTACTGGTCGGTGCTTTAATCATCATCAGCGGATGGGAGGGAAGGACTTTGCCCAGCGGCTGAGCACACCCGGAACTGAGCCTTTCAAGGTGAAATGCCCCCGTCTGGAACAAAGCATTCCAAAAAAAGACAGCTAAAGCCAGTAGAAACCTCAAGGCTGGCACCTAAGCTGGAGTATATCAATGCTTCAAAATTTGTCTCTTCTGCTGAGAACCCTGGCCACGAATGCACGCGACATGCTTCCGATCATTGTGGTCGTCGCAGCATTTCAGTACCTGGTTATTCAGCAGCCCTTTGCAGATGTTCGCGGGCTTCTGCTTGGTGCGTTAATGGTGTTGGTAGGCCTGACTCTGTTCATAGAAGGCATGAGCATGAGCCTGTTTCCACTGGGCGAGTCCCTGGTCACAGCGCTTGCCTATCGAGCCAACATTTGGTTGCTGGCGGCTTTCGCCTTCTGTATTGGTGCCGGCAGTACCGCAGCCGAACCGGCCCTGATCGCCGTGACGACCGAGGCCGCCAAGGCCGCATACTCCGAGTTGGGTGGCGACGTCGTGCAGCGCAATGCCTTGATTCTGCGGCTTGCCTGTGCGGTAGCCGTGGGACTGGCCGTGGCGATAGGAACTTTTTTTGTTGTGAAAGGTTGGTCCACAGCGCGGTTGGTTCTGGGCGTTTATGGTATTGCTATGGTGGTTGCCTTGAGCACTGGAACACCGCTAACAGCCATAGCTCTGGATAGTGGTGCCTCGGCCACATCTGCCATCAATATACCCCTCATAAGCGCGATGGGGGTTGGGCTTGCCAGCATAATCAAAGGGCGCAGTCCACTTTCTGACGGGTTCGGACTGGTGGCGCTGTGCAGTGTCATGCCCATCATTGTTTTACTGGTCGGCTCCCACTTTCTGCTGTGAAGATTTGCTATGGACCGCTATACAACCACCGCTTTACAAGCCGTTATTGACGTTCTTCCAATAGTACTGGTCATCCTGTTCTTTCAGATTGGCATTTTGCGCAGCAAGCCTCATCACCTGCGACGTATAGCGCTTGGCAGCAGCTACGCGCTGATAGGGCTCATACTTTTTCGTCTGGGTCTTGACGACACCCTGCTACCGCTGGGGAGCGAAATGGCATCAGCTCTAGCTCACCACGGGGAGCTACCCATCAATGAAAAGCAGTGGTTTGAGCAGTATTGGCTGGTACTCTTTGCAGGGCTGATCGGCTTGGCCGCAACTCTGATAGAGCCGACTCTACTGGCCATTGCCAACCGCGTTCAAGAGCTTAGTGGAGGAGAAATACGAGCCATGGATCTACGCCTTGTTGTTGCTGGCGGCGTCGCCGTTGGGCTTGCATTGGGTACCTTACGCATCATTATAGGCATTCCCATTTTATGGCTGGTTGCACCCATGGTGATTCTTACGTTGCTAATGGCCTTGGCGGCTCCTGGAAATATTGTTCCGCTTGCCCTTGATACAGGCCCCATGGCAACGTCTGTGGTTACCGTGCCGCTGATTGCAGCCTTCGGAAGCTCTATTGCCCAGGCCATACCCAACAGAGACCCGGTAATGGACGGCTTTGGCTTGATATTTTTTGCGCTTATGATGCCTGTCTTGAGCCTGTTGACATTCACCCTGATCAAGCAAATGCTTGCCAGCCGCAACGCGCAGAAGGAGACTTAACCATGCAGTTCAAACTCATCCTGGCTTTGGTCCAAGACGACAAAGTTGACGCCCTGTTAAAAGCGGCCCGTGAGGCGGGGGCGACCGGCGCTACCGTTATAACCAATGCCCGAGGCGAAGGCCGAGTGCCGCACAAAACGTTTTTTGGCCTGGAGCTGACGACCCAGCGCGATATGGTATTATTGGTGGTTGAACAAAGCATGAGTCGCTCCATTCTTGAGACGATTTCAAAGGTTGCGCAACTCGATGAAAAACCTGGCACTGGAATCGCCTTTCAAATTGCCATAGAAGATGCCGTTGGCCTGTCAGCTCAAATAACTGAACTATCAAAAAAAGTGGAGAACTAGTTTTGACTACAACTGGCCCCCTAGCTCCTGTTAGCAATGTTGTGCAGCGAGAACCGGTACTGATCGACGGCATGTCCAGCGTTCAGGAGGCTTTGCAACTCATGCACAACCTGCAAATCAGTGCCCTTGTGGTCAAGCGGCGTGATGCCCGCGACGAATTTGGTCTTTTACTTCTTACAGAGATTGCGCGTCTGGTTCTCAGCAATAACCGTTCTCTGGATCGCACCAGTGTTTATGAAATCATGATCAAGCCCGCACCCTCCATAGAAGCAGATATGGCGATAAAATATGCGGTACGTCACATGACTCGCAACAACTTGACCCACTCGATTGTTTTGCATGCGCGAGATCTGGCGGGTGTTGTCACACTGAATGAAATGGCTATGGTATACGCAGAGTTCTAACCAGCGCGCAGGCGCTTAAACCACCGCGCTGCGCCAAGCCGCCCACCTCCCTGCAATCAGGATTGGGCACATCAGTAGGCTAAAGGCCAGTGCAGTGGTGGCGATATCCAAAACACTGTGATAGCCCTGAAACACCATTAGCGCAGCGTAGATAAGCAGTGTCAGGATCAACCAACGATGATAAGGCGTAAACAGCGCCAGCGGCAAAGCCAGGGCCATGGCAGCGGCAGTGTGAGTGCTGTAGTCGCTGCCAAACCGCGGCCAGAGGCCCATGGCCCTGTCGAGAAAATATGCGCTGTAAGTAATCGCTAAACCGGCAAAAAGACAGCCCAGCATGTACAGGCCGCGCTGAATTTTCTGGCGGAAGACAAGTTGAATAAGCAATGCAATGTTGCCGGCGAACAGCAACGGGTTTAGGCTGTCACATAATATTGCAATAGATTGGTAGAGCGACAACTATGTTTTCCTCAACAGGCTGCGTTTAGAAGGTCATTCAAGTCGCTGGGGGCGCAGCGCCGTTAGAATTGTCTGCAATCAACAGGCTTAACGGTTCTGCTGGAGCCAGTGCCCCCTAAGCTTAGGCCCAGTCCGCGAGGCTCAGACGGCAACCGTATGCGCTGCACCGCAAGGGCAGGAGCAACCGGACTGCCATCATACCTGACACCTAGTCACTTCGCACAGGCAAGCCCTGCAGGGCGACGTCACTGCAACGCTTCGAAGCCCAGATTTGCCCCATACTTGGAAAGTTTTTGACCATTTATGAATGCTACGCTCGTTAATTGCTGGTCTGTATTTTGCGCAGAACAACTCCCAAACGGGCTAGGCACCCATAAGCACCGATAGTACCACAGGCAACCGGCAAGCCTAACGGCTTCCGTCCCTTCCACTGCCGACCCCACGCATAACCAGGTAAAAGGCGCTTTGGCCCATCAGGCCATAAAAAAACTCAGGCTGGGTCTCTGGTCGTACAAATCACGGCAATTTCTGTGACGGCGGCAGTGCATTCCTGCAGCACCATAAAAAAAGCCCCGCAACTTTGAGGTTGCAGGGCTTTGCGGGGTCCAATCTTTAATGCTTGGGTGCAGGCGATTGAGTAGGTGAGGTCTTATTGGAGGAGTGCTGAGCGGCGCTAAGATCGTCCTTTACATCGCTCTTGACATCATCCTTGAGGTTTTGAACATCTGCTTTGATGTCTGCGGCCACTTTCTGGCCCACATCGCTCGCCTTTTCATACAGATTCTCCGCCTTTTCATTGGCCTGATCCGCCAGACGATCCCGCTGCGCTCCCATCAGCTCGTCTTCCTTGCGCGTAGCATGAATGGACGCGCCTATCAGTGCGCCAATAGCCAAACCAACCGCACCTAATGCCAGAGGCTGCTCTTCCACCAGGTAGCTAATGCCACTGCGAGCGCGTTGAGCCTGCCCGCGCATTGAGCTACCAGCTCTGCGCATGCCATCGGAGGCACCGTGGGCCGACTGATTGGCGCGGCCACGCATGTTCTGCAATGAACCCGTGACATTGTCCTTAAGGTGAGCGGCCTTACGCTTCATCTCGTCGGTCATGTCTTCTGCCTTGTGCTTTAATTCGTCCGTTTTCTCCCCCGCCCTATGTTTTAGGTCCTGGGTGCGATTGCCCTTGTCGTCCGTCAGCCAATCTCTGCCACTTCCAGATACCCCATAATCTGCAGAGGCACCGTAATCATAGTCGTAGTCCGGGTCCAGCCCGTAACTCGCGTTAGAAGGCCGGTCATAGCTATCATAATCTTTGCGGTAACGGCTGGCAGAAGTAGAGGGCGGCCGGCTCTGACCATAAATCATCCAGGCCACACCCACGGCGGTCATCACTGTCGGAATTGGGTTGTACTTAATGGTATCCACCAAATTACGCGAAAATTCGCCACCATTTTCCCGACCGTACCGAAGCGCCTGGTCCAACAGCTGCCCGGGGGAAAACCGTTCTTCCAACGCTGCGAGAGTATCCCCTATATGCGCCCGCTGCTCGTCAATTTCGCGTTCCAGCTGATCTGGGTCTTTCTTTGACTCTCTATTGAAATCTGTGCTCATGACGTAGCTCCTCTTACGGCTTGACGGTCTTTTTCCATGGATTCCATGGTGCGCTCAGGTTTGAAGGCAGCGGGCTCCATTTTTTTCTGCCCGGCTTTAACCATAACAAAACCAATGATAGCCACAATACCGCCAACGATCAGCGCGGCCAGCCACGGTTCCACAACATTGGAAAGCCCCAGCACAGCGGCAGCCAATAGCACTAAAATACCCGCATAGAGTACTGCCCCGCCGCTGACCATACTAATGGCTCCAGCTTTGGCTTCTTCTACTGAGTGGACGACTTCGGATTTGGCCAATGCCAATTCTTTGGTGAACAGAGAAGTCACATCATTGGCCAATTGGCGAATCATGCCAGGCAAGGAGCCAGACTCGTGATTGGTCTGATCCAGTGTTGGTTTAGCTTGAGGTCGGTTTGTCTCATTCATAGCTCTTTCCTCCCAGGGTGTTGGAATTGTTGCTGCCTTTGTTCTTCAACGCATCACCAGCTTTTTTCAGCGCATCGCCGGCTGACGTTTCAGCGTCGGAATTATCATCCAAATCATAGGATGACGATTTGTAACTGCCTTTGTCGGCTAAGCTTGAAGAATCTTTGGCCGAGAGGCTGCTGCTTGATGAGGCTTCGCCATAACCCGAGGTGGTTGAGCCATAGGAACTTCCCAACGAGCCTCTGGAACTCAAGTCCGAGGAGCCATAGTTGCTTGACGATGAGCCGTAACCACCCTGGCGGTTCAGATTGTCATCGAGAGAGCTGCGCGCGCTCTGGCTGGAATAGAAAGACTCGCCAGAGTGATCGCGTCTGGATGATGCCTTGGCAAACCGCGCAATGCCCAATCCTATAGCTATGCTACCGGCAATAAACAATGCGGGGTTTTTGCGCGCGATGTCTTCTACGTCATGAGCCAACTCGTCTACGCTTTTACCGCGCAAAGAACTCGCCAATGAACTCACCGTCTCTGCAATTTCAGAAACATAACTGGAGAGGCCATCGCGGTTTTGCTCATGTAGATCGGATGCGGCAGCCTTGGCTGCGTGAGCCACCTTTTCCAGCTCACTGGCTGCCGAATCGCGACCTTGTTCCAGCTTGCCTTGCGCTTCCTGCTTGGCGTCTTCTGCTACCTTGCTGGCATTCTGCTTCATGTCACTGCCGGCTTGCCTGGCAGTGGCCTTGGCATCTTCAGCCAGCTTGGCGGTTTTGTTTTCCTGACCACTTAAGTTTTTGTCGTCATATGTCATTATGATCACCCTTCCTTAAATTGTTGCTCAAACGTATTCGGGTTTTCTAAGCCCAAAATACCCGATGTGTATGCAACAGCAAAAAATGCGCCCACTTTTAAACTGCTCAAAGTTTTTTTTAATCTCCTCTGTCACTTGTTGCTGTAGTTGATAGAAGGAAGCGACACGCCGATAAAAACTTGCCGCCTTAATCTCCGGCAACAAAAGCCGCGCCTGCAGCTACCGCCCGGGTCTTGCTCCCGTTCATACGCGGTTTTTCTTTCTTTCGCTCAGCTGCAATTTTGGGGACGTATCCGGTTCTGGCAGCCACCGTCAGCTGCCACATTCAGCCGCCGTGAAATTGCATTTCAGTCGGATTTCTGCGCAGATACGTAGGTCTTACCTAGCGCAAAGTTCCCTGTGCTACTTTCCGGCACCAACACGGCCTGTGCCCGAGACTCATACCCTTAGGCATATCGTGTATAAGTGATGGAATTTATGTAAAAGCTACACACTAGCTTCGCAAAAACAGGTGTGACAGGTGCGGAGTAAGTCGCAGCATCGGCCAATCCGTACCCAGCCCCCAGGGCGTGCGGGAGTGGTTCAGACAATCAATGAGGTTTCGACTTCGAGAAGGCTGGGGGCGCGAGATAAACGTAAACTGCACTGGTCTGCCCTGCCCGGTAGAGGCTTAATTCCTTCCAACACTATAGGCCTTTTACTTTTAGGCCAAAGGAGTATAACAATGACGGAATCCGTCAAAACCGCATTAATTACCGGTGCCACCAGCGGCATTGGGTACGAGTTGGCCAAGGTGTTTGCCGAGAACGGCTATAACCTGGTAATTGTGGCAAGAAGCCCGGAAGAGTTAGACAAGACGTCGGCAGCAATCATGAGCAACTATGGCGTCAACGTAATTAGCATGGCCAAGGATCTGTTCAAGCGGGAAAGTGCGTTCGAGATATGCAACGAAGTGGATACCATGGGGGTACGTATTGATGTACTGGTGAATAATGCGGCGCAGGGGCTGTTTGGTAAGTTTGTAGAGACGGATCTGGATAAAGAGCTGGCCATGCTGCAGCTCAACATAGGTGCCTATATTACGCTTACCAAACATTTCTTGAGAGAAATGGTCAGCCGCAACGACGGCAAAATACTTAACGTCGCATCTATTGCCAGCAAGGTTCCCGGCCCCTATCAGGCGGTATACCACGGCACCAAAGCTTTCATACATTCCTTCAGTGAAGCTGTTCGAGCGGAAGTTGACGGCGCAGGGGTCACCATTACCTCCTTGCTGCCCGGGGCCACAGACACGGATTTTTTCAACAAAGCCCATATGGAGGACTCAAAAATGCTGGAAACCGGGCTTTCAGACCCCGCCAAAGTGGCAAGAGACGGCTACAAGGCGCTGATGGATGGTGACGATATGATTATTTCGGGGTTTAAGTGGAAGGCCCAAATGGCAGCCAGCAACATGATGACCGATAGCGCGCTGGCAAAAATGATGCTTAAGCAGCAGGGGCCAAGAACAAAGCCCGAAGCGACCGCGTGAATCCATTGTGGTCAGCGGTCAGCGGGCCCCGCGCCGGCGACCGCAAATGTGACCGGCCGGTTAGCCAGTTCAGGTTTTTTTGACAAACGCGGATTTGAGTTTCATGGCTCCAATCCCATCAATTTTGCAATCAATGTCGTGGTCACCTCCCACCAAACGTATATTCTTCACCTTGGTACCAACCTTGACCACTAGCGAGCTTCCCTTCACCCGCAGATCCTTCACAACCGTTACGGTGTCTCCGTCGGCCAGCGGATTGCCGTTGGCATCCTTGGTCACCGCCAAGGCGTCATCACCCTGGCTGACAGATGCATCAGCCGACCATTCATGACCGCACTCAGGGCATATGTACAGGTTTCTGTCCAGATAAGCGTAGTTTGACTGACATTGGGGGCAGGACGGAGGATTCATTATGGCACTCGGATTGGCAGAGCCGTCAGGTTCTTGAGCAGGAAAGCAGAATAAGAAGTTGAGACGGCGGTGAAAACAGTAAACGACATAATTGATTGGGCACGCTACTGACATAAAAAAGGGCAAGGCCATATGGCCTTGCCCTTCTGTCGCCTAGTCACTGCGCACGCTTGCACGTGCGCCTGCTGACTATTTAGATGGCAACAATGTTCTCTGCTTGCGGGCCTTTCTGGCCGGTAGTGATGGTGAAGCGCACTTGCTGACCTTCAGTCAAGGTTTTGAAGCCAGTGCTGGCAATGGCGCTGAAATGAGCGAAAACGTCTGGGCCAGACTGTTGCTCAATAAAACCAAAACCTTTTGCTTCGTTGAACCACTTGACGGTGCCAGTTACAGTGTTAGACATGATGTAATCCTGAAATAAACAAATGAAATTCTTGCCCCATGTGGAGCTATTCGGCAGGAAGTCGAGCTATTACTTATAAATTACAGGACGAGATGCTAACGGTGTAGCTTTCGAAATGGCGATATATAAATATAAGACTTACTTACAAGCTGAACCAAGTATACGCCGGTCAGTTAGCAAGTCAACGTTTTTTTATAGGGCTCAGCGCAGGTTCTGCCCCCCGTCTTGCTTGGGGCGGCAACCGGTGCACCTCCTGCGGCAGATCTGGCGCGCGCAGGACACCGTAGATTAGCTGACACAGGGCCGTTAGGACGTACCGGCCCACGCCGGGGCCTCAATATTCAGGCGGCTGTCCCTACGCCATGGGAACAGCGCCCCAAGCCGGTCCGCCAGCCTACACCCGCCTACAACTTCCACGATGAGGATTCCATGCAGGAGGCCCCCTTTCAAACCGGCACATCATCCCAGGCTGCCGAAGCTCAGCGGCAACCGTCCGAACCCAACACCGGCTGCCCTTGGCTAGGCTACCGCGATCTTACGCTTCTGCTGCTGATTGCCGCTGTTTTTGCCAGTCTCTGGGCCTTTATTGCCTTGGCCGATGCCATGCAGAAAGGCGCCACCGAGGCCTTTGACAGAGGCCTGCTGATGGCGCTGCGTAATAAAAACGATATTACCGACCCGCTGGGGCCGGGGTGGGTAGAAGAAATGGGCAGGGATTTCACCGCTCTGGGTGGCATACCCGTACTGACACTGGTCTCTCTGTCCATTTTGGCGTATTTGTTCGTCTACGGCAGCCGCCGGATTGCCGTATTTTTCCTGGCAGCAACGGTGGGCGCATTGATACTCAGCAATGTGCTGAAGCTTGCGCTGGACCGCCCACGCCCCGATTTGGTACCGCACGGCGCCATGGTTTACACCTCCAGCTTTCCCAGCGCCCATGCCATGCAGTCAGCGGCCACCTATCTTACACTGGGCGCGCTCCTTGCTCGCGTGCAGACACGGCGCAAAATCAAAGTGCTGGTAGCCGTGACCGCCGTCCTGATTACCGTCCTGGTGGGTGTAAGTCGGGTCTACCTGGGCGTGCATTGGCCAACCGACGTCCTGGCCGGGTGGACCGCCGGGGCAGCCTGGGCGCTGCTCTGCTGGCTCATTGCCCGCTGGTTGCAACTGCGGGGACAGCCTCAGCGTAAAGTTGTAAACGAGGATGAACCAGCTGTTGGCGCACAAAGTAGCTGACACGCCGTTTACTTGGGCATGTAACTCTTCAGCTCAACCTGTGGCTATTCAGTTTGCGCCAGAACTTATGCGGCGCAAGCAAAAGAAGTGAGTTTCCAAATTAGATAACCGTTTTTTTATTCAGCTCTGGGCCAACGGCGTGAACTGGATAGTCACTTTGGCATTGGCTGCGACCGACCTCACCAACATCAACTTTCTGGAGACAAACGTACAGTGGACCAAATCAATCTTGATGCGAAATTCAAACGCTGGGCACAAGCGGGTTACGGCGCCCGGGGCCTGGTCTATCTGGTCGTGGGCGGGCTTGCCCTGATGACGGCAATGGGAAACAGCGAGGGGCAAACCACCGACAGCAAAGGCGCCATTCTGAAAATCCTGGATCAGCCATTTGGCAATGTCATGATTGCTTTTCTGATCATCGGTTTGTTGGGCTATGTCGCCTGGCGTCTGGTGCAGTCCATCAAAGATACCGACGGTCATGGTACGTCCGCCAAGGGGCTTGCAGTCAGAGGCGGGCTTTTTGTCAGTGCCATTACCCACATATTGCTTGCCATATGGGCAGCCCGACTGCTCATAGGCGGTAGCGACTCATCCGGTGACAGCGGCGGTGGCCTACTCTCTACAGGACCGGGGCAAATAGCCTTGGGCATCGCCGGCCTGTGCGTCATTGGGGCCGGCCTGGCGCACATCAAAAAGGGCTGGTCGGCCAAATTCGAGAAGTACATGAGCATTCCCGCCGACAAAGACCGCTGGGCGCGCCCCATCTGCCAGTTTGGGCTGGCCGCACGCGGCGTTGTGTTGTTGATTGTGGGCTGGTTTCTGATCCGGTCTGCCTGGATGGCCAGGGGCGGAGACATCGAAGGCATGCAAGAAGCTCTGCAAGCCCTGCGGGATGACGCTTACGGTCCCTGGCTGTTAGGTGTTGTTGCTGCCGGGTTGTTTGCTTTTGGCATCTACAGCTTGCTGGAGGCAAGCTACAGAAGAATCAATACATCCGGCTCCAGCGGTCTTTAGCTGTGCCGCTTACTGCGCTACTCATCGTAAACCCCAACAGCCGCCTGGGCAGCGAGGCCGACTTGCATGAAGCGGTTGCCATGCTCGAGTCCTCAGGCATGAGGGTTATTCAAACCACCAGTCGGTCTTCCAGTGAGACGGTGCAGCAGATCGAGACCAACCGGCAAGGGGTGGACTTGGTAATCATGGCTGGCGGCGACGGCACTATCAGCTCTGCCGCCAGTGCTCTGTACCGCTACAGACTGCCCTTTGCCATTTTTCCGCTGGGCACGGCCAATGACCTGGCCAGATCCCTGGGTATTCCCACCGACCTGCAGCAGGCAAGCCAGACCATCATTGACAATTACCGGCGCAAGGTGGACCTGGGCCTGGTCAATGGCCACCATTTTTTCAACGTGGCCAATATTGGGCTGGGTGTGGATGTCACTCATGAACTCACCCCTGAAGTCAAGAGAGCTTGGGGCGTGTTTGGTTATCTGAAGGCGCTCAACGCCGCCCTTGGACGCCGCAAGACCTTCCACGCCACGATCATAACTGACGGGCGCTCCAAACGTGTATCATCAATTCACCTTGGGGTGGGCAATGGCCGCTATTATGGCGGCGGCAATATCATTGATGAGAATGCGTCTATCGACAGCGGTCGTCTTTGCCTTTACAGTCTGAAACCACAGAGCGTGATAAGGCTGCTGACGCTTGCCCCACTGATGCGCGGCGGCCTGCAGAGTCGCCTAAAGCAGACGTACAGCAGTAGCGGCTGCCGCATCGAAGTACGGACTTTTCCCAACTTGGAGGTTGACGCAGATGGCGAGCCGGTCACCCGCACCCCTGCCATCTTCGAGGTCTTGCCTCAAGCACTGGAAGTATGCGCGCCCAAAGAACACTGCCCCGCTGAATAATTGGAGAAGACCGAAGTATGAGTCTATTTAGAACAGATCAACAAGTGGCACTGAACGAGCTGCTGGTTGCCAGTCAAGTGACGGCAGATCACCTGCAGGAGTCAGCGGAATTTCTGGACGCCCCCGAGGTAAGTGCCGAGCTTGCGCAACTGGCGGGCTTGCGGCGAAGTTTTGTTGAGCGAATAGAAGAAGTGATCAGAGCTACCGGCGACCTGCCCTCGGCGGCGGATACCGACAGGGAAACAAGCGAATCGCTGCTGCAAAGACTGCGGGCGGCTTTTTCAACCAACGAAGCGGAGTCCGTTATTCAACAGCGCTTACAGGCAGAGCAAGACTTGGCGCAGTTAACCATTGATGCGCGAGGCCAAGGCCTGGCTGGCCGGTACGAAGCGCTACTTTACGAATTAGACGGCAATATTCAGATGATCCGTCATCGCCTGAAGGCGCTGCTGGAAAAGCAAAGCACCACTCCGAGCGACTAATTTTTTTTGAAAGCTGTATAAAGAGCCTGGGCCGAAGGTCTAGCTATACTTGCTCCCTACTGCGCTCCAACGGGAACAGCTTCACATTGCAGATGTCAGCTAAAATATTAATCGGCTGGGGGCTTGCCTTCAAATGCGCCCTGAATGAATAACGTGGAGTTGTTAAATGCTACAAATAACGGGGCCTTAATCTGCGGCCCCGTTATCTGCTCACACTGTATCTGTTCAGCTCATCCTGTGAGTTGGACAGCTGCCTCACATTAAAATTTGTCGGTTACGTCTTTGATCTTGTCCTTGATTTTTCCTTTGGTTTCCTGCCCCTCTCCTTTGGCTTCCTGGCCTTTTCCTTTTGCTTGCATTTCTCGGTCGTCGGTAGCATCACCCACGCCCTGCTTGCCCTTGCCTATTGCTTCGTTGGCATTGCCTTTGATTTTGTCAGATGTACTGGACATATTCGCCTCCAATTATTTGCGGTCTTGATGTGTCTGACCGGAGTATGCATACGAGGGTTCAATCGATCGGTTACCTCTCGTTACTGTATCTTACGCACCGCCGGACCCAACAAGACTTGTATTCAACCAAAAAACAAACCCGACGCGGCGTTTGGCGATTAATGGGGCTCTGCACTGAACTTGAATTTTTGTGGATGTGGCGCCTGATGCCATGGCAGCCCGGCTTTTGCGCTGCGCTCCAGCTCGGCGATGACCTGAGCACCTAAAAGTAGGATAAAAGCTCCGACCTCCAGCGTCAGCAAAAGAATAATGAGTGTTGCCAACGACCCATATATAGCATTCACAAAGGAAACATTTGCCAGATAATACATCACCAGCAAGCGCACCCCCTCCCAAAGCACAGCCGCCACCACGCCGCCCATCACGGCCCGCCTGGATGAGATCTTCACGACCGGCAGCACCTTGTAAATGGCACTGAAGAGTCCCGCCATGCCGGCAAAGCTGATTAGGTTCAGCGTCACTTCCGACACACGGCCCACAGCAAGCTCAATACCGAACAGGGAGACGATAAAATTATAGGTGCCACTGACCATGGCGATAAGGATGGTCAAAGCCAGCAGCGCCGTTCCCAGTAAAACCACAAAACCGTAAGGTAATATGGCCGACACCCAAAAGCTGCGACTCCAGGTAACATCCGGTTGGTGGAAAATGATGGCAATCGAGTCCTCAAGCATACGAAATGCAAAAGAGCTGAAGAACACCAGCGCTCCCATACCAACTACGCCGACTACATCCCGCGAATCCATCAGCTCTCGTACCGCATCAAGTACGAGGTCGGCGTGAGCTGGCGCCAGATGTTGAGCCTGAATGGCCATAACGGTCAGCAGTTGCTCTTCATCCACGATGTGAGTCAGCAACACACACAGCAGGGCGAACAAGGGAATCATAGACAGCAACACGTTGTACCCCACGCCGCCGGCCAATAAGATCCCATGGTTTTTCAGAAATGCGCTGAGCACGCGCACCGCGAAGACCATAATCTGCCTGGCCTTCGCAGACGCCAGGGTGAGCTTGTGCCTGTCCAGTATCATTCCAACATCCTAAACACCTTTGATAGAGTTAGCCGCCGCAACTTTTGTCCCCGGCCACTGCGGGTGTTAGCCTGCCGAGCCTTGCCTCTTTAGTAAAAATGCGGGAACCGCTGCAGCAGCAGAAGTGGACGATGAGAGCTCCAGTCGCTGCCATTGCGTGGGTCGCTCGGCTCACGAAAGCACAGTTGACCTGGAGCGTGGGGCCGCAGCGGGCATCCATTGGCGTGGATCTACGCAGTAGTACGCCTGCAGTTGTAGATACAGCTCCGGGTGTAGTGCCTGCAAGGCTGCGGGAGTCTCAAAAAAACTTTCGGTTGCCACTGCAAAAAACTCCGCTGGGCTTTCAGCGCCGTAGTCATCCAGTGCGGTTTGCCGCCCACTGCGGGTGTGCTCGCGAAGCCGCTCATATTCCCGACTCAGCACCTCCGCCCAACCGGAATAAGCCTCGCGGGTTGAAAGCAGGGGAGCACCGTTCATTGAGCCAGACTCTCCGTCCAGTTGATGAGCAAATTCGTGCAAGATCACGTTATAGCCGTCACAGAAATCATTTATACCCTGCTCTACTTCACTCCAGGCTAGTATTACCCTACCGTCATGCCAGGCTTCGCCAGACAAAACAGCCTCCCCTTGAGACACCACGCCTGCTTCATCAACCACGGAATGACGTACAAAAAACTCAGCCGGGTATAGGTATATCCACTCCACTGCGCCGAACTCGGTCGTCTTGCGGTTCAGCAGTAACAGGCAAGCGTAAGCGGCCACTACAAGTTGCATTTCCAAGTTTATTTGCAGGCCGGCACAGCCAACAAAACGTTTGCGCAGCAAAAACCGGGTTACCAACTGCAGTAACTGTTCCTGAAGCGCCTGCGGCATGCAGTCAAAAAATGGGAGACGACGCCTGAGGATTGCCTTGTGGTCCGCTGGGAAGGCTGCTTTGGCCCGCCGCGCAAAAGACATGGCACGAGCGGCGCCGGCAAGCAGCGGACTTGCAACCGCCAGCACCAGTAGGCCAAACAGCAACAGATAGAGCATGCGCAATTACAGGTGTGGGTGAAGTTGCCCGGATAGCCGAGCGCGGTAAAGCGCCATACTACACTTTTGCGCAGCCCATTCGGAGGTCAGCGGCAAGATTGATGCTTGCCGTGCCCGCCAGGACTCAGTCAGGGGTTGCGGCCTGGGTTTGAATCTGTCCCAGCGATTCAAACTCCGCCGAGACCTCTTCATAGTTGGCGCCGTCAAAGCGGCGGGATTCCCTCAGCGCCTCTGCGCTTTGAGTCGTCCTCCAAGTGACCTCTGTGCCGTTTATGGTGACCTCGCCCACGGGCGCCAATAGCGCGTCGCCGCCATCGGATGGCTCGCCTTGCGCAGGCGAAGCCGAGATGATCAAGCCCGGGTCGCCGGTGGCCGACTGCACCACCACGGCCTGCACCGAACCAATCTCTTCACCCAGCGTGTTGGAAACACGTTTCTGCTTGAGCTCATCAATGGGTGCTTGATAGATACTTTGCGCGCCACCGGGACGGGCGGGTTGCTCCAGCGGGGCTCCCTGTGCTGCTGTAATCGGGCGCTCGGTGTCCGCGCCCTGGTCCTGTGGAGGTTCGACGGCTGTACCCGAAGCACTGGTGTCGTTCAGCCCTCGCCGGTCGTAACTCTGTGGTTGGCCCACATTGGCGGCCGGCCCTTCCCCGCCTGCGATACCGCCGGGTTGGTAGCTTTCCTCTCCTTGCCTGGCCCCTCTGTCGGTGTCTGTCCACCTGCCGTTTTGTTGGTCTTCGACGTAGGCTGAAAATTCATCCTCATCAATGACGCCATCCTGGTTGGTGTCGTACTGTTGAAACAGCGCGTGCCTATCGCCGCCCGGGTTAGCCTCCCCCGGCAGGGGTGCCTGGGCTACAGCCTGATGTGCACAAATGATTCCCAACGCGCCGCACACAATGAGATGCTGCGCTAGGCGACTAGTTATTGCTCGATGTTTCATCTTCAACTTCAACCCCTTTAAGTTTGCTAAGCCCGGCACCGGAGCCGCCCTGCCCTATGCGGTACCGGCCCGCGCCAGAACATTCTGTTACGCGGTGTTTCACCAAGCAGCCCAACGTCCGGGCTGACCTGAACCGTGTCCCAGGTGCAACTAGGCAGCCTGCGGAGTCTCAAAGTACGAAATACAGCACCGTAAAATAGTGTGTGACGCTGCCCGCCAGGACAAACAGATGCCAAATTCCGTGAAAATGGCGAACTTTTTCATCAAAAACGAAAAAAATTACTCCTATGGAATAGAAAAGCCCGCCTGCCAACAGCCATAGGACACCGGCCGGCGTCAGCGCACGCAGTAGCGGAATCAAGGCAAACACGATCAACCAGCCCATTACCAGGTAGATGACCAGCGGCAGTATTCGCCGCCCTTTGGGTGGCGAGTCGATGACGATGCCGATGACCGCAAGCAACCATATCACGGCAAAGATTGACCATCCCAGCAAACCGCGCAACGTCACCAGGGCGAAGGGCGTATAGGTGCCGGCAATCAACAGGTAGATGGCGTGGTAGTCCAACATCTGCAGCACTGCTTTGGCTCGACCGCGAGCGCTGTGATAAAGCGTAGAAATAACGTACAGGAAGAACAGCGTGGTTCCGTAAACACTGAAGCTGAAGATTTTCCACGGGTCTCCACCGCGAACCGACAGGATGATCAGAAACACGAGCCCCACCAGGCCCGCCACAGCACCCATCAGGTGGCTAACACTGTTAAATCGCTCTCCCTCGTACACTGAATCCACCATAACTGATTGACGGCGAAAGGTTCCCGGACGCCCGCATGGCCCCTAAGGTTGAGATCCAGGACGCCAGGTGAAACTGCTTCGGCTGATCGCGCGGGGGGGG
>CAYNST010000005.1:0-14415 GCA_964399955.1 uncultured Cellvibrionaceae bacterium | reverse complement strand
CCTAGCGCTTGCCGTGATAAATGACAGATACGCACAGCCATCGCAGACCGATGCTCAACCCGAGCGCAAGACCTTGGGTTTCCAGCAACCGGAGCAGGAGCGTTATGACAGGCTGTTGCCACATGACTGTTGCTCAACGCCGCCTTGAACAAATCCGGGCTCCGCCCAGGCGGACGCAGCAAAACGCTTGCTCACCCATAACTTGAAGCGCAGAATAACCACCCGAAACTGCTGGATCTGCCGTTTCCCAACCCGCTTTGCGATGGCGAAAGATTGGTATACCCAATTTTTTTGAGACCAATCAATGCAGGGCAGTTGCTCCACGTCATGAATTCTCAATGACGCGCTGCACCACATTCCCGCTGTCAGGCACGCCATTGTGGCATCCCGCTTTGGCTCGCGCTTTCCCGCCAACCGACATTCGGCATGATTTTGGCACGGCGTCTAGATCAACCCAATCGCCCAAAAGCACAGCCATGCCGGGCGCAAAACGGCAACTCAGTGTGCGGCTGCCCAAACGGTCGCGTCCCAGTCTTTAGAGCGGAGCATAACAATGTGGCTCTCCACCCGTTGTGATTTTCAGTTTGAAATTGCCCTACCCACGCCGTTCGTCTTGATGTTGAGACCGCGCAGCGGCGCCCAGCAGTGGGTGGCAAAAGAAGAGTACAAACTTGCGCCGGATACCGAGGCGTTCGAGTTTACCGATCACTACGGCAATCTGTGCCAACGCTTGATTGCCGCGCCCGGGTCCTTTGCCGTCTACACCGCAGCCACGGTCAGGGTTTACGAGCACGCCCCTCCTCGACCTGGCGGCGCGTTTGTAGAAGTGCAAAATCTACCAGACTCGGTTCTCTGCTACCTGCTGCCCAGCCGATATTGCGAATCTGACCGCCTGGGCCAGTTGGCAACGGCCATTACTGCGGGGTTCACGCCCGGCTACGATCAGGTCAACGCTATCCACCAGTGGCTGTACCGCCAGGTGGCCTATTTGCCGGGCACCAGTGATGTGCCCATATCTGCGCTGGAGGTTTATGAGCGCAGCTCCGGCGTTTGCCGGGATTTGGCGCACCTGGGCATTGCGCTGTGCCGCAGCATCAGCATTCCCGCCCGCATGGTGGTGGGCTACCTGCACAAACTGGAGCCCATGGACCTGCACGCCTGGTTTGAAGCCTATGTAGCAGACCGTTGGTACACCTTTGACGCTACCCAGTCACAGCCAAAACAGGGTTACGTGGCCATAGGTTACGGCCGGGATGCAGCCGATGTTGCCGTTTATAACCAATTTGGGCCCCCGGTGCATTGCCTCTTGCAATCGGTCAGCGTGACGCAACTGGAGCCTGATCACCCATAGGTTTAGAGTCCGCACCCACAGACTGAGCGACGGGTGCCACTGGCTGAGTTGCGCACAGAAAACGGTTGGGGGTCAGTCAGCCAGCACTACCGTGACCGGTACCGACTTGAAACCGGGGGTTCGGCTGAGGGGGTCAACCTCACGGCCAATCAGAACATTGGCTTCTGGGTAATAGACCATGATATTTCCGCAACGGATATCGAAGGGTTTCACAACCACCGCCCGCATGCTGCCGGTGGTTGTTACCAGATCCACCTTTTGCTTGGCTTGCAAACCCTGCCGGCGCATGTCCTCGGGGTTCATCATGACCACCCAACGGCTATCCTGGCTGCGATAGGTGTCAAACTCGTGGTAAACAATGGAATTGAATTGCCCCTCACTGCGGACGCTGGTGAGCATGAACTGCCCAGGCTTGCGCTCTGGTAACGGGTGAAAATGAAAGTGAGCTTTGCCGTCTGCAGTGGCAAACTGCGGCTGGTGCAAGGTGCGACCGGCAATGTGAAACTCTTCTTTGGCCACACCAATGTGCGCGATTTTGTCAAACCCCGGCACGGTGTCGCCAATGAGCTTGCGGATTTGGTCGTGACTCTTGAACAAACGGAAATCCAAGCGCTCAGGATCAATCAGCTGTCGCCCCAACTCTACAATGATATCCACTTCAGACCTCAACTGCGCAAAGCGATTGATGCCACCGTCGCTCAAACGCACAAAATTGAACATGGACTCCTGCGTAGTGCCCTGCTGCTCTTCATCCCTCGCCCGCACCGGCAAGATCAAAACTTCCTGCTCAACACCATGCACGTGGCTCATGTTGAGCGTCGGGTTGAGATAGCATTTGAAGGCAATGCGATCAAGAGCAGCGGCCGCGAATTGGGTGTCCGGGTTGGAGGCCAGCAGGTTGCCGCCCAGCATCACCGCCGCGTCCATTTCACCCCGTGCGGCCGCCTGCATGCAGGCCATGGTATCCAGGCCTTTTTGTTTTGGTAGAGAAGTACCCAGGGTTTGGCTCAGGCGGGATTCTATAGCGTGTTTAAGCTCAGGCGTGAAACCCATGGAGCCCGTGCCCTGTATGTTGCTGTGGCCACGCAGGGGCAGCAGCCCGGCGCCGGGCTTGCCGATCATGCCGCGCAGCAGCGTCAGCCCCACCAGGGTTTGGATGGTGGCCACGCCATGGGTGTGGTGGGTAAGCCCCATGCTCCAGGTGAAAATGCAACGCTGTGATCGGCCATATACGGTGGCAAGCGTTTGCATCTCGGCTTTGCTCACTCCGGATGCCTGCTCCAGTGCAGGCCAGTCCAGCAGACGGATCTTCTCGGCAAACTCGGCAAAGCCAAGGGTGTGCGCTTGGATGAAGTCCTGATTGTCGGTGCCCTGCTCCAACACGGCCTTGGCCACGCCTTGCAGCAAGGCCAGATCGCCGCCCAGATGCGGCTGCAAGTAATGGCTGGCAATCTCAACGCCGCCGGTCGCCATGGAGCGCCAGTCACTGGGTGATGCAAAGCGCAGCATGCCGGGTTCTTTGGCCGGATTAACCACGACCACCGTGCCGCCGCGCCGCCGCAGTTGAATCAAGGTTTTTACAAAGCGCGGGTGATTGGATGCGGGGTTGGCGCCAAAAACAAATATAAGATCGGCTTTTTCAATATCCTGGTACTGCACTGTGGCGGTTGCCGTGCCAATGCTTTCTCCCAGTGCCACACCGGACGCCTGGTGACAGTAATAACTGCAATTATTGATATTATTGGTGCCGTACAAGCGCGCCATCAACTGCAGAAGAAAAGCCGCTTCATTGGAAGAGCGCCCGGATGCATAGAAAAAGCTGCGCGCCGGCGGTGACTTCTTCAAACGCTGCACACAAAGATTGATAGCTTCGTCGTAGGGCATTGGACGGTAATGACGATCACCTGCGGCCTTGTACAAAGGCGTAGTCAAACGCCCGAGGTCTTCCAGCTGTTTGCCCGACAACTGCCCAAGCTCGTTGACGGATTTCTGCAGAAACAGGGGTATTGGGATGGCGGGGCGAATATCGCTGAGATGCGCCTGAATGTTTTTGTTGCAGATCTCGATACCGTGGCGCGCCTCATTATACAAGCCGCCGTTCTGCCCGCCCGTTCCAAACGCGCAGGCCTTACAGGCATTCTTGGAATGCAGGGTGCGCCACAGCTCAAGCGGCCCTATCTTTGCGCTGTAACGCAGCACGCTGCCAATTGCCTTGAAACCGCCGCCTATGGTCATAACCTGTTTCCGCTTCTGTATCAGTTAACGGCCCGTGAACGCAAAGGGCTGGGCAAAGCCCAATCCCTGCGGTTTGAGTCAACCGGCCATGAGCCGCAAACCCCAGGTGGCATACGACCGCTCATTGATCAGGTCCACAACCTGCCGGCAGAAGCAGGCCCTAAATCAAAGCTGTTTGATGGCTTCCCCGGCCGCAAGCCCACTGACAATCTCTATGTTGATGCCGTCTGACAACCCTGTGCGCACTTCCCGGCGTTCAAACTGCTGCTCTCCGGTGGCCACCTCCACAAAAGTACGATTGCCTTCAATGATAAGGTTGCCCTCGTTGATGGCCAGCACTTGATCCCGGCGGTCCAGCACGATATCGGCATTGGCGCTGTAGCCGGCGCGCAGGAAGTGATTCTGGTCCAAATCAACCGCAGCGCGAATCTCAAACTTTATTGTGCCCTGATCTTCCACCCCCTTGGGAGAGATATACTCCAGCGCTGCGGTGAAGCGGGCCGCACCGATGGCGCCGACGTTGAGCTCCAACGGCATGCCCTCACGCAGTTTCCCTACCTCTGATTCGTCCACCTGCCCCTCAAAGATCATGTCCTGCATATTGGCGATGGAGGCGATGGTGGTGCCTTCGTTGAAAGTGTTGGTCTCTATCACAAAATTGCCCTGTTTAACGGGGACATCCAGCAGCACGCCGGAGGCCGTGGCGGCGACCAGGTTGGAGACCCGGTCCGCTTGCTTGCTGGCACCGTCTCGAATCAGGGCCACATTGTTCTCGGCACCGGCCAGCGCCTGGCGGGCCAGTTCATACTGCAGCTTGTACTGGTTAAAGCTTTGCTCGGACACCAGCCGGCTGTCATACAGGCTCTTCTGTCGCGCAAGCTCCGACTCTGCGTTTCTGAAGTTGATGCGTGCGGTCTCCAGGGCTGATTCGGCATTACTCAGGAACGCCATATCGGGGATAAGCTCGATCCTGGCCAATAAATGGCCGCGCTCTACCGTCTGCCCGGCTTCAACAAAAATTTCATCCACAACACCGGAGACCTTGGACTTTATGGCCACTTCCTTGCGTGGAACTATGTTGCCCGTGGCAACCGTTTTATGCACGATGTCCGTCACAAAGGGTTGAGTGGTTTCAAACACTACGGGTGATTCCTGCGATTTTCTATACAGGAAAACGGTGGTTCCCACAAACAGAGCTATGAGTCCCAGTCCCATTAACGCGAGCAGTAGTTTTTTCATTGCCTGACCTTGTTATTCATCTTGGAGGGCGGTGATCGGGTCCACGCCGGCAGCTTTGCTGGCCGGCAGCAGGGCGGCAAAAAATCCTGCCGCAATCAGGATCAACACCGCCGTCATGGCGGTGTTGATATCTATTTCCGCCAGGGCCAGAAAGCGTAGGTTTTCTGCGTCCGCCGCCAGAGATTTTATGAGCTCCAACACCAGAACACCCAGCACCAGGCCCAAATACCCGGCGACTGCGGTAATGACTATCGCCTCCTGCACCACCATGGCGACGATGGAGCGGGAAGTAGCGCCCAGCGCCTTGCGCAGGCCAATCTCACGGGTGCGCTCCTTGACCACAATCAGCATGATATTGCCCACGCCGATCACACCCGCCAGTATGGTGCCCAGGGCCACAAACCAACTGAACGTGGAGATGCCGGTAAACAAACCTTGCACCTGCTGATAGCGCTCTTCCAGGTTGAAGCTGCCAAACACGCCTACATCGTCGGGGTGCACGTTGTGGCGCTCTCGCAAAAGAGACAGGGCACGCTCTTCGATCAGAGTAGACGGTGTACCGGGCTTTGGTGTGAGCCGCAAGTGGCCAATGTAGTGCATCTGATTAAACGCCTGCCGCAAGGTGCTGTTGGGGATCAGCACCAGCTGGGCGTCCCGAATGGCATTGTCCCCGGCGACAGTAGGCCTGAAGACGCCCACCACTTGAAAGGAGATATGCCCCATGTTGATGCTCTCGCCGATGGGGTTTTCGCCCGGGTCAAACAGTGACTCGTACACCCGCTCGCCTATAACTGCCACCTTTCGGTTATCGCGACTGTCCAGCTTATTCAAAAAACGCCCGGTCACCGTTTTGAAGCCACTCATCTGCGCGACCTCGGCGTGGGCGCCAAGGGTAGTAAAGGAATCACTCTTGTCTTTGCGAGTGATGTACTGGGCGGCAGCCCAGCCACCGGCCTCGTTGATATCCAACGCCAGGTCAAGCTCGGGTATGCGCTCCTTCAAGGCTTTGATGTCTGCAGTGGTGAAGCGGATCCAACGCCCTTTGGCAAACCCTTTGTACGGGATCTGAGTGACTGCAGAACCCCATACGAAGACCGTGTTTTTACTGCCGCCAAAGTTTGACAGCGCGTCGTTCTTCAGCCCGTTGCCCACCCCCAGCAGCAGCACCAGCATAAAGATGCCCCACATTACGCCGAACGCCGTCAAAGCGGTGCGAAGCTTGTGCTTCTTGAGGGTGAAGTAGATTTCCTGCCACTTATCGTAGTCGAGCACGATCAGGCTCTCATGGCTTCTATGGGTGCTATATTGGCGGCCTTCCAGGCCGGGAAGAAGCCCGCCAGTGCGCCGCTGAATACCAAAATGATCAAAGCGGACACCGCCACACCAAAATCCACTTCCGGTTGAGCAAATGACGTCAAGCTAATCTCAAACGTGCTCAGCAGGAAATTGACCAGCTCAAGCAGACCTACCGCCAGCACCAATCCGCTGTAGCCCGCCACCGCCGTAATGAGCACTGCCTCCAGGAGGATCGTAGTGACAATATTGACCGGCCGCGCGCCCAACGCCTTGCGTACGCCAATCTCCACGGTGCGCTCCTGCACGCTGATGATCATGATATTACTGATGCCGACAATGCCCGCCGCCAGGGTGCCAAGCCCCACAAACCAAATAAACATGCTGATAGCGCCAATCATGTTGTCTGTCTGGGCGGACTGCTTGGCCAGATCATTGATATGGATGGCTCGGCGGTCGGTCGGGGCAATGTTGTGGCGTTTCTTGAGCAAATCCATGATTTGCGGTTCCAACTCCGCTCCGCTGAACCCGGGTTTGGGTGTCAGCGCCAGGAGCGCGACATTTCCACCCACACCAAAGGTTTTTTGAAAGGTGCTTAACGGTATGTAGACGCGTTCGGACATGCGCCCTTCCCAGCCACTGTCGTAGAAGACACCCACCACCTTGAAGCTGACACCGTTGATATTGATCTGTTCGCCTACCGGGTTCCGCCCGTTTATGAACAAGCGTTCTGCCACTCGGGTACCGATCACCGCCACCTTGCGCTGCTCGTGGTCGTCGTGGTCATTGAGCTTGCGTCCCAGGCGATAGTCCTGATAGCGCTTGATTTTAAAATAGCCCTTGCCCACGCCCAGCACGCCAAAAGGCGCCGAGCGATTCTCGAAGGTGACCTGGATATCTGCCTGCCGAAAAGATCCCAGTGGGTTCTCGGCAGAGATCACTCCCACGCCTGGGACCTGCTGGGCAATGGCGGTGATATCGGCTTCCGTAAATTGAATGTTGCGGCCGTGCGCCAAACCTTGATAGGGAACCGATGTTTTGAAGGCGCGAATGAAGATACTGTCGCGGGCGTCGCTACTGAAACCGCGCTCTATTCCATGACGAATGCCGGTACCCCCGCCCAGCAGCAGCACCAGCATGAAGATTCCCCAAAAGACGCCAAAGGCGGTCAAGCCCGTGCGCAGTTTGTTGCGGCGCATGGAATAGAGGATTTCCTGCAGGCTATCAATCAGCACACCTTCAGCCCGCCTTGGCCCAATTGTAGCGGTCGTCCACGATCCTGCCGTCTTTGACCGTGATGACGCGCTGCGTCTGCTCGGCGATTTCCCGCTCGTGCGTGACAATGACCAGTGTTTTGCCCGACGCATGAACCTGCTTGAACAACCCCATGACCTCCTCGGTGGTGGTGCTGTCGAGCGCACCGGTAGGTTCATCGGCTAAAAGTACCTTGGCATTGCCTATCAGTGCCCGGGCAATGGCAACCCGCTGCTTTTGCCCCCCGGACAACTGGTTGGGCATATGCTCCGCACGATCACCCAGGCCCACACTGGCCAGCATTTCTCGCGCGCGTTGATTGCGCTCCCGCCGCCCCACCTTTTGATAATAGAGCGGCAGGGCCACATTCTCGATCGCGTTTTTGAAGGGCAGCAGGTTGAACGACTGGAAGACGAAGCCAATATGCCGATTGCGCAGTTGCGCAGCGGTAGACTCTTTCAGTTTGTTGATCTTGATACCCGCTAAGGAATACTGCCCCTGATCGTGGGAATCGAGCAAACCAAGGATGTTGAGCAAGGTGGATTTGCCGGACCCCGAAGACCCCATGATGGACACCATTTCGCCTTCGGCAATGTGCAGGTCAATTCCTTTGAGCACGTGCAATCGGCGGTCATCCAAGCCGTAATATTTATGAAGATTTTGAAGTTCAATCATCCCGCTTCCGTGGTCTCTTATCGTGCCGGCGCATCAACTGATCGGGCTGTAGACGCCTTAGTCGGATCTAGAGCGTACCCAAGTGTATAAACGGAACTGAGGCCTGGCAAGTCAAAGAGGGGGCGGCAAAGGCAATTAAGCTGAAGCTAAGCCTGCGCATGCCGGCTTAGCTGCGCTGGGATGCGCAGGCTACAGGGGCCACGACCCTGTAGCCGGGACACACGGTGAAAGGTATTTATGCGGCGGCCGGTGCGCCCCCGCGATAACGCTCTTCTTTCGGCTGATCAACGAAATGACGAACACGCTCGGCATTGTATTCGGCGCCCAGAAGAAAGACAAAAGCACCAAGATATAGCCACAGCATCAGCACAACAACGCCACCCAAGGCGCCGTACTCCTCGTTGAACTGGCCAAACTGGGTTACATAAAACGCGAAGGCCGCAGAGGCAATGACGAACAAAACGGCCGTGAGGATTGCGCCCGGCAACAGCTCTTTCCAGCTACGACGACGGCGATCCGGTGCAAAGTTATAAAGCACCAAAGACATGCCCACCAGCAACAACAGAAATGCCGCCCAGCTTACCAGACTCACCAGTAACTCCGCCGTCTGCTGAGACAGAAAAACACTGACCACAATGGGTACCACCACAACGACGGACACCACCAGAATGAACGCGATGATGGACAGCAGAGTAAGTGCCAGAGTGACCGCATTGAACTTGACCACGCCCCGTTCTTCTTTGGTGTCATAGGCAATGTCCAGGGCCTGCGCCACCGCCTTCATGGCCTTATTGGCGCTCCAAAGTGAAACCAATATACCTATGACCAGCCCGAAGGTCAGCGACCCTTCCTGATCGGCCAGGGCCTGCATACGCTCCGACAGAATCCCCAGGACTTCTTCCGGCACCAGACCACTCACGGTGCCTATATGGCTTTGAATGGTCTGCGGATCTGCGATAAGACCATAAATTGAGATGGCGCTTGCAAGCGCCGGAAAGACTGACAAAAATACATAAAACGCCACGCCCGCTGCCACCAGGCCCAGGCTATCGTTCGCAACGCGCTCCTTCACGCCCATCAAGGTCTTTTTCAGTTCCGACATATTTCTATCCTCTGTGTGGGTTGAACTGCCCCTTCTTTACCAACCCTTTGTAAATCTTGGCGGCATGAGATGCAGGGGACACGGGTTTTACCAACATTGAGAGGAAGAGCAAAAAATGCGCCATAGAAAGGCTGGAGCGCGAGCTTCGCCGGGTTCGCTGCGCCCTTAGTTAGTTGATCTCATTCGACCTGAACGCAAGCAACTCGTTGACAGTGACAAAACGGTATCCGCGGGCTTTCAGCTGTCGAATAATCTGAGGCACTGCCTGTAACGACGCCTCCATTGGCGGGTACATGACGTGCAGCAGGATAATGGAGCCCGGTCTGGTCTGTGTGATTGCTCGCTGGGCGACAACCGCGCTGCTCTCTGGCGTCTGCCCCCAGCGTTCTGGCGCTACGTCCCAAGTCACCGACAGCATGTCCCGTTTACGCAGTTCGTAGGGCAGAATCAAAAGCTTTTTGCCATAAGGCGGGCGAAAATGAATATCGTGCCGGTAGCCCAGGCCGCGAATGAGCCGGTTTGTCTCGTCAAGCTCCGCAGCCACCCTGGCAGGGCTCATGAACAGCATTCGGCTATGGGTATAGGAATGATTGCCAATTTCATGCCCTGCGTCGGCAATCATCTGGGCTTCCACAGGGTGTGCCGCCATCGCTTGGCCAACCAGATAAAAGGTGGCTTTTACATCATGGTCCCGCAGAATCTCGAGTATTTGCTGGGTAAAACCGCTAGTGGGGCCGTCATCAAAGGTCAGCGCCACCACTTTGTGGTCGGTTTCCACCCGATGAACAATTTCGCCGAATAGCTGAAGGTCTTTGCGACTACTGAGATTCCAGAGGCTGATAAGAGCAGCAGCCATGATGATGACTGCCAAACCGACTGTTTGCATATCGTTATTCCCGAATCCGGCGGCGCTCATTGCCGCCAGACGGTTTATTCTGCAGTTTGCGCACTGAAGCGGCTGCGTAGGTTTTCTCCTAACACCAGCATGCACGGCGTAAGAAAGAGTGTAAGTACAGTAGCAAAGGCCAGCCCTCCCGCAATTGCACTGGACAACTGCGTCCACCACTGCGTTGACGGGGCACCAAAGCCGAGACTTGGCTCCAGCAGACTGACGTTAACCGCCAGCACCATGGGCATCAGGCCCAATACCGTGGTTGCTGAAGTCAACAGCACCGGCCGCAGGCGCAAACAGCCTGTTTGCAGCGCAGCATCGAAAGGCTCGGCGCCCTCCCCGCGAATTTGGTTGTACGTATCTATAAGAACAATGTTGTTGTTAACGACAATACCGGCCAGGCCAATGATGCCCATGCCCACCATCACTATACCAAAGGATTGGCCGTTGATTAGCAGTCCCAACAATACTCCTGCGGTGGAAAACACGATGGCAGACATAACCAGAAACGCTTGATACCAACTGTTGAACTGCACCAGCAGAATCATCAACATCAGAAAAATTGCGATCATAAACGCGGTGCCCAAAAAAATGGCCGCCTCTTCCTGATCTGCACCCTCCCCGGCCGTTTTGATCATTACACCCTCTGGCAGCTCAATGCCACTGTCCAGTAACGCCCGCAGCCGCTCGGCGACCTGATAGCCTTCGGCCAGATCCGCCTTGAGCGTGACCGCTCGGGTGCCGTCCACTCGATTGAGCACACTGGTTTTCGGAGCAGGCAAAACTTCCACAAAATTGCTGAGCGGCACCTGCCCGCGGGGGGTGCCCACCGTCAAACGCGTCATCTGCTCCAAAGACCGCCAGGTTTCGGGAAAACGCACGCGAATGTCCACTTCATCACTGGCGTATTCCGGCCTGTATTTTGCCAGCAGCAGACCATTGCTGACCATTTGCACGGCATTACCCACGGTGAGGACATCGGCGCCGAAACGGGCCGCAGCCGCGCGGTCCACCATTACCCGCCACTCGATACCGGGCAGGCTGCGATTGTCTTCTATATCAACAAAACCGCCCAGTTTGCTCATCTCGTCCACCAGTTGATCAACTGCCTGTTCGGTTGCGTCAAAATTCATACTGCTTACCAACAACTCAATGGGCTTACCACCCGATGGTCCCTGCTGCTGCTGGCGAAAATCAAGAATGATGCCGGGAATATCTGCAGTGAGCTCGCGCATGTGATCAACAATGGCGGCTGCGCGTCGGCGCTGGTGCCAGTCTATGAACTGAAACTGCAGGGTACCAACCACATCCGGCGGCATCTCGCCGCTGGCGGACACCTGCGACCTGGCATAAAGCGCTTGCACTTCGGGCAGCCCCAGCAGGCGGTTTTCCACTCGTTGCAATAACGCGTCACGCTCCACAATAGAGAGGTCGCCTCGCGCCCGCACCCACACCTGTGCGGATTCCGGCTCCACCGATGGAAAAAAATCAACGCCGTGGTTGAATTTACCGTAACCAACAAACACCAGTATTATGGCTATCAGCATGCCGCCAAAGGTTCTGCCGGGCCTGCGTAAGAACTTTGCCAACAAAGCTCCGTACATTTGACCGGCTTTGCTGGGGTTGGCCGGATGGGGTTTTGGCCGGTGTTTGCTCAAGCTTCCCAGCACCGGCAGAAACACCAGGGCCATGAACAGCGAGGCCAAAAGACAGATAATGACCGTTGCCGGCAGGTATTTCATAAATTGCCCAACCACGCCGGGCCAGAACAGCAAAGGCGCAAAAACGGCAATGGTGGTAGCCGTAGAGGCAATAATGGGCCATGCCATACGGCTGGCGGCATCAGCCCAGGCTTTTTTGGGCGGCTGTCCTTCGGACAGGTTGCGGTCTGCCAACTCGCTGACCACAATCGCGCCATCTACCAGCATACCGGCGACCAGGATCAGCGCAAACAACACGATGATATTCATGGTGTAGCCGATTATCCAGATCAGCAGAATGCCCGCCAGGAAGGCTCCGGGAATGGTAATGCCAACCAAAACGGCCGAGCGCACGCCCATGGTGGCCACTATCAGAATCAATACCAGTACCACGGCCGTGAGCACGTTGTTCAGCAAGTCCGACAACATGCTCTCTACTTCCTTGGACTGATCCATGATGTAGTCTACCTGCACGCCTTCAGGGAACAGAGCACTGGCTTCCTCTATAAGGGCCTGAGTTTGCTCAATGGTGGAAATGATATTGGCACCGGCGCGCTTTTTGACCTCCAGCACCACCGCCGGCTGGCCATTGATGCGGGCAAAACTCAACGGGTCTTTGAAGCTGCGGTTGACCACGGCAATGTCGGCAAAAGTGACCACTGTGTCGCCGTCAACCTTGACCGGCATGGCGAGTATGTCCTGAAGATCCTCAATCACCCCCGGCACCTTGACGGCAAGCCGGCCGGCGCCGGTATCCAGGCTGCCCGCAGCCACCAGGCGGTTGTTGTTGGAGACCATGGTAAACAGCTGGGTGTAGTCCAGACCGTAGCTGTCCAGTACCTGTGGGTCCACCAGAATCTCCAACAGGTCTTCGCGGTCACCGCCGATATCCACTTCCAGCACTTCCGGAATACCCTCAATGTTGTCTCGCAGCTGTCGCGCTATATAGACCAATTCAGCTTCGGCCACCGGGCCGGACAGGCCAACAGAGAGAACGGGAAAGAGCGCAACATTTATCTCATTGACGGTGGGTTCATCCGCTTCGCCCGGCAGCTTGCCGCGAGCGGCATCCACCTTCACCCGCACATCCTGCAGTGCCTTATCGGCATTGAAGCCCGCGTCAAACTCCAACATCACCGAAGCATGGCCCTCGCTGGCCGTGGAGGTCATACGTTTAACGCCTTCCAGAGACCGCAACTCATGCTCCATAGGTCGCACCAATAAACGTTCGGCGTCCTCCGGGCTGATGCCGTCGAGGGACATGGACACGTACATCAGGGGAATGGCAACGTCGGGATTGGCCTCTTTGGGAATGGCGTTGTAGGCCAGCAGGCCGGCCAGAAACAGAAACAGCAGAAGGGCCAGACTTGCCCGCCCGCGGTCTATGGCTGCGTATATCAGGGTTCTCATTCCACCGCTCCCCGAGTGACCACCTGCTGACCGGGCCGCACGAACCCGGCACCCAGTGTTATCACCTGCACCCGGTCCGGCAAGCCGGCTATGGTCGCGCCCTGATTGTCAATGCTCAGCACCCGCACGGTTTGAAACACCACCCGGCTTTGGGCGTCCACCGTACGCACACCCAATTGACCGTCTTCGTTAAGACTGAGCAGCGCGGGGCTCACCCGGTGCGCAACGACCGGCTCCAGCTGAATGCGCAGGGTGGCACTGGCTCCGGCAACCCGCCATAATTCGGGGTTGTCCGCTGATACTTCTATATAGAAGCTGCGCGTGGACGGGTCCGCCGCGTGACTGACAAAATTCACCACGCCCTCCAACCGCCGGCCGTCCAGCAGGCGAATATCCACCGCCTGCCCTGCCGCCACCAGGCCTACATCCTGCTGAGAAATCTGCGCGGTCACTTTGAGTTGGCCCACATCCACAAGCTCCATCAAGTCGGCACCCGGCTGCACCCAATCGCCGACCTCCACATGGCGACGGTTGACTATTCCGTCAAAAGGGGCCACCGGCTCTGCGTATTGCAGCGCAAGCTCCGCAGAAACCAGTTCAGCTCTTGCTCTGGCCGCTTCACTCTCCAGCCGCGCCAGTTCTGTCTCCGCTATGAAGCGGGACTCCGTCAGGGAACGCGCGCTGCCCAGCTCGCTCTCGCGCTGATTCAAGGTGGCCCGGGCTTGGGCTAACTGCTCTCTGCGGCCCTCGTTGGATAGGGTCAGAAGTGTTGTACCAGCGGTTACACTGTCGCCTTGCTGCCGCAGCAGTTGCTCCACACTGCCCGCCACCTGAGCACGCACGCTGACTTGTTGCCACGGCAAAAGTTGACCCTGCGCCACCTTTTCCGTTACCTGGGGGCTGGCCTCCAGCCAACGTGTCTCTACCTGGTGCAGCCCCTGCTCAGGCGTGACTTGAGCGGCCGGTGGCTCATCTTGAGCACTGCGAGTATCACCACTCAGCATCCAGATAACCAACAGCGCGGCCAGCACCACTGCCAGCAACACAGGTGTAGGTTTGAAGAGTGAGAGTCTCTTGGGCAAAGGCATGGTTGGTGTTCCTTAATCCATCTGTAGGTCGAGGGGGACGCCCGGCGTCGGCCGCAAGTATAGGCGACTGCGTGTTAACTTACCGCAACGCCTCGGTGGGCAACGGGATGAGCTTAAGCGTTGCTAGGGTCTGTTGACGTTTCATCATCGCCTCTGTTGCACCTGAAAACGCGCCA
>CAYNST010000004.1:60382-70025 GCA_964399955.1 uncultured Cellvibrionaceae bacterium | reverse complement strand
ATTAGAACGGTCAAATCTACCGTGACGCAGAAAATACAGAACCTGCTTGAGGACTTCTCGATTCTGCACCATGAAAAGGTGCGTCGCCGGCAGGCTGATATGGTCGCGCATGCCCTCTAAACGGGTGCTATCAACCGTCACCAAACCGTCGTCTTCGCCAGGCAGCAAGAGTGAAAGCGGCGGGAGCAAGCTATGCGTTCCGGCAATGACGCCCAGTTCAAAATCTGCCGCCGGCAGAGCGTTTGGTACACTGCCGGCGCCAGTGCCAAGCTGCCCGCCCGCATCGCCGGTAAGCAGTTCAAATCCAGGCGCACGGCTCAAGCGATCAACCAGCTCGCTGCCGCTGTTGGGCGGCCCCAGCATCACCACCCGCCCCAAACGCTCAATTGTTTGATTTTGCAGATACTGCCGCACCAGTATTGCGCCCAGTGAGTGGGCAACAAAGTGCACCTGCGCCTGCGCCGGGCATTGCATCAACGCCTCGCCTACTGTCGTCCCGGCGAGCTCCTCAATGGGAGCTTGCGTGGACGGATAACCCAGGTTAACCACCGTGTAACCCTCGGCTGACAGGACGTCCGCAAGATGAGCCATGGAGGAGGCTGTGCGCGCCAGTCCATGCAAAACAATTACACACTGGTCTTTTGCCTGTGCAGGCGCGATGCAGCTACCGGCGCAGGCCACCAACACCATCAACTTCTGCCACATCAGACGCCCTTTTCGCGGTTTGCTTTGAACTTTGTACTTAAGCCGCAAGATTTTGGGTCTGCCTGATGCAGCCGGGGGTTTCTTTACCAATAGCAATACAGGAACTGCCGGCATGCGTAAAGGTTAACCCGTATCGCTTTGCAAGCGACAACGACTCGAGCGGCAAACCAACATCAAGCGTGGAGAAACTCATGAAGATTGATCGCACAGGTTCGGCTGACTGGCAAGGCGGCTTGAAGGACGGCAAGGGCGAGCTCACCACTGAAAGCGGTGCCCTCTCCTCTTACCCTTACGGCTTCGCAACCCGATTTGAAGATAAAAAGGGCAGCAATCCGGAGGAGCTGATCGGCGCAGCCCTGGCGGGTTGTTATGCTATGGCCTTGTCCAAGGCTTTGGGCGACTCCGGTTTTGAGGCCCGGCGCCTGCAAACCTCGGCCAAGGTTTCACTGGAACAGGAAGGAGACGGCTTTAGCATCAACAACATATTGCTGCGCCTGCAAGCCGATATCCCCGAGATTTCACAAACCGAGTTCGACGACGTAACTCAGGCCGTCAAAGCCGCCTGCCCGGTCTCCAAGCTGTTGAAGGCGGAGATTGTTTTGGATGCAAGTCTCAATAGTTGACCGGCAAATAACTGTCCAGCCTACGCAATGAGCCGGATACTTACCTCGGCGGCGCGCATGAGCGGCTTCTGCTGAGGTACCTTTCGCCGTAATCACTGCCCCGAACGGGCAGCATGACAACCGGCGAAGCGGCGCGTAGGAAACCGGTTAATCGCTTGCTGGCTGCAACGCCTGCAGTTCATCGGCTGCGGGCTCCATGTACATCAGCTCCCAGACATGGCCGTCCAAGTCCTGAAAGCCATGTCCGTACATAAAACCGTAGTCCATCGCCTTCTTGTAAACCGTACCGCCACCTGCAACGGCAAGTCTGACCCGCTCATCAACCTCTTCACGGCTATCACAACTGAGACACAACAACACTTCTGTGGTCTGCCGGGCATCGGCCATGGCCTTGGGCGCAAACTCGCGGAACTTCTCCTGCGAGAGCAGCATGATGTAGATATCGTCACTGATCACCATGCAAAGGGCCGTTGCGTCACAGAACTGCTGGTTGAAAGCAAAACCCAAAGACCGGAAAAAACGTTCACTGGCCGGAAGGTCGGCGACCGGAAGGTTTACAAAGATTTTTCGACTCATAGAGCGCCCCCGCTTTGTTAATTGGTTTGGCGGTTTCACTGCCTGCTTACCGCCCCGGTAGTGCCCAGAGGTTAGAAGCTTTTCCGGCTGCCAGCAAGCACGCAGTCACCTGAACGCCGCGCTCGATTGTAGGGCGTCCCGAACCTCAACGCGGTGGCTGCTGACGGAGAGCACCCGGCAGTGATAATCCCCTTGGCTCCAGCAGCCTCTAAATCTTAACGCCGCGTATAACGACAGGTGTACAAGCGCCGCCGTGATATATCACCGCCGCAGTCGCCTGTCAAAAACCACGCGTTTAGAGACAAATCAATGCCAAGCCCAATAAACCGCAAGTCTTTCCCCCAGCCTACGCTGTTCGTTCCTAGCATTATGGAGCTTTGCCATGCATCCTGAACCCCTTTCTACCTACCGCCTACAACTGCGCCCAGGCTTTGGTTTTGATCAGGCCACCGAGCTGGTAAGTTACCTGAAGGAACTGGGCATCAGCCACCTGTACTCATCACCTTACCTGCAGGCTGCGACCGACAGCACCCACGGCTACGACGTAGTGGACCCCACCCGGGTCAACGAACAACTGGGCGGAGCCGACGCCCATGCGCGCATGTGCGAAACCATTCAACAGCAGGGATTGGGGCACGTTATCGATGTAGTGCCCAACCATATGGCCATTGCCGGCCGACAGAATCCATGGTGGTGGGATGTTCTGGAAAACGGCCCCTCCAGCCGCTATGCAACCCATTTTGATGTGGACTGGGCAACCTCTGAAGAGCGCTGGCCCAACAAGGTTCTGCTGCCGGTGCTGGGCGATCATTACGGCCGCATTCTTGAAAGTGGCGAGCTGAAACTGACCCACAGCGACGGCCTGTTCACGCTGCACTACTACGATCACACCTATCCGGTAGACCCCTCCAGCGTGGCGGGACTGCTGGGAACCGCTGCCGAAGCCTGCGGCTCCGACGCGCTGGCTTTTCTGGCAGAGAGCCACGCGCGTATGCCTCGCCCCACAGTGACCGCCAAACGCGAGGTGGAGTTGCGTCACCGCGACAAGGCGGTGCTCTGTAATTTGATGGTCAGGCTCTGCCACGAGGAGCCAGAGGCGCTGGCCGCCATCAATGCAGAGGTGGATCGCCTGAACAGTGACCTGGATGCACTGGACGCGCTGATTGATCAGCAAAACTACCGCCTCGCGTACTGGCGCACCGCCAGCCGCGACCTGGGCTACCGCCGTTTTTTTGATATCACCGACCTGGCCGGCCTGCGCACTGAACGGCTGGAGGTGTTCCGCGCCGCCCACGCACTCCCCATCCATTGGGTCCGCAAAGGCTGGGTACAGGGTCTGCGGGTGGATCACCCCGACGGCCTGCGCGATCCGGCCGAATACTTTCGCCGCCTGCGGGAAGTCTGCCCCATGACCTGGATACTGGCAGAAAAAATTTTGGAACCCGGTGAAACCCTGCCCACAGACTGGCCCATCGAAGGCACCACCGGCTATGACTTTCTCAATCTGGCCGGCGGTTTGTTTGTGGATCCGCGCGGTGAAGAAGCCCACTCCCGCATCTACCAGGAGTTCACCGGGGAGCAGTCGGATTTTCATGCAGCGGTGCGCATAGGCAAGCGGCTGATTCTCACACAGCTCATGGTCAGCGAGCTCAATCGGTTGACCAATCTTTTTGTGGATGTGTGCGAGCGGCATCGCCGACACAGAGACTATACCAGCCACGAGCTGCGCGAAGCGCTGTGCGAAACCGCAGTGTGCTTCCCGGTGTACCGCTCCTACGTTCGTGCGTCCGACAATACCGTCGCGGCGGAAGACGAACTCTACGTGGAGCAAGCCATTCAAGGTGCCGTGGCGGAGCGGCCGGACATGGACCCGGAACTGTTCGGCTTCCTCAAGGACCTGCTGCTGCTGCGCGTTCCCGGCCCGCGCGAAGGTGAGCTGGCCATGCGCTTTCAGCAACTGTCAGGGCCGGCAATGGCCAAAGGCGTTGAAGACACCACCTTCTACCGTTTCAATCGTCTGGTCGCGCTCAACGAGGTTGGCGGTGATCCGAGCCAGTTTGGCTTGGATCTGGAGCAATTCCACCAAGCCTGCAGTCGTGCCCAGATCGAACGGCCAAAAGCCATGCTGGCGTCCACAACCCATGACACCAAGCGCAGTGAAGATGTGCGCGCGCGCCTGGCCCTGCTTTCGGAGATACCGGAGCGCTGGGGAGAGACGGTGAATCGCTGGGCCTCTTACAACGCCCGGCACAAGCAGGGCGAATTTCCGGACCGCAATGCCGAATACCTTGTTTACCAGACACTGGTGGGTGCCTGGCCTATCGACCAACCCCGAATGAGTGCGTACATGGAAAAAGCCATGCGCGAAGCCAAAACCCACACTTCGTGGACGCAACAAAACGAAGCCTATGAAAAGAGTGTGCAGGACTTTGTAGGGACCATCCTTACAGACAGAGAGTTCTCTGCGGACCTGGAAGGGTTTGTCAGTGAACTGGTGGAGCCCGGCATGATCACCGGCATGGCACAGGCATTGATCAAGCTCACCGCGCCGGGCGTGCCGGATATCTATCAGGGCACCGAACTGTGGGACTTCAGCCTGGTGGACCCGGACAACCGCAGGCCAGTGGATTTTGACAAACGTCGGCAGATGCTTGCGGAGCTTCCACGGCTGACTGCCGAAGACATCATGGACCGGCTGCACGACGGCTTGCCCAAACTGTGGCTCACTCGCCAGGCACTGCACCTGCGGCAGCAAAAGCCCGAACTGTTTGGCAGCAAAAGCAGCTACCGGGCGCTGCAGGCCAAGGGCGGCAAGGCGCAGCACCTGGTGGCATTCGTGCGTGGCGACGCAGTGATTACCCTTGCGCCGCGTCTACTGCTGGGACTGGGCAAGGACTGGGCCGACACCAGCCTGGAACTGCCGGCCGGCCGCTGGCACAACCTGTTGACTGGCGAAGATTTCAATGGGGGCAAGCTGCCCCTCAAGCAGCTGCTGTCCCGTTTTCCTCTGGGGCTTCTGGTACTGAAGGATCAAAACAATGACTGAGATAAACGTATGGGCTCCTGCGGCCCAGCAAGTGGAGCTGGTGTGTGGCGAGCAGCGCCTGCTCATGAATAAGGATGGCTCCGGCTGGTGGCATGGTGACGCACCCTTCATAAAACACGGCAGCGACTACGCGTTCAAAATAGACGGCAAGGGTCCCTACCCCGACCCCCGGTCGGGCTGGCAACCTGAGGGCGTGCATGAGGCGTCCCGCTGGGTGGACCACTCACAATTCGACTGGACCGATCGGGGCTGGCAACCACCGCCACTCGCTTCCGGTCCCATCTACGAATTGCACATTGGCACCTTCACCCCCGAAGGTACCTTCGAGTCCGCCATTGAGCGGTTAGACTATCTGGCGGAACTTGGCGTCACCCATGTGGAGCTGTTGCCGGTGGCCGAATTTTCCGGCGACCACGGCTGGGGCTACGACGGCGTTGACCTTTACGCTCCTCATCACGCCTACGGCGGCCCGGAGGGGCTGAAAAAGCTGGTAAACGCCTGTCATCAGCGCGGTTTGGCCGTCATTCAGGATGTGGTTTACAACCACCTGGGGCCCGCCGGCAATTACCTGAGCCAGTTTGGCCCCTATTTTACTCAAAAGTATTCCACGCCCTGGGGCGAAGCGGTCAACCTGGACGGCCCGGATAGCGATGAGGTGAGACGCTATTTTATTGACAACGCGTTGATGTGGATGCGCGATTACCATATTGACGGACTTCGGCTGGACGCGGTGCACGCGCTGGTAGACGAATCCGCTGTGCACTTCATGGAGCAACTCGCCACCGAGGTCAAACAACTGGAGCAGCAACTGGGCCGCTCGCTGTCACTGATCGCCGAGAGCAACCTGAACAACCCCCGCTTGATCCGCCCGCCGGAGCTGGGCGGGTACGGTCTTCACGCGCAGTGGAGTGATGATTTTCATCACGCAGTGCACACCCTGATGACCGGTGAGTCCGATAGCTACTACAAGGATTTCGGCAAAATGGCGCATCTGGCCAAGGCTCTGACCGACGGTTTCGTCTACGATGGCTGTTATTCCGTGCATTTGCGCCGTACCCATGGGCGCCCCGCCACCGATCTGCGCGGCCATACCTTTGTGGTCTGCCTGCAGAATCACGATCAGGTGGGCAACCGCGCCTTCGGCGAGCGCTTCAGCCACCTGCTGAACCCCGGGCAGATGAAGCTGGCCGCGGCGCTGATGCTGACCTCGCCTTTTTTGCCCATGCTGTGGCAGGGCGAGGAGTGGGCCGCATCAGCGCCTTTCCTGTATTTTACCGACCACCAAGACCCGGAGCTGGGGGAGGCTGTGCGCAATGGGCGGCAGCACGAATTTGCCGCTTTTGGCTGGGACCCGGAAAAAGTTCCCAATCCGCAGGCGCCGGAGACCTTCCAGAAGTCAAAATTGAATTGGAATGAGCTGCAGCAAGAACCCCACAAGAGTATCTTGGAGTGGTACAAGGCCCTGATCAAACTGCGCCACCAAATTCCCGATCTGATGGACGACCGCCTCAACCGCAGCTCGGTGGAGTTTGACGAAAGCGCGGGTTGGCTGATGGTAAGCCGGGGCACCTTGAGCGTCGTTTGCAACTTCAGCGCCGATAGCCAGACGGTGCCCGCCGACGAACTGCAAGGTAAACAGCAGGTCATGGCATCGGACCCGGGCGTGGAACTCGCCGGCCGTTATATCGCCATGCCGGGGCATTCTGTGGCCATCTACAACCGGGCGCACTGAATCCAGGGAGCAGAATCAAAGAACACGTGCTGCGAAACGCCCGGCTTTAAACTGCCGGGTCAGCAAGAGCTGGACCTTGGCGAATCTCCGCCAAATGTTGACTCAACGCAGCACGCGTCTCTGGTACTTAACAGAAGAGGTGCAGTGGCAGCTTTAGTCAAAAAGCGTGTCTCATCCGTAGAAACTAGAACATACTGATCCATCAGTCGCCCTGCAACACAGGCACCCGATGCCGGAGTGTCCTGTCTGGAGAGTCAGACCTGAATGGGAATGTTCATGAGCACCAGAAAAAAGCATTGACGCATAGGCAGGCAGTTCGAGTGCATTTGGCACGAGTGACAGTTACTGAAAAGGCAAAACCGACGCCCCTTCAGCGAGCTTCCCGAGCGTATAACAGGCACAGATCGTTGCCGCAGGCCCGGTCATATAGGCCCACAACCTCAGCCCCGACAACAATCATCAACGAGAAAGTTGACAATGATGAGATTCGTGGTGCCTGAGGCAACAGCTACCAAACAACCGCCGTGCCTGCACTACAACATTTTACGGTCAGGAACAGCCACTTAATCTACCGGAGCTGAGCGAGTCCGAGGCACACGCGGGTTACCCCTGCGCAACAGACGGAGCCGGTTTGTTCGCCGGCTCGGCGCCTGGTGCAAGCGGTTGGCAACTGATGGAGGCATTCGTGTGCCGCCTGGACGCAGCTTCAGGTATTACAGCATTGATCCGATTGGGGAAACATCTATGAAAGTATGGCCAGGCACACCCTACCCGCTGGGCGCCAACTACGACGGCGCCGGCACTAATTTTTCACTGTTTTCAGAGATCGCCGAAAAGGTAGAGCTGTGTTTGTTTGATGACGACGGCAACGAAACCCGTATCGAATTACCGGAAGTCAACGGCTACTGCTGGCACGGCTACATCCCTTCTATTGAACCCGGGCAGCGCTACGGCTACCGGGTCTACGGCCCCTGGGACCCGGCCAACGGCCACCGCTGCAACCCCTCAAAGCTATTGCTGGACCCATACGCCAAGGCCATTGACGGTCAGATTGACTGGGACGAGGCCATATTCCCCTACGATATGGAAGAAGGGCCGGAAGCGATCAACACCGACGACAGCGCCAGATACATGCCCAAAAGCGTGGTACACCAGCCGCATTTTGATTGGAGCGGCGACCGGCACCTGCGCACACCCTGGCACGAAACCATCATCTATGAAACCCATGTCAAGGGCCTGACGGCGCGGCATCCGGAGATTCCGGAAGAGCTGCGCGGCACCTACGCAGGCCTGGCGCACCCGGCAATGACCGACTATCTGAAGGAGCTGGGGGTAACCGCCGTAGAATTGATGCCCATTCACCATTTTGCCCACGATAAACACTTGATTGACAGAGGCCTGCGCAACTACTGGGGCTACAACACCGTCAGCTATTTTGCGCCACATAACGAATACGCCAGCGACCAGCGCCCCGGTGCCGTGGCGGCGGAGTTCAGGCAGATGGTCAAGGCGCTGCACCAGGCGGGCATAGAGGTGATCCTGGATGTGGTGTACAACCACACCGCCGAGGGCAATCACTTTGGGCCGATGTTCAACTTCAAGGGCATTGATAACGCCTATTACTACCGGCTTACCGACGACAAACGCTACTACATGGACTACACCGGCACAGGCAACAGTCTGAACATGCGTCACCCGCACGTACTGCAACTGTTGATGGACTCCCTGCGCTACTGGGTGCAGGAAATGCACGTGGACGGCTTCCGCTTTGACTTGGCGGCCACCCTGGCGCGCGAGCTACACGATGTGAACCGCTTGTCCGCGTTCTTCGACTTGATGCAACAGGACCCGGTCATCAGCCAGGTCAAGTTGATCGCAGAGCCCTGGGACGTTGGCGAGGGCGGTTATCAGGTGGGTAACTTTCCACCGGTCTGGACTGAGTGGAACGGCAAATACCGCGACTGTGTCCGCGACTTCTGGGCAGGCCATGAGCAGACACTGGGTGAACTGGCGTCCCGCTTTACCGGCAGCTCGGATCTTTACGAATACACTTCACGCATGCCTTCTGCCAGCATCAATTTCGTCACCGCGCATGACGGCTTCACCCTGCACGACCTGGTGTCTTATCACGAGAAGCGCAACGACGCCAACGGCGAAGACAACAACGACGGCGAAAGCCACAATCGCTCGTGGAATTGCGGCGCCGAAGGAGAAACCAACGACCCCAAGGTGCTCGCACTGCGCATGCAGCAGAAGCGCAACTTTTTTGCCACGCTGCTGCTGTCCCAGGGTGTGCCGATGATTTCCGGTGGCGATGAAATTGGTCGCACCCAGGGGGGCAACAACAACACCTACTGCCAGGACAACGAAATATCCTGGTACGACTGGAAAAACCTGGATTCGGACCTGCTCGCCTTCTGTCAGCGCCTCACCCATTACCGCGCCGTTCACCCGGTTTTTCATCGCCGCCGCTGGTTTCAGGGTCGCCCGATTTACGGCAGCGATGTGAAGGATATCGCCTGGTTCAAACTTGAAGGCCAGCCCATGACCGAAGAAGACTGGGATATGGGCCACGCCAAATCATTGGGGGTTTTTCTCAACGGTGAAACCATTCCCAACCCCAACCCCAAAGGCGAGCCGCGAGTTGATGACAGTTTCTATATCATCCTCAACGCCCATCACGAGCCGCTGGAGTTTTTGATTCCAACAATCGAAAGCCGCGATTCCTGGATGAAAGAACTGGATACCGCTGTAGGATGGGTAGATGACGAAGTGGTCGTCGAGGCGGGCGATTTGCTGGAAGTCGCCGCACGCTCACTGGTGGTCCTGCGCTGTCTGGTCGGCCAACATATCATCTAACGCTCAGCGACAGGCGCGCTCAAGTCAATACCGCTGATTGCCGCACCCGGGATCAGCGGCATAGATGTTGGGCGAGTCTATAGCCATTAAATTTCCGTACAT
>CAYNST010000004.1:13135-60282 GCA_964399955.1 uncultured Cellvibrionaceae bacterium | reverse complement strand
CATTAAATTTCCGTACATAGCTGGTTTGAGGGTTGGATGCCCCGGGCCGGCGACGCGGACCGGCTGCATCACGCCCCAGACCCCATAACGGCAAAGTGGACAACCTGCAACCAGTCTGTTCAACTATTGGACAGCGGTTCAAAGAACTATTGTTTGCAGTTGTGGAAATGGGTGACATTTTGTAGCATTGCTTCTTTATTACAAAAGAGCAGGAAACGGTCAGGAAGGACCGCCGCATTGCTATTGATCCGCCAAAAATGCTGATTGGCCGAAGCAGGCTTAGCCAGTTTCTTGTGCGATGATCCAGCTCCCATGCATCCTTGACTCCAAGCTTGCCTTGTTTGTTGTTGCGCGTCTTTTCCGGTTTCTACCGCACCCAGGGTCCCGTCCTTCAACCTGTTGCCGCCCTGCCGGGGGGCCGGTATTGCCTGCGGCCGACCCGAGATTACAAAAAGGATATTGGGGATGAGCAGCCATCTGCGCTCATGCGGCCATCAGGACTGCCTTTGCGCATCAAGCTTGCCGCTTCGCCACGCACCGTGCCCTGGCGGCGAACCGATGGGCCGTTCCAGCGCCCATCGCGGTGTACAGCCAAGCCTAAACAGGCCACACGGATCGCATCAATGAACACACCCCACCTGGACGCAGAACACGTACCACCGCTCTTCCAGCCAAAGCGCCAGCGGCATACGCGGGTTCATTGCGCTGGGCTCAATTTGGACGCAATTCCGACGGGCAAACCTTTTATGGGTATTCAAAAATCTTTTGTTTTGGCGCCCTTGCTGTGGCTGTCTGCCGCCGTACTGGCCGCGCCACCGCAGGCAGTAGATGACGTTCGCACTACCCGGGTGAACACACCGGTCACCATCAATGTATTGAGCAATGACAGTGACCCGGACGGCGATGCCATTGAATTGGTGCAGGTTTCAGCACCGGCCATGGGTACGGCAATAGTCAACGCCGACGGTGGCGTGCTTTATACACCTGACGCCAATTTTGAAGGTACAGACAGCTTCACCTACCTGATCCGAGATAACAGTGAAGCGGCTGAAACCGCCACCGGAACGGTTGTTATACGAGTCTCGGCGGATACCTTTTCCCCGGTATCCGCCGCTGGCAATGATTTCAGCGTGGCCCAGGCGCTGGACTCGGCCTGCGCCGCAGTGACGGCAACGCCCTTGAGCCAAATGAGCGAAGGCATGGCGCAGCTGAATGAGCGCTGCCTCTATCTGCAAAACCTGTCCGTCAGCAATCCGGCGGCTGCCGCCCAGTTGATCAATCAGCTTGCGCCGGAAGAAACCCTGGCGCTGCTGCGTACAGCGGCCAGTGGTGTTGACAGCCAAGTCAGCGCCGTCGGCAACCGCCTGGGCCAGCTCGGCCGTGGCGTCAGCGCCATTTCCATCAACGGCCTGCATTGGTCACCCACCGCCAGAGGCGGCGCTGAAAGCCCGCAGTCGAGGACCGGCGTGTTTGCCAATATTCAGCTTGATAGAGCCGACAAGCAGGCAACAAGCCAGGAAAACGGCTTTAAATCCGATGCCTACAGTGTGACCCTTGGAGCAGACTACGCTGTTTCGCCAGAGGTTTTTGTGGGCGGTGCCCTTGGCTGGACCGGCAATGAGCTGAACTATAGCGGCGACAACGGCAGCGTATCCGCCAATATCTACAGTGTCATTGCCTATTCCAGCTTCAGTCGCGACAACTTCAGTCTGGACGGGCAGTTGGGCTACGGCGGAAGCAGCTACGATATCCAGCGCAACATCGCTTTCCCGGCTCTGAAGGGCAATGGCTCGGCAGGGTCACTCCGCACAGAGGGCAGTACCACCGGCAGTCAATGGTTTGTGAGCACCCGGGCGCAGTACCTCTACCACTACAACGCGCTTATAGTTTACCCATCCGTGCGCCTGAGTTATCTGACCAGCACCCTTGAAGAATACGCCGAACTCAACGCCGGCGGGTTTGAGGTGGTGCTCGGTGAACAAAGCCACGACCAGCTCACGGCACAGCTTGGCGTACAGGCACAGTACGCGCTCACCACCCCTTGGGGCGTAATTCTGCCGGTACTGGAGTTTTCCGCTATCAGCGAAGTCATTTCCGACAAATTGGCGGTGATGGGCAAATTTGCCTTTGCTCCGGAGGATACCCAGTCCTTCAAACTGACGCCCGAGGGCCGTGAGTCGCTTTATTTTCAAGCGGGCCTGGGCGCCAGCATGGTCGTGTCGCAGGGAATCAATGCCTACTTTAGCTACCGCCAGTTGGTTGGCTACTCCAACTTCGACGCATTCCAGATTCAAGCCGGACTTCGCTGCCAACTGTGACCGCGAAGCCTCAGGAGATCCGCATGAAACGCATTGCCCTTACCTTCGGTTTGCTTGCCAGTTTACTGGCTGTTCAGCTGACGGGTTGTTCCGACAACGGTGTCACCCGCATTGACCCGGCCTTGACCCGTGTGGACCTGGACGCGGCAGCGGAAACAGACCACCAAGACGCCCTGGACGCTCTGCAGGAGGCGCAGGGCAAACCCGCCGGCACAGATCGTTTGCTGGTGGACGCCGGAGCGCTGCAGTACAGCGATGCCAACCTGCTGGTGCGCCTACAGGGCTCAGTGGAGACCCTTGCCGGCCAGAACCTCGCACGCACACAGTGGAGCCAGATTGAGGGACCGGAGGCCAGAATACTCGCAGACGACCAGCTCAACACGGCGGTACTGCTGCCGGATGTGGATCAGATCTTACGCTTGACCTTCCGCCTGACCGCCATGGACGGCGAGGCGTATGTCGCCTCCGACACCCTTGGCATTATGGTGCAGCCGGTGAATGCCGAAGTACAAGTGCTTGGCGCTGTGGGCCTGGAATCCGACGCCGAGATCACCTTTCGTGTGCGCCTGCTGCAGGCAGCTCAGCAGGCCATGACCTTTGATTACACCACCGCCGATCGCAGCGCAGAAGCCGGCAAGGATTATCTGGAGACGCTGGGCGAGCTCACCTTCGATGCGGGTGAGCAGGAAAAAACCGTGAGCGTGCCGCTGCTGAATGATGACCTTCTTGAAGGGGACGAATATTTTGTCCTCAACATAAGCCTGCAGGGGGCCGAACCTCCGCTGACGGCCAGCGGCGTGGGCGTCATTATTGACGACGAAACGGGCGAAAGCATCCAGCCATCCAAACCCGTTGCCAGCCCCATTGACCGCTCGCAGGCCGAGCTGGGAGAGCCCACCGGCACCATCCGCGTTCATCTCACCTGGCCATCCGCCGCCAATGACCTCAACCTGCATGTCACCGACCCCTGTGACAATGTTATCTATACCGGCAATCGCCTGGCGGCCTGTTCTGGCCTGAACGGCCGCCTGGACGCCGACAGCGCCGATGAAGGCAACTCCACCCCTGCGGAAAATATATATTGGGGCAACGGTGCCGCCGGTGGCGAGTACCGTGTCAGCGTGGAGCATTTTTCTGGCCAGGCAACCCCTTACACGGTTTATGTGTACCACGGCGGTGAGGGTTATATGTTCAAGGGTGTGGCCGGCAGCGGTGCCACGGACCTGGTATTTACCTTTCGTTACAACCCTTTGGTTGAAGTGATCAGCCCGGCGCCCGGCAGCGTTGTCGACGGCGACGTCACCTTGTCTGGCAGGCTGGAGGCAGCCAATGTCAGTTCACTGAGGTTGCGCATCAACAATGGCGATGCGATTGACCTGTTGGATAACCTGGACCGGGAAACCAATCGTTTCAATCTCCGGCTGCCCGCGTCCTTGTTTGACCTTGGCCGCAATACGCTGGAAATCACTATTGGTGAAAGCGAGGGCGTCTTCGACAGGACGGTCACCAATATCACCTATTCCCCACTCAGCAAGCCCGCAGGGGAAGTGGTGGTTGATATCAGCAGCCCGGTAGACGGGGTCCGGCTGTTTGGTCGAGTCAACATTGCCGGCACCGTAAGTGCAGAGGGCGGAGAGATTGCGCAGTTGCAGGCCTTTGTCAACGGCGAAGAAAGCCCGCTGGACCTGTTCAACCGGCTGATGGACGGCCGCTTTGTTTTCTCGCTGGATGGCAGCCAACTGCAACTGGGCGACAACAGCGTGCGCGTACGGGCCACCGACAGCGCCGCCAACAGTGGTGAAGGACGGGTAGAATTTACCTATGAGCAGGCACCCGAGGCGACCGCACCCAGGCTCAGCGTGACCGCGCCGCAGAACGACGCCATCCTGCGCGGGGACACCATCACCTTCCGGGGCATTGCAATCGCCGAACACAGCGAGCTGACCTCCCTGCAAATGGTCATTGGTGACGGGCAACCCCAGTCACTGTTGGACAGTGTGGAGTTTGGCGACTTCCTTTGGGCAGTGCCCGGCAGTGCCTTTGAGGCCGGCGCCAACACCGTAGTTTTTACCGCCGCCAGCGGCGAGCTTCAAAGCGAACCTGTCACCGTCACCTTCACCTACGAGCCGGATGGAACCGCCCAGCCGCTTATCCTGACCCTGCTGAACCCAGCCGAGGACGCAAGCGTCAGCAGCAACGTACCGGTGTTTGGCCGGTTCGAAGCACCCAACGGCATCGCCTCGCTCGACGCGCGTCTTAACGACGAGATCAGCATTCCACTGTTTCAGTTGATCCAGGATGACCGGTTTGCCTTCTCACTGGCCGCCCAGCAGCTACTGCTTGGCGCCAACAGGCTCACCCTCAGCGCCACCGACTCGGCGGAAAACCGCACCAGCGCCGAATTGTCCTTCACCTTCGACCCCACACTTGCGCCCGCCGCCGGCGGCGACCTGGTGGTGATCAACGACCTGGACATTTTCACTCCCGAGTTTTTCCTGGAATTCGACGGCGCGGATAACGCCGCCTTTATTGCCAACCTCGCCACTTTCAGCCATCCCACCTACCTCCGGGCAAACGCCGAGCGCGTCCTGTTTGAGCGTGCCCGCTCATCCATTTGCGCAGAATCTTGCGCCACCAGTATCGCCGCGACGCGTGATCTCCTGGAGCAGGCGGGTTTCACCGTGGAAGAAGTCGACTCCAGTGACTTTGCCGTCATGGCGGTGCCGGCTGATGTCAAGGTGCTGGTCTTCTGGTTGCCCGAAACACCGCTGAGCACAGAGGAAGCAGCCACCCTGAAGCAGTTTGCACGTGAAGGTGGGCGCATTGTGTTGGTCGGCGACGACGAGGAAATCTACCCGGCCTACCGTCAGAACCAGATACTTGCCGCGCTCAGTGCGTCCATGCGCAACTCCGGTGGCGTCAACGCCCCCGGCACGCTGATAACTGTGGCTGAGCCCGAGCACCAGATCACCCGGCAGCTGGGCGCCCTGGCGGTCAACGAGGCCGCAGCCTTGGAGGTCGGCATTGCCGACTACGCTTTGATCACCACCACAGCGGGCGACGTATTGGCCGCAGTAAGCACGATAAACTTCAACGATTTGGCGCCGGAATATCGCGGGCCCGGATTGGTGTTGACCAGCCCCATCAGCAATAGCCAGGCAGGCGCCGATACTCGCATCAGCGGCCGCGTGGCGCTTGCCGACGGCGCCCTCACTGCGTTCGAGGTGCAGCTGAACGGCGAGCTAATACACAATGACCTGCCGCAGGACGGGATCAACAGCTTTGATCTGCCTCTACCTATAGGCGAACTGGCGGCCGGTGAAAACCTGCTGGAAGTGACCGTAAGTGACGCCAATGGCGGAACTGTCCGGCAGAGCGTAACGTTCAATTATCAACCACCCACGCCCCCCACCATCAACATCACCTCGCCCAGCGCCGCTACAGAGCTCACTGATACCGTGCTGCTCCTGGGCCAGGCAAGTGTCGAAGGTGGCCGTATCGAGACGCTGGTTGCCAACATCAACGGCGAAGAAGTCCCCCTGCAGAGTTCGGCTGCGGGGCAGTTCCGCCTGCCCATCACCGACTACCTGCAACTGGGTGAAAACACCGTCACCGTCAGCGCCACCAGCAGTGCCGGCCTGACGGCGGCGGAGAGCCTGACCTTTGGCTACTTCGTACCCTCAGTACCCTTGATCACCATTGCTTCTCCCGCCGATGGAGAGGCTGTGCAGGACGAAGTGACTGTCTCCGGCAGCGCAACCGTGCAAGGCGCGGAGATAGAACAACTGCTCTTGCAAGTCAGCGGCAGTGAGGCACTGGACATCACCGCTTCTCTGGCGGCGGGTAACTTCAGTTACACCCTCTCCGAGCCCCTGGGCAGCGGCGTAAGCAGTATCCGTGTCACCGCCGTCAGCAGTCAGGGCGAACGCAACTACCGGCTAGTGCGCGTCAACTACCGCTTACCCATGGCACCGGTGGTTACTATTATCAGCCCCGAAGACGGGACGGCAGTACGCGAGGGCTTTACGCTTGCCGGCACGGTGGTGCACGACGGCGATGCCCTTGCCGGCCTGCAGGTCTTTGTCAACGACGCCGTCATTGCAGAACTCGACGCGGATCAGCTGAGCAGCCTGGCGGGCAGCTTCAGTCTTGACCTGGACGTAGCTGAACTGGAAGAAGGCGACAATGAAATCCGAGTGCGTGCAGAAGACTCAGACGGTCGCTCCGCAAGTGACATCCTCAACCTCACCTATATCGCACCGCAGGCACCCATCCTGACCATCACCCATCCGATGGACCGCGACAGTGTGCAGGAGGGCTTCACGCTCAGCGGAACCGTGGCGCTGACGTCGGGCAATGTGGAGCTGCTGACACTGCAAATAAATGAGACGGCTCCCCGGCCTGTCGAATATAACGACGCCGATGGCGTGTTCAGCTACGACATCCAGGCCGACGATCTTGTGGGCGGCGACAACAGCATCACCGTGCGCGCCCAGTCCACCGCCGGCCTTACCACCTCGGTCAGTGTCACGGTCACCTACAATGCCCCCAGCATTCCGCAAGTTGTCATTGAGGCGCCGGAGGACGGTGAGACGCTAACCGACGAAAGCGTCACCTTGACAGGCACAGCCAGTGTCGAGTTTGGCCGTATAGTTGCCCTTAGAGCGGTAGTTGGCGAGGAAACCACAAATTTGCTCAACAACTTCAGCAACGGGCGGTTCACCTGGGTTGTGCCCGCCGCACAACTGCACAACGGCGCCAACACGGTCACCGTCAGCGCAGTCAACAACGCAGGCGACATCGGCGCAGATACCGTCACCTTTGACTACGCGGTCGCAACGGCGCCGGTGGTCAGCATCACCGCACCCCTGCCGGGCGAGGTGCCGCTGCAGGGCGAACTGTTATTCACCGGCAGCGTGGACGATGCGCAGGCCCTGGTTGAGCTGACGGTGAACGGCGAGGCGCCTGTGGCAATGGCGCTGGATGCCAGCGGCGCGTTCAGCCTGGATGTTAGCGAGCAACTGACCCGCGGCAGTAACACCCTGCTGGTCACCGCCACCGGTGCCACCGGCCTGACCGGCAGTGACAGCGTGACCTTCGACTACCGCATTCCCTATCAGCCGGAAGTGCAGATCAACGCTCCGGTCGACGGTGACGAACTGAGCGGTGAGGTTCTGTTGACGGGCAGCGCGACGGTGGAAGACGCCGATATTGTCGAGTTGATTCTGCTGGTCAACGGCGAAGCCCGCAGCGTGATCACCAATGCCCTGGTTGACGGCGAGTTCAGCGTGGACATCACCTCTCAATTGGGCGGTGGTGGCAACACCATTCGGGTGACCGGCCTCAGCAGTGACGGCCTGGCCGCCTTTGACGAGGTGAGCGTGAGTTATTCGGTGCCCATGGCACCCAGCGTCACCATTATTGCGCCATTGAATGAAGCGGAAATCCTTGCCGATCTGGACGTAAGGGTGCAAGTGCTGCACGGCGAGGCGCTGGAGCGCATTGAGTTGATCGTAAACGGCACGGTTGTGCAGACCCTCACTGATGATGAAGCATTTGCCGGTCCAGTCGACGGCGACTTTGCATTTGTCATTGCTGCGACGAACCTGAGCCCCGGCGAAAACACCCTGCGCGTGACCGCCACCGGCCTCAATGAACTCGCAGGCGGTGACGAGCGCGTCATCGTCTACCTGCCGCCCACGCCGGTGGTTGAAATCACCAGCCCGGAAGAAGGCGATGCTCTGGGTGACTTGGTGCTGCTGCGGGGAACGGTGAACCTGGCCGTGGGTGAACTGGCATCGGTCATTGTTGAGATCAATGGCGAGCCCTTGCCGGATTTGCTGGACGCCGCGTTTGACGGCAGTTTTCAGCTTGAGTTGGGCGCCGACCAACTGGCCAATGGCGATAATACCATCCGCGTTATCGCGCACACGGACGCGGAGCAATCCGGAAGCCAAAGCGTTAGCTTCAGTTACGCCTATGCCCTGCCGGAACCAAGTGTAGAGATTGTGACGCCCGAGGAGGCTGCAGTAATCGAAGCTGGTTTCACTCTGCAGGGCAACGTTAGTCTTGCGTCGGGCAGCATTGTCGAGTTGCTTGCAATCATCAATTCCGGCCCTGCCATTGATTTGCTGGAAGCGCATTTTGTCGGCGGCGAATTCTCCTTTGAAGTGCCTGCGGAGCAATTGCTGGAAGGTGAGAACGTGCTGGAAGTGCTGGCCACAACGGACGCGGGCCTCACCACCCTGGACGATGTCACAGTGTTTTACCGGCCCACCGTCAACCTGAGCCTGCTGATCGAAACTCCCGTCAATGGTGACGAACAGACCGGTGACCTGACGCTGTCCGGCAGCGCGGTTGTGGACAATGGCGAGCTGGACACTTTGATTGCGGTAATCAATGACGGCCCGCCAATAGACCTGCTGAACAGCCTCAGCGACGGACGCTTCAGCTACGAGCTGCCCCCGCTTAGCAGCGGTGCCTACACCATCCTGGTCATTGCCGAAAGCGGCATGACCCGCCGCGAAGCGCAAGTGAGCTTCGACTATCGTGCAGCTGAAGTGCCGGTAATAACTATCGCAACCCCGGTTGAAGAAGGGCCCGTCCAGCGCGGCTCGGTCGAGCTCACAGGTCAGGTTCAGCTTGACGATACGGCGAGCCTGGCTTCACTGCAGCTGAGCCTGAACGACGCGGAGGATCCAGTCGAGCTTCTGGAGTTTGTTGAAGATGGGCAATTCAGCTATTCGATTCCGGCAGAGCAGCTTGCAGAGGGCCGAAACCTTATCAGGCTGGTAGCAACAGACAGCCGACAAAACAGATCCATACCCGCCGAAGTCAATCTGGTCTATCAGGCGCCCATCGCGCCCGTTGTAAGCCTGGACAGCCCAGAGCCCGAGATGACTTACACGGCTGATGCCCTGCTCCTGAGCGGCAGCTTTGCTGTGGATGACGGCGCAGAACTGGTCCGGCTGCAGGCAACCATCACCCGGGAGAACGGCGAACCTTGGGTGCTTGACCTGCTGCCCACGACCGAAGACGCGCGCTTTTCGGCCACCCTCACTCGCGAGCAGCTGCCCTTCGGCGAATACACTCTGGTAGTCACCGCTGAAGACAGTCGCGGCTTGAGCGCACCTGCGGTCAGCGTGGCCTTCGTTTATCGCGCAGCGGCGGTCGCGCCAGAGGTCAGCATCACCGCGCCCACTGCCGACTCCGAATTCCGTGGCGGCGACGTCACTGTGGAGGGCTGGGTTGAGACAAACAGCTCCGCAGACCTGCTGTCGCTGGTCGTGGTGGCTGTTGCGGGGGATGATGTGATTACCCTTGCCGAACTCACACCCGTGATCGGCAATTTCTCCGTGGTGCTCAATGAGCAGCAACTGGCCTACGGCGAGCAGATCTTGCGCGTTGTTGCGACGGACACCTTTGGGCAGGAAGGCGTGGACGAGCTCGCCATCCATTACCGCGAACCTCAGCCGCCAGTGGTCGAGTTCAGCCGCCCCACCCCGGCTGCAGTGATCAGTGGCGCAAGCGTATCGGTGGAGGGGAGTTTTTCATTGGACGGGGGCGCGGAGCTCAGCTCCATTGCCGCGCGGCTCGTGCAGAACGACGACATCATTCCCCTGGAGGTAACAAATGTCGACAACGGTAGCTTCAGTTTTGTTTTGAGCCCTCCGCAATTGCAGCAAGGCCCCGCCCGGCTGGAGGTGACGGTGACCGACGACGGCGGTTACTCCACCACATCAGGTCTCCAATTCACCTACTCAGCCTCCCGCACTCTGGATGTAGTTATCACCAGCCCCACGCCAAGGGCCGATATCGCACTGGGTGGCGAACTTACCGTTAGCGGCACAGCAACCGGGAACATCGCATCACTGACAGCGCAACTGTATCAGGGGTTGGAAGTACTGGTTGGCAGGATCGAGCTGGCAGATGACAACAGCTTCACGGCCGTATTTTCCACCGAAGGCCTGTTTGTTGGCGACGCCACGGTAGCCATCGACGCAACCGATGAGCTAGGTGTCATGGAAGGTGACACAGTGCATATCCTGTTTGTGCAAATCGAGTAGTGATATCCAGTCCAACATCAAGTGGCTTCTACCGCAGGAAGCCACTTGATGAGCCTTGCAAGTCTTCTGCATTGGCACTGGTACAGCAGGCATCGCCCGCCCTGCTACGGGCACAGCATTCGCCTCCCTCCAACTGCCCATCGACGTCACGCCCTTCTGCCGCGATAATAGCGCGCAGCAGCCTTGCCGGTGCCTGCTCCAGAGCTGGTCCGGCAAGGTTCGTTCAGCTCCCGCATCCGTTGCGGGAAATCATTGATCACCCGCTTCCTGTATAAGGCCAGCATGAAGACACCCGAACGAATACAGCCTCTCATCAACGACGGCTTGGTCGATGAGGTTATCGGCCCGCTGATGAGCGGTAAAGAAGCCGCCGTTTTTCTGGTGCGTTGCGGCAACGAGACCCGATGTGCCAAAGTGTATAAAGAAGCCCACAAGCGCAGTTTCAAGCAGGCCGTGCAGTACCGAGAGGGCCGCAAGGTTCGCAACACCCGCCGTGCCCGCGCTATGGAGAAAGGCAGCAAATTCGGCCGCCAGCAGCAAGAAGAGACCTGGCACAATGCCGAAGTGGATGCACTCTACAAGTTGGCCGCAGCTGGCGTACGAGTGCCCAAGCCCTACGGCTGCTTTGACGGGGTGTTGCTGATGGAGCTGGTGACCGACGCCGACGGCGATGTGGCCCCGCGGCTTGCGGATGTGGTGATGTCTGCCGAACAGGCGGTGGAGGACCACCGAACCGTTATCCACTATGTCATGTTGATGCTGTGCGCCGGTGTTGTGCACGGAGACCTGTCGGAGTTCAATATCCTGGTGGACGAATACGGTCCGGTCATTATAGATCTGCCGCAAGCGGTGGATGCTTCCTCCAACAACCACGCCAAGCGCATGCTGGAGCGCGACGTTAGCACCGTGACCACCTACTACGCCCAGTTTGCACCCGAACTGAACAATACGCGTTTTGCCCAGGAAATGTGGGCCCTGTATGAAGAAGGCGAGCTGCATCCGGACACAGCCTTAACGGGCCAGTTTGACGAAGATACGGAAGCCGCAGACGTGCACAGCGTCCTGGAGGAAATTCGCGATGTTTTAGCCGAAGAACAGCGCCGCCAGGAGCGCCTGCGCAGCGACCAGGACGACGACTGACCCTTCCACCACTACACGCACACTATGGCAAAAAAATGAAGACCCGAGACTTACTGAATGCCGACGAGAGGCTGCTGGCCGGCCAACTCAAAACCATGAAATTAAAGGAACTGGAGCGGCACGCAGAGAACCTTTTGGGTCGGGCGGGGCAGGCCGATTACCCCGCTGTTCTGCGGGAAGCAATCAAAGCCGTGCCCCAGTTGAACAGTGGCGGTCAAACCCCTTATCAAGTGATGCAAGCGCTGGTGCGCAGCCAGCTACCCCAGGCCCCCAAGGATGGGGCCAACTGTGAAGACGGTGACCGCGAACATCGGATACAACGCATCGCCGTGCTACTGATGGTGATCATCAAGAAAAAGTTCGAAAAAATTCACAACAGCTAGTGCGTTCATCCTTGTAGCAGGCGACTCAAGCGCTCAGGCTGCAAAATAAACCCGAAGGCCCGGGCCTTCCTGTCGGCAACCAGTCTCGGCTCTACACGCCACAAAACTTACTCAGCCAGCAAACTTACTCAGCCATCAAACCCTCAAAAATCTACTTGGCTCCAATATCTGACAGGCGGTGAAAACTCTGCGCGCTGTATTCTTCACTTTCTTGAATGGCCTCTGCATCCAATGCGGTTTGCCAAACCAGTTCATCACCCATAACGCTGATTTGCTCAACGGGGGCCAGAACTTGCTTGTCTCCTGCAGTTGAGAGTACCAGGCCCACATCTCCGCTGTCGGAGTTGATAACCACTTCCCGAACCTCACCCAACTGCTCACCTGCGGCATTGACAACGGGTGTGTCCACCAGAGACTCGATGCTTACGGGTTGGGGAGCTTCACGAGTGGTGGCCTGCTCGTATTGATAGTGGTCCTGTACAGCGTCCGCCGGGGCAAGGCTCTCCGTGCTTGGGTCTGCCATATCCGCCTGCGACTGTGCAGCGTCTGCGCCTAAAGCGGGCTCTGCTTGTTGGCTCAATCCGGCGTCTGCACCTATTCCGGCTTCTGCTACCTGATGGGTAAGTTCGGCAGAGCCGTCTACTTGCTGCTGAACACCTGCCGCAGGTGCTTCGGCATGGCCCTCCTCGCCAGCAAGAGCCGCAGAGGACCCAAGGATACTTGCCATAGCAAGCGCAAGCAGTTTTAGATTAGGTGCGCCCACCTGGGTTGCTTTGAAGTTTTTCATTTTATCGCCTCCCGGGAAATTAAATTCAATTAATGGCTAGCTGTCATATCGTGCGAGTCAAACAGTGCTGGTTTTTAAGGTCCGCACTGGCTCTATCGCAAGGCTGTCAGTCAACATGCACACCGACCAATTCGGCGCGTACGCATTGCCAGTTGCATGAATTAATGCATCAACCGTACCACCGGACCACTGCCCATAAAAAAGGGGAGAACCTGGCGGCCCTCCCCTCTCGATCTCAACCGCGGCGGTTAATTATTCCGTAACCGCTGACAAGCCCTCTTGGTTACCCACTTCACCCAGGGTAAGTTCATCTTCGGAAACTTCTTCAAAATTATCCGAATTGTATTCATGGGCGTCGCGCAGTTGCTTACGGTTTTGCTGAGTATCCCAAACCAGATCATCACCGGACACACTCAAGGCATTGACGGGCGCCAAAATTTGCGTGGCGCCTATGCCCAGCATGCCGCCACCGGATACGACCAGGCCTACTTCCCCAGTCTGATTATTGATGACCACTTCATTTACCTCTCCAATTTTCTCACCGGCGGAGTTGACCACGTTGCGATCCCTGATGGAGTCAACTGAAGCCTGCATCAGATCCTGGCTGCCCTCGTGAACGTCGCTTTGATCTGGGGCTGCAGAAATTTGCGGCTGTCCGGTAGGTTCTGAAGCGGCATTAACGTCAGCAGCTGGGGATGTTTCATAATCAGCAGAAGACATTGCTCCACCCTCGGCGCCCGACTGGCTGTCATCGCTGAGAACAGCGTCAGATCCCATGCCATCGTTGCCCTGTGCGGCCGCGTCGCTCAGCTCGGGCTCATCCTCGTCCAATGCAGCGCCGGACTGGCCGGCAGCGCCCAGAGACTCGCGCTGCTCTGCGCCCTGATTAAACTCTTCATAATCCGCTGTAGAGCTCATTGCGCCCTCGGTTTCTATTTCCTCAGCGCTCTGGGTCCCGGCAGACTCCATGCCACTACCGTCACCGGCTCCGGCACCCATCCCGGCTTGCCCTGTTCCGGTGGCGCCAACCTGGCCGTCCCGGCTAAGATCCGTAGTTTCGTCGTCAATGGATGCGCCTTGGTCGCTCCACAAGGCATCCTGTTCTGAATCGGTGCCGGCTGCACCCACAGCGGGTTCATCGGACTCTTGTGCACCGTCAGCTGCTCCGGCCATGCCTGGCTGATTTTCTTCACCCAACGTCTGCTGATTGGTTTCGCCGAGCAAGCGCTGTTGCTCAGAGTGCTGCCGCTCTGTCGCTGAAGCGGCCTGGCTTTGATCTTGCGCAAAGGCCTGTGATGCCAACAACAGGCTGGCCGCGCTCAAAGTGATGAGTCCGCGAGAAACGGTGGATTTGATCTGATAATTATTCATAGGTCTATCTCCCAAGGTTTGCTCTACTTGTGGCGCCTACACTTGCATCCAGAGGTGGTAAGGGTGCACAAGCGCATGGATTATTCTTGGTGACTGTTCAGCTTATGCCCAGATCCGCTCATCGCCGAATTTGAAACTGGCTCCCAGCCTCTAGTCTGTCCGGGACGGCATAGTAGGGCGGTGTAAAGGCAACCCCGCAGGGTAAAGTACAGGAGATGCATAATCATTACTCTCAACAGCTCCCGATTTTCGCCATGGTCCGAAAAAATAGTCATGCAAACTGAACAGTTGCCGGACTATCTGAACAATAACTGTTCTTAATTTTCCATCTAGCCCGGGGTTGATTGCATTAAACGGACCAACTAGCAGAAAAGTACACTAACCCGCGCCCAGCGCGATCCGGCAGTACGCAGCGTTTGGCTTTCTAAGTAAAAGTGCCTAGGGTTTGGTAATAAACGGATAACACTTTGCAATTAATGCATAGCTATTTCGTTAAGGGCCAACGAAAAAAGGGGAGTGGGTTCAGACATCGCTCCACAGCCTCAGCAGGTTGTGGTTATAGCCGCGCTAAAAGCGGCGGAAATGAACCTGAGATTACGGCCGAGCGCTGTCAGCAGGGTGTGCCGTGATTTGTAGCCTCAGGGATGCGATCGTCCATCTACTGATTGGCCTTGAACGTAGGCAGACAACTTGCCGTCCTCCCGGGGCGCGCAACTCAATGCTTTGCATGCGGCGGCAAGCATGAATCCTTAACAGGCCATTGTGTCGATGCAACTCAGGGTGAGGAGGATCAAGACGGAAACCAAGTGGACGCGCTGCTATTGCGGTAGACAGGCCTATAGCGCCCGAACAATGCGGCAGGGATTTCCAACCGCCAGGACACCGGCCGGAATATCGCCGGTCACCACACTGCCGGCACCTATGACGGAGCCAGCACCCACAGTTACACCAGGACAGAGGATGGCTCCGCCGCCAATCCAGACATCGTCGCCGATGGCAATGGGTTTGCCATATTCCAGGCCACTGCGCCGCAATTGCCGATCCAAGGGGTGAGCGGCCGTATAGATCTGCACCGCAGGGCCAACTAAGACCCCGTCGCCGAAGGTCACCGTGGCCACATCCAGCACCACGCAGTTGAAGTTGAAATAGACATTGCGGCCCATTTTGATATTGGTGCCATAGTCGCAGTAGAACGGCGGCGTAATGTAGGCGTTGGTTGCATAACCTAGAAGCTGGGACAATAGATTCGGCAACTCTGACTGCTCCGCATCCGGCGCCAGGTGATTGATGCGATGGCACAATTGCCGCGCCCGCAGCCGTTCCCGCACCAATTGCTCATCCGCAGCGCTGTAGGCTTCGCCCGCCAGCATCTTCTGTTTTTCTGATCGCATTGCAGCCACCTCCGCAGGTTCAACAGGTATACGCGCACAACCGTGTCATTAGCAGTTATTATCTAGAACTATCTGCGAATCCGCTCACAGTTATTCGGAACAGTTTGGTATAAGCTTGCAATGGGGAACCGTCTAGAGACGGCCATAATGCTTGCGCGGGGCGCTCCTGTGGTGAGCAACAAATTAGGAGGCGATTTCCATAATGAAACAGATATCCCTAATAGGACTGCTAGGCGTGATGCTGGCCGCCTGCGGAGGATCTGATCCAGATCCCATCGGCAACGGCTCATCAAGCAGCAGTTCTTCCAGTAGCAGTTCATCATCAAGCAGCAATTCGTCAAGCAGCTCGTCAAGCAGCAGTTCATCGAGCAGTAGCAGCGGCGCACCGTCTGGCAGCAGCTCGTCAAGCAGCTCCTCTAGTAGCAGCAGCTCTTCAAGCAGCTCGTCCAGTGGCTCCTCCGGCGAGCCTGAGTTTCCCGGCAACGCAGCGCGGGGGGCAACAGCTTTTGCTACCAATTGCTCGGCATGCCACAAAGACACCAATAACGACGGCTACTTTGGTGTAGGCGGGGATTCTGGCGACGTTGGCGGGATCGCAGTGATTGACCCGGACGACCTGGGCTCGCCCTCCTCCCCTATGTACCCCGAATACGATGCTGGCACACCGGCCGGCCTGGCGGCGTTCATAGCGGAATACATGGCCGGCACCGGTTGTGACGACCAGTGCAGCCAGGATACTGCAGCCTACCTCTGGTCGCTTAAAGATGGCACTTCAGGCCCCGGCATAGTTGCAGCCTCCTGCACCGACCCGGACGGCATCCATTATGGCAAACGCGTTCTGCATGTACTCACATCTTACGAGTACCACAACTCTTTGAGCCAGCTGTTCGGCGCGCCCCTACCGGCCGACTATGCCTCTCCTGGGAAAGTGGGTATTGATGCCGAGGTGGCGCGACTACCAAACCACAGCAGCGCAACCTTGAACGAGACCCGGCTGAACACTTACTACGACAACGCCAATGAGCTGGCCGAATGGGCGATGAGCACCCCCGGTGCCCTGCCCTTTGCCTGCGACGACGCAATGCAGTGCGCGACCGACCTTATTCGCGATTTCGCCTACGTCGCCTATCGTCGCGCCTTGACGGAGGTAGAACAGGCAGAAATTACCACCATCTTCACCGAGGCGCCCAGCCTGGATGACGGCCTTAAATGGGCCCTGAGAACCGTGCTGATGTCGCCCAACTTCCTCTACCGGTCCGAACTGGGCACCGAGGTAGCGGAGCTGCTGGAGAACCCCGTAGTAGCACCGGGCACGCAGTATGACTTCCAGGGTACGCCGACTACTTATGAAGACGTTACTATCACACCTTATAACCGCATCTCTGTGGACGGCAGCTCCGCCACATCCTACCAATGGCAAGGCAACGATCTGGTAGCCATCACCATCAAAGGTGACAAAGGGGGGGCCGAAGACTGGCCCATCCTTACCATCGGAGTGGGTCATGGGAATGATGGAGTCATCCAGGAATTGACCATTAACCATAGCGGCTTCAGAACCTACTACATCACTTTTGACGAAGCTCCCAGTGGGCCTGTCTACTTTTTACACAACGCCAATAGCGTGACTAACGGCTATTTGCTGGGCCCCTTGGAAGTTGCGTCCATTTCCTTTGGCGTTCTCGGCCAAGCCGAGCCGGTACAGGATGATGTGCAGAAACTGATGGCGGCGGACCCGACTGCCTACGTGCTGGATCCTTACGAGTATGCCTCGGCCCTGTCCTTTGCATTGACCGGCTCCGGTCCTTCCAAGAGCTTGTTGGACGCGGCGGTTGCCGGAGAGCTGGTGGATGAAGCCAGTCGCGAGGCGCACATTGATGCGCTGATCGACTCCCCTATGGGTCAAGAGCATGTGGCGAGACTTGCAGGCAAGTGGTTCCGCACGGACGACCTGACCAGCAAAACCCGCAACGACGAAGCCTTCACCATGGAGGTGCGCCAGTCGATGATGCAGGAAGTCCGCGAGATCTTTAAACACGTGTTCTACAACGGTGACTTCCCCAGCATGTATGAAGGGAATTTCACCTTCCTGGACAGCACGCTTTCGGATTTCTACGGCTTGCCTGGCGGCGGTGCTGCACCCGGTGAATTCACAATGGTGGACACCACCGACAGCTTGCGCGGCGGTGTGATTGCCTCGGGTGCCTATATGGCCTACAACGCCCATATGGACTACAGCTCGCCGATCCAGCGCTCAGCCCATTTCCGCATGGATGTCCTGTGTCAGTCCATTCCGCTGCCAATCAACCTTGAGGATTCGGAAGAGCGCGAAGCCGCAGCCAAGGTTGTTGAGGCGCGCCTGGAAGCCGGTGACATAACCACGGCAGACTGGTACGACCTTCAGACCAATATCCCCGGCTCCTCTTGTGCCTCTTGCCATAACGCCATCATCAACCCGCTGTTTGGTATGGACGATTTTGACCACGTCGGCCGGCTGCGTCCTCGAGTAGACGGTGAGGCCGTGCAGGATGGCCTGGTGTTGGTCAACGGCGTGGCCGTACCCCAGGGCGAAAGCAACCTTTCGGTGGCCCAGGTCAACGAAGGCAGCTATCTCTACGCTTACGATGTGGTGGGTACGCTGTCCAGCGCGCAAGCCGATGCAGCCAAGGCCGCCAACGATGGTCTGCTGTTTTATGGCGCAAAGGACTTAGGCCGGGTCATTGTCGAAAACGACCTGCCGGGCATACCCGCGTGCCTGATCGAGAAGTCAACGCGTTACGCCATGGGTTATTCCTTGAACCGAGCGTTTTTGGAACCGTCTGAAAACGGTCACTACGGAATCAACGATGCGCAGGAAGCTCAGTTCGCATGCATACAGGGTGAGCTGGAAGCGGCCTATGCGGCAGCCAAAAGCCCGCGCGACGTCCTGAAAGCGATTGCCATGTCGGACGCTTTCCGATTCCGTAAATAATATGTGTTGCGGCGGTACCCGTTGGGCCGCCGCAACAATCAGGAAAAGGTATGACTATGAAATTTCCGAACAAGACAAAAGAGCCCAATCAGAAAATTGCTGAAGCTCAGCGCAAAGACGTACAGAAGTCCCGGCGCAAGTTCCTGGACCTGGTTGGTAAATCCGGCATCGCCGCCAGTACGCTGCGTTACTCAAGCCTGCTGGGCGGCATCATGACCGCACGCTATGCGCAGGCACAGGAGGCGCCCAAGCGCGTGGTGTATTGCTACATTCACAGCGGCTCACCTGGAGATTGGAAACCCTCGTCCGCAGGCGCCATCTCCGGCTCTTCTTACCACTACGGGTCGGAGAGTTACGACGTTGCCCAGATCTGCCATTTCCGCGGCGTGGATACCGAAGTGGCCGGCCACGGTGGTGCCCGTCAGGCGCTTGGAGGCGACTACTCCAGAAGCACAGTGGACGCAGACCTGGGCCCGGTGCTGGGCCCGCGCAGTTACTACTCCACAATATTCCTGGGCTCCAACGCCGCCGACAGCGGTGCTGGCGCAGGTATGATCATCAGCTCCAGCGGCCTGCCGGTTGAAGACCCGGGACAGGCACTGCAACGATACTTCGGCGCTTTGCCCGACCTGGGCACGGATGACACCTACCTGCTGTCTTTTGATGCGCAGAAACGCGCGCTTGAACGCATCAAAGCTAAGCTGAGCACGGCAGAACACGAGCGGATAGACGCCCACTTTTCGGGCATAGAGCGGATAGAAAGCCGCATTGGGGACCTTGCCAATGCTGCAGCGCCCGATCTGGACGCGTACAAGCCGGACATCCCCGGCGGCTACGATGATTCCACCAACGCCGGCATGGTCGAGCACGCCAAACTGCAGGCCGACATACTGGTCGCCGCCTTCCAAGCCGATATTACCCGTGTTGGCGTACTGCAGATTGGCAACCACAACGGCGGTGGCTGGACCTATCGCGGTTTTGATGGGCACAGTGCAGCGCACTCCGGCGGTGCCTCGGTCTGGAACCCAATGATGCGCGAAAAGTACGAAGTGCCGGCGTATTTCATCAGAAAGTTGATGGATACCATGGATTCCGACGGGCAACCGCTGATCAACAGCACGGCTTTTTGCCAGGTGAGCTGTTTCGGCAATGGACTGTCGCACGCATCGACAGACGCGCCCTTCCTGCTGGCTTCGCGCTTGCCAAGCTTCAACACGGGTTTCTCGTCCAAGGGCACCGCCTCAACCTCGCGGGATTTCCACGCCGAAGTTGCCATGGGCCTGGGCGTAGATCCGGCAGGCCTGCGCCTGGCTGGAGCCACGGGCGGCGACGTGGATCTGGTGTCATAGCTAACGCTCAGGGGGCCCAGGCGCACACCGCGCCCGGGCCCCTACCTGGCTTTCTTGCCAAAGAATCAATCCCGCCACCACAACTGGCGGGTTTTTTTTTGGCCGGGCTAAAGTGCGGGCTTTGCATCGACCGGGAAGAAACAAGCATTCTTTGCCAACCCGGACAAAACAATTCTCAAACCACTAAACCAGAAGGTGTTCAATGGTTGAAACGACAGGGTTTTTATTTCCCGAGGGCGTGCTGGTTTGCCCCATCTGCGCGAAGGACTTGGTCAGACCACACTGCGACGGCTGCAACAGCGAATTTTTCAACTTAGGCGAAATTCCCTGCCTGTTCACCACCGGGCTGAAGCAGAGGGAGCTTTGGCAGCACCAGATGGCTATGATGGAGCAACAAGGCGGTGATGCCCTTGCGCACCTGGATTACACACTGCAGGGCTACGATGTTTCGGCGCTGACGCGCGCACGCCTGGAGCAGGCGCTGGAAGCCATGCGAGAGAGCCTGGAAATGATCATGGGCCAGCTCCTAGAAGCCGGCCTGCAAAGTCAGCGCAGCGAAGTATTTGAACAGGCGGCCGTCGACAACCCCACTGAATATTATCACCACATTCTTCGTGACTGGGCCTGGGATGGCGAGCCAAGCAAACATTACCCCACTCATGTCAACGACGCCAACCTGCAGCGGGTACTGAATATCTGGCCCTCACCCAAGCCAGTAAAAATGCTGTTTCTGGGCGCCGGTGCCGGGAGGCTGAGCTGGGATCTGCACAGGGTCCTGCAGCCGCAATTCACCCTCGCCGCAGATATCAACCCGTTCCTTCTAAGCTGCGCCCAGTCGCTTATCAAGCAGCGCCGCGCAATCACCCTGCCGGAGCTGTACACCTACCCCCAGATCGGCTACCCCTACTCCAGGTCCTGGCGCATGGAGCCACCGGAAGACCCGCAACAATTGCACAAAAGTTGGTTCGGGCTGGGTGCCGACGTTTGGAACATGCCGCTGCGAGAGAGCAGCGTTGACACCATCGTAACCTCATGGCTTCTGGATGTGACCGGCGGCGATGTGAAAGATCTGATTGCCGTGATTGCCTATTTGCTGGAGCCCGGCGGCACCTGGATCAACACCGGGCCACTGCTCTATTCCGGTCAGCTGAGCTTTGACCTGAAGTACTCTGCCGAAGAAATCATGGACTTTGCCGATAAAGCAGGTTTCGACATTGAGCAGCACAGCGTCGAGGAGATTGCTCATATGGCATCGCCCTTGAACGCTCGCTACCACCACGAGCAAGTACTGTCGTTTTCGGCGCGCAAGCGTACCGGTGCGCAAGCCGTCCCAACGCCCGGACCGACCGAGGAATGGACGGCGCCCGGCTGGTTGATCATGCACCACCTGCCCGTCCCTGCCATCAACTTTCAGTGCCAGATGGGGCACGACTTCATCAAACAGGTGCTCGGCCTGGTGGACGGCCAAAGAAGCATTTATCTCATTGCGCAGATGGTTCAACCGGGGCTGCCCGAGGGAGTGGACGCCAAAGAGGCGGTCGTTGCTTTGTTTGGGCAAATACTGGAGCAAATGGCCGAAGCCGCTGGTTGACGGGTTGCGTACAGGTGAGCCTGCCGGCAGCGGCATTGCAGGAGGGTTATTGGCTCCAGGTTAAGGCCTTGTGCGCCAATTGACCCGCCGCTTCTTCCGCTATTCAAATCACCGGCCCTGCGGCCCGACAGGGTACGGTCGGGCCGTCAGCTTGTTGATCAGCGCTTGGAAACTTCCCGCAGAAAACTGAGCTGGCGCTCCCACGACCGCAGATCTGCCTGTTCGCGGTAATTGTCACTGTCGTACACGGTCCAGGCATGCGGTGCCCCGCCGTAGGCTATCAGCTCGTAATCAAGGCCGGCGGTTTCCAGCTCCCGCCCCAAGGCGTAAAATTGATCAAAGGTCACGGCAGTATCCGCAGCGCCATGCTGAATCAGCAATTGCCCTTTGGCGCTTTTGTAGCCCTGCCCTTCGGGCGTATCAAGCCCGCCGTGCACGCTGATAAACCCGCGCAGGTCAGCCCCTGAGCGGGCCAATTCCAATGCTGCAGCGCCACCAAAGCAATAGCCCATGACCACGGTGTTATCAACGTTTGCCCCCTGTTGCTTGGCCGCCTGTAAGGCACCGTGCATCAATTTGCGCATCTTCTGCCGGTCGGTGTAGAGCTCGCCGGTGTGCTGTTTGCGATCCTCCATTTTGGTGGGGCGAATGCCCTTGCCAAACAGGTCTGCCGCAAATACCGCATAGCCTTCCTGTTGCAGCATTTCAGCGCGCTTTTTTTCGTAGTCGGTAAGCCCGTCCCAGTCGTGAACCAACAAGACCAGAGGCGCCTGTTTGGCCTTGGGGGCGGTAAAATAGCCTTCATAATCTTTGCCATCAATGCTGTAGGCAATGTCTTTGCCTGCAGCCAAAGCCAGTAGGGGCGCCGTGGCTAAACCCACAAACGCGCAGACTAATGCAAATTTTTTCATAGATAAACGTCCTTGAAGGGTTGCCAAAGTGATCGCAGATTGTAAGCAACTAATCAGCTCATGCCCGAATTTTCCTGTTGCTGCATCAAAAATGGTCAGAATTCTTTCAGGAGCAGGACGGAACGCCCGCAAAGCGGGCCCCGATAGGGGCAAAGCACAGGCAGTGCGACGTATTTACACCTGTACACCCATATTTTTTTACCTTGCTTCGCACAAATTCTGGCGTAATCTGAACAGTCACTGGTTAAGCTGAATAGTTACCATTGTGAAACCTACCGGTGCGTCACGCAATAGTACTCGCCGCCACCCACCTTGAGTGGAACACACACCGAAGCGGGCCCGTCAGGCGGCGAGCAATAGCCTAAATCTGCGCGATGCGCCCGCTTCTATCGCCGCAGACAGTTTAATTCAGGAGAAATTGATGGACCCCTTCATGCAAGCCGCCATAGACGAGGCCCGTCAGGGCCTTACCGAGCAAGGCATTCCCATCGGCTCGGTGATCGTCTACCAGGGCAGAATTATCGGCCGCGGACACAATCGGCGCGTGCAACAAGGCAGCGTGGTGTTGCACGGGGAAATGGACGCGTTTGAAAACGCCGGCCGCCAGCCTGCCAGTGTCTACCGGGACTGCACCCTATACACCACCCTATCCCCTTGCCCCATGTGCAGTGGCGCCATTCTGCTCTACGGCATAGGCAAGGTTGTTGTTGGTGAAAATGTGACTTTTATGGGCGATGAAGCGCTGCTGCGTCAGCGCGGAGTTGAGGTTGAAGTACTGCAAAACGCCGAATGTATCCAGATGATGAGCCAGTTCATCAAAAACAAGCCGGAGCTCTGGAACGAAGACATTGGCAGCTAAGGCCGGTCAAAACTCCATAGGCGGCGGATTGCCGATGGTGTCACCACCCGGTGGGTCTATATCGGGAGGCACATCGCCCGGAACATCCTGCGGTGGCAGGTCAGCCGGCGGCACTTCGTCTGGAGAATCCGCAGGCGGCAGCTCGTCGGGGGGCGGCGCAATATCGGGCTTTGGCGCTCCCGGCGGCTCTATCTCCGGTGAAGGCCTGCCCGGTGGTTCAATACTTGGGTCGGGACTGTCCGGCGGCTGAATCTCCGGCTCTGAACCGGAGTTCATCACGTTCCTCTTGTCTTGCACAGGCGTTTCCTCGCTTGGTGGTTCTATAAGCCCGCGCCCGACATGAGTGCCAGCCGGGCGCGGACAGCATTGCTAGCCGTTTTTGGCCAATCTCGGCAAGATGGCTTCCTGTTTACAGACCTCATCCCCGGGCCCGCTCTGGCTGTAGCTGCCAATACCCCAGAACTTGACCTGCCTTGAATGAAGTACGCCAGGGGAGCAGGCCCGGTTTGGTCCAACTGAACCCCTGCCACCTTATCCGGTTGCTCCGCCACCTGTGCACAGGGCTGGAGCGGCGCCCGCAACCCTTCTCAGCCCTGCAGGGGGTTGACAGCCACACCCGCCATGAACTACCGTACTAGTACATGAATAAGCCGACATCATCTCGCCAAGATTTACTCGCCCTGCTGTGCAGCATCACCGATCCTCAGGTAATGGGCACAGTACTGGAGACTATTCTCTCCAGCCGGGAGCTGGATGACCTAGAAAACCGCCTGCAGATTTTTCAGCTGCTGCTGGCAAAGACACCGCAGCGAGAAATTGCCGCCCAGCTCAAGGTGGGCATTGCCACTGTCAGCCGCGGTGCGGCCACCCTGAAAGAACCGGAGTTTTCGCAATTGGCCACGCTGCTTGCGAAAATGCAAAAAAGTACAACAGAGACCGGCCCCGGCCGCTAACCCAATATGAGCAACCCTACCGACGCCCTGCCAAAAATTGCCTTGAGCGGCAAACCGAACTACATAAAGCTGTCGGAGGAGCACGACTTTTTTGAGCTGTTCCGCAAGCTGGAACGTCGCTATGAGACCTGTTTTCTGTTCGAGTCGCTGGGGGAGGAAAGCCACATTTCTCGCCACCACCTGATTGGCTTTGATCCGGCGCAAATCGTTTACGCCACCAATCTGCATACCCTTTGCGTTCACGATACCCGAGCGGGCCACACCCGGCAGCACACGTGCAAAAACGCCTATCTCGCCCTGCGCGAACTGGTGCCACACAAGGTTATTTCCCGCCACTATGCCGGCGGCCTGACCGGCTACCTGGGCTACGACAGCATCAACTTTTTTGAGCCGGGGCTGAAGGTGAACACCAGCAGTGCCTTCGAGCCGTTCAAGTTTGGTGTTTATTTAGACGGCTTGAGCTACGACCGGCTGACCGGTGAAATCTTTTACTACCACTATGAGCAGAGCAGACTGGAAGAAATCAAGGCCCTGTTGTCCAAGCCGGTATTGGACTACCAGACACTCAAATGCGAAAGCCTGGGCGACACCATGTCGCGCGAGCAACATGCACAGGCGGTAGCAGAGGTCAAAGAGGATATCTGCGCAGGCCGGGTATTTCAGTGCGAAGTGGGCTTCAAAAGCCGCTACCGGGTAGAGGGCGATGTCACGCAGATTTACGCCAAGCTGCGCCAAAGCAACCCCTCTCCGCATATGTACTTCATCAAGTTTGCCGAACAAAAAATTATCGGCGCCTCACCGGAATTATTGTTTCGCCTGCGCGAGGGCGAAATGGAAACCTTCCCCCTGGCCGGCACCACCAAACGCGGCAAGGACAGCGTCGAGGATATTCAGCTGGCGCGCGCACTGCTGAACGACCCCAAGGAAATTGCCGAGCACAATATGCTGGTGGACCTGCACCGCAACGATTTGGGCCGCGTGGCGCGCTTCGGCACGGTGCGGGTGCGCAGCCTGATGGATATCAAGCGCTTTTCCCATGTCCAACACATTTCATCGGAGATTGTCGGCCTGATTCGCCAGGGCGAAGATATGTTCTCTGCACTGGCGGCCAATTTCCCGGCGGGCACGCTCACCGGCGCTCCCAAAATTGAAGCCATGAAGATCATCAACCAGCTGGAGGTGGACGGGCGCGGCCCCTACGGCGGCGCCGTCGGGCATTTTGGCTTCAACGGCGACTGCGCCTTTGCCATTCCCATTCGCTCAATTTTTATCAAAGGCAGCCAGGCCTACACCCAGACCTGCGGTGGCAATGTGTACGACTCCAATGCCGCTGATGAATACTTGGAAATTCAGAGGAAATCCGCCGCCATGCGCGCGGTGCTAGCGGACTTTGGAGCCTGAAGATGCGCGTTTTGATTATTGATAACTACGACTCCTTCACCTACAACCTGTACCAGTACGTGGGTGAACTGCTCTGTAACCGCGAACAGAGCCTCGGCTTTGAAGTGATCGTCAAACGCAATAACGAGGTAGCGCTTGCGGACGTCAAAGCTTTGCAGGCCGACCGCATCATCATTTCTCCCGGTCCGGGCGACCCCAGCGACAGCGCCTATTTTGGCATCTGCAGCCAAGTGATCACCCAGCTGGGTAGAACAACGCCGCTGCTTGGCGTGTGCCTGGGCATGCAGGGCATTGCCCACTGTTTTGGCGGCACTATTGTGCGCGCGCCGCTGCCCATGCACGGCAAGATTTCTAAAATTCGGCACGATGGCCTGGGGCTGTATCAGGACATGCCGCAGGACCTGGAAGTCATGCGGTATCACTCACTGGTGGCGGAGGTAAAAAGCCTGCCGGACTGCCTGCAGATTACCAGCATAGCCACCGATGAGAAGGTGGCCCCCGGCGATTTTGCTCAGGCTGCCGGCGAGGGAGCGGAAATCATGGGTGTACGCCACGCCCAGTTTCCCATAGAGGGCATCCAATACCATCCAGAGTCTTTCGCGACGGAGGGCGGCAAAGAATTACTGGCCAATTTTTTATTCCGGTCTTAGCGCATACGGCGCGCCGCCACCTGAGCGGCGCTCAAGCTTGTCCTGCCACCTCCACGCGACTGCCGCTTTTGCCCGCAATGACATCCACCCGCAGAGGCATTTGCTCGCGCATTTCGCTCACATGTGAAATAACGCCGATCATGCGACCGCTGGCCTGCAGATCAACCAGGGTGCGAATGGCCAGATCCAGAGATTCCTGGTCCAGGCTGCCAAAACCCTCGTCGATAAACAGCGTTTCCAGGCGAATGCCGCCGGCGTACGCCTGCACCACATCAGACAGGCCCAGGGCCAGAGCCAATGCCGCCATGAAGGATTCCCCGCCGGACAGGGTGGCCACTGCGCGGGCTTTACCGGTATAGGCGTCGTCTACCTCCAACTCCAGCCCCGAGGCCCGGTTGCCCTTGGTTTTGTCTTCTTTGCGCAGCAGTTGATAGCGGCCCTTGCTCATGCTGTAGAGCCGCTGCGAGGCCTCCTGCAGCACGTCGTCCAGCAGCACACTCAGCACAAACCGCTGCAGGCTGATCTTGTTGCCCGTCTGCCCGCCGGCGACGTCGCTCAAGGTCCCGTAAATCTGGTACTTAGCCTCCAGACTGGCATTTTGCTCGTGCGCTGCCTGGAGTTTTTGCTGCACCTTGGCCAATTCTCCGCAGCGTTTATCCAGCCGTTGCCAAGCGTCTGAAGCCTGTTCAGCTTCAACCGTAGCTTGCGCGCAGCTATCCTGCAGCAAGGCAAGATCCGGCGGCTCTGCGGCGGCCAGTTGTTCGCGCTGCTGCGTCAGCCGATCCTCAAGTTTGAGGCTCTCTTCCGCGTACCCTGTCACCTCGGCACTCAGGCGCTCTTGTTCAGCGTCATTCAAGCAAGCCCGATCATAGTCGGCCTGGTCAGCAAACCCCTGGCTGGTCAGGCTGGTAAGCCATTGCTGTTCAGCCACCTCGCGGGCCGTTGCGCGCTCCTGGTTTAGTTTGCGCTGCTCGGTCAGTGCGGATTCGGCTTGCAGCAACAGGCGGTCCACCTCGGTGAAACCCTGGCGAGCCTGTTCGAGTTTTTGCGTCGCGGCGTCTATCTGCTGCTGAAGCGCCCGCATGGATTGATCGAGGATGCCGGCATCGCGATGCTGCTCGGGCAACTGGGCCATTATTTGTTCGCAGGCCTGCCGCGAAAGCAGCCGCTGCTGCTCATCCACTTGCGCCTGGCGCATATGCTGCTCGTGCGACTGCTCAAGCTGTTTCAACTCCTCGCGCAAGGCAGCCTGGCCCTGCTCGGCTTGTTTCAGCTGCAGGGATTGCTGCAGCAGTGATTGGCGCAGGGCATCCTGAATCTTCCAACGTTCCCGGAATGCTTCGGTGCTGGTACTGCAATCAGCACCCAGTTCCCGCTTCAGGTCGTCGATCAGCGCAGACACGTTGGTCAAGTTGGTTTCTGCCTCGATGAGCTGATTGTCCGCCGTGGCTTTCTGCTGCTGAACCTCGGTGAGCGCGTCTTTGGCGGCCTGAATGACAGCTTTGTTGACCTCAGACCCCGTGCCTACGGGGTTGGCAGGTTGCGGGTGGGAGGTACTGCCGCACACCGGGCAAGCGTTGCCGGGCGCAAGCTCCCGCGCAAGCACAGCCGCTTGATTGCGGTGCCAATCCAGCTCCAGTGTCTTCAATTGGCGATCTGCCACGCTGCATTGTTGCGCCAACCGGGCCTTTGCCTGCTGGCGCTCCGCCAAGGCTTTCTGCCACTGCGCCTGCTCTTGCAAACGCTCGTCCAGCCGGGCGCGCAGCTTGCCCATCTGCACCAATGCCTCCAACTGTTGCTCGCAGCCGGGCAGAGCGGCAATTGCCTGCCCAAGCCGAGCCCGCTCGGAATCCAATTGCTCTGCCCGTGTCCGCAAGTTCGTCAGCCGTTCACTGCTGGTCTGCAGTTTTTGAGCACTGGCGGCCGCTTGTGCCTGGCACTTTTGCGCGTGGCCCTGGGCGTCCGCCAGCGTTTTCACCAATGGGCGCCAACGGTGCAGGTCGGCAACTTCCTGCTTCCAGGTCTCTACCTGGGCGGATCCTTGCTCAGCCTCTTGCAGCCGCAGCAACGCCTGGGTGTGGCTGCGCTTTTGAGCATCCAGTGCCTGCTGACTTTTTGCAATTTGCTGCTGCAGCTTCTGTTGTTCGGCAAGCGCCTCCTGCCAGCGCTGCAGATGGGGCAGCAGTTTGTCAGCCCGCAGAGCCCGCTGCAGCCGAACTTTAACCTGCTCTAGCTGCGGAGCGCGGGCCTGATGAGCACGATGCTGCGCCTCTGACTCTGCCAGCGCGTTGAAGCGCTGAGCCAGACCTTTCGCCAACGTCAGTTGTTGCTGCACCTCGGCGAGCCGTGTCTGTTTCGCCTGGCGCAGCTCTGCCGCCGTCGCCAACCGAGGCTGCAGGGTGACGAGTTCTTCTGCCAGCAACACCTCCGACGCGCAGTCAGCGCCCTCCAGTATGCCGGTGATCTGGTTCTGCAGGCCTTCCACCTGCCTGCGAATACCTGCCGCCTCGGCCTTGAGGGCATCCTCCAGCCGTTTGTAAATCTGCGTTTGAAACAGCTTGCTGAAAATGGCTTCGCGCTGCTGGGAGTCCGCCAGCAAAAACTCGCGAAACTTGCCTTGCGGCAAAACCATGACCTGGCGAAACTGCTCCACCGTGAGGCCGGTCAGGGTTTCCACCTCGCGTGTCACCTCCAGCGCGCTTTTGGCCACCAGTAGCTGATCATCGGCGCCATCCGGATTCAGCTTCCACAATTGGGCGTAGGTCTGCTGAGTTGTAGTGCCCTCCCCGCGCGCCTTGCTGCGTTCCTGGGTAGGCACCCGCAGCACCCGATAGGCCTGCGCGCCCAGGGAGAACTCCAAACTGACCTGCGTTAGGCTGTCGATGTCGGCGTAGTCGCAGCGCATCTGCGAGGCGTCCCGCTCGCTGCCGGTGGTCTGGCCGTAAAGTGCAAAGCAAATGGCATCCAACAGCGAGCTTTTACCGGCACCGGTGGGGCCGTTGATCAGGAACAGGGGGTTGGTGCCCAGCGCGGTGAAGTCCACCCGGGCGGGCTCGGCAAAGGGGCCAAATGCCTGCATTTCCAGCCGGATCGGCCTCATTTGGTTTCCCTCTGCAACCTGTCCAGCAGAGCCTGCAGCGCCTCGTCCTGCGCATCCGTCAGCGCTGCTCCGGCAATTTGCTGGTAGAAGTCACGGAACATGGCCAGCTCTCCCCTTTGCAGCCGTTCCCGGCTGAGGCCGTTACTGTCGCCTGCGGTCATGATGCCCGGCTTCTCCAGGTGCAGGACGTTGGGGTAGACACGGCGCAGCTTGCCCATGGCGTCCAGAATGGCATGGCGGTCAGTGAGTCTCACCAAAAGGTAGTCGTCGGCATGCGGGTCAAGTCTTCCCGCCGCCAGCACCTCCTCCATTTCACCTTCGATCACCCGCATGTTGCGCAGAGGCTGCAGGGGCAACTGACGCGTGCTCGCCTGCCCCTGTGCATCAATCTCCACCAAGGTGGCGGCCTTTTTGTGGTGTTGCTCGGAGAAACTGTATTTGAGGATGGAACCCGAATAGCGGATATGTGCCAGGGCGCGCTGCTGGGGCCCGTGCAGGTGGCCTAGGGCCACGTAGCTAAAACAGCTCATCGGTTGGTAGTCCACCCGGTCTGCGCCGCCTACGGCCAAGGGCCGTTCGGACTCGGACTCCTCTGCCCCGTCGACAAAACAGTGGCTGATCAACACGCGGTGCCGGCTGGTAGCGTGTGCTGTCTTGATCTTCTCAACCAGATATGTGTGCGCCTGGTTATGGTTGGCAACGGGGGTATCAAATTGGTGGCGCACCTGCTCGGGGTCGCAGTAGGGAATACCGTAGAAGTCTGCCTCAACACCTGAGCGGCCGCAGAGGCTGACCGGTCGGGTCACCTGCTCCAGATCCGCAAAAATATGCACTCCGGCCCGCTGGAGTTGTCGCGCGGCAAAGCTCAAGCGCTCTGCGCTGTCATGATTGCCGGAGATGATCAGAATTGGCAATCCCGTCTCTTCGCATATGTGATTGATCACCTCATCCAGCAGCTCAACTGCAGCGGCAGGCGGCACGGAGCGGTCGTAAATGTCTCCGGCTATCACCAAGGCGTCCGCCTGTTCGGACTGGAGATAACCCACTATCTGCTGCAGTACGTGCTTCTGGTCATCCAGCAAAGAGACGTTGTGAAACTGCCGACCCAGATGCCAGTCGGAGGTGTGAATGAATCGCATGGGAGCCACTGTGCCATGATAGGTGAACGCGGGTTAAGGGGTATCTTGCGGCAATCGACGAGTAGATTCAACGTTTGCCCGCACTTGCCACACTGGTTGTCTGACCAGCGTTTGAGTGGGGCGACTTTCAAACCGAACCAGCAAGCGGGGCCGGCGTTGGGGGGAGATGGGCATTCCTGCGGCTCAATCCCTCGGCAGCAGGCCCTCCAGGCTGGATCGTTTTGCCTCGCCGTCGTTTTTGACTACGTTGAAGGTGCCGTCGGTTTCGATCACCACAGCCTTGACCGCGTCCATGGATTCTAACCCCGCCGCGCGCACCGCTGACTGAACTTCATTTTTGGCAACCCGGGCCTTCTTCATGGCGTCACCCAAGTAGTTGCCCTGGTAAAACAGCAGTGCCGGCTCGCCTGTAACCACGTTGCGCACCCAGTCCATGCGGGCGCACAGCCAGGTGACCAGGTATTGCATGCCAATGAGTGCGGCAAAGGCGAGCACGCCCTGCGCAAGAGACACATCCTTGTTCAATAACACAGTCGCCAGGGTGGAACCCAGCGCAATTGTGACAATGAAGTCAAAAGCGTTCATCTTGGACAGGGTTCGCCTGCCGGAAAGCCGCAGCAGGAAAACAATGCTGATATAGCCCAGCACGCCAATCACACCGGTACGAATGATCGGCTGCCAACCGTCAAAAAAGATTTGCAGCAAGACTCCACTCCTTCCAGATTGGTGAAACAGGCTTGTGGGATAGGCGCCCCCTCACCTTGGCCGGCTGTATCTGCTCAACCGGTAGATGATGATTGTTACTGTTTAAATTGCCAAAAGGATGGAGGCAAGAGCAAAATCGTAAAGCGCCCGACTCACCTTGGGGTGCATACCCCGGCTGCGGTCGAGCTTGGGCCGCAATAGCACGGGCTGGCTTGTTCGACTTGGCCGCCCCAGCACCTGACCCGCCTCAACAGCGCGCCCTATTTTTGCCCCAAAAACAACAAGCGTGGTACACGGTACTGCCGTAGTATCAGTTCAAGCGCGATAGGCCCCGACAAGCCCAGCACGGTCGCCGCTAAGAATTGCAACAGGGTGTCGTCAACGCCCAAGCGGCTGAGCAGTATCCTACAGCCGGCGGTGAAGAATACGTGAAACAGGAAAATGGCATAGGAATAGCGGCCGATCTGCGCCAGCCAGGAGTGGCTGAATCGCGTAGACAGCAGCGCCACGCAACCACATACGCCAAGCACAAGCGCCTCTGCCGTCCACTTTGCTGCAGGGGTGACTTCCAGTGTGGCCGCGTACGCCAGAAGGCCAAGTAAAAACAACCAGGCAAGGCGGCTGCGCAGCCGTTTGTGCACTTCAAATCGGCATACAAACAGACCCACTAAAAAGTAAGGGAGCAAGTAGACTGCGCCCAATATGGAAAAATAGGCTGTGCCAATATGATGTGTGTAGGCCAGTGCCGCCAGTGCAAAAACAGCAATTACCTGAAGGGGCGTCCGCAGCAACTGAAAATACTCCAGCGCCATGATCAGCATGAAAATCAAAAACAGCGACTCAACGAACCAGTAGTGCCCGTAGGGAATAATGTGCAGGAGCCACCAGTTGTCTACTGTGTCATTCGCGCCAGGAACCAGGCTTTGGGTTATTGCAAACAGGGTTCCAACAAACAGCATTGGCAGCAACAGTCTGCGGGCCTTGCCCTGCACGAAGCCCAGCGCATTCGAATTGAATGGACGCAAGGCGTAGACGTAACCGGACAACACCGTAAACAGCGGCATGCGGAAATAACTTAACAGGTCATTCAAATCCCGTAGAAATCCGGACTCCAACCGCAACCCACTATTGGCCGAATAGCCCACCACGTGGTAGGCGACCAGCATGAGGCAAGCCAGCCCACGCAGCGTGTCAATCTCGAACTTGCGGCCAATCCTAGCCTTCGAAACAGGGCGTGTGACCAGCCCTGCAACCACTTCCGTGCCATCTGCCACAGAAGTTTGTGATTGCAATTGCGTAACCTGTCGACTTGAAATCATTGGTTTTGTCTACTTCTAGAATGCTATACAAAACGTCAAACTGATATGCGCTCTTCATAAGCTCAAGGATTAGAGAAAAGGCGCGGCCCCTCGTGGATCAGCTTTTTGAAGCGTTGCCGCTCCAACCGGTGCTGCACGGCCTGAACGCCAAAGCGCAGCGGGCGCATCACTTTTTGCTCCAGCGGACTGGCCTTGGTCCAGCGCTGATAACCTTCAGCAATGGGGCCGGCCAGCAGGTTGCGCCAAAGCAATGCGATGCTGTCCGTCGAAAACTCTTTTGCCCGGCTGTGACCGTTATCAACCATGGATTGATACAACTGGGGGTTGTCCCGAAGCTTGATGAGGCTGGCAATAACCTCGTCCGGGGAGCGAACCTCAATGAAGTCCAGGGGCCCGTTGCGCAATTGCCGGAACGCCGATTCCGGACCTACCAGCGCCGGGCAGCCGGAGATCCAGGAGTTCAACAGCTTGCTGGGAGGCTTGATGGACAGGTTGTATTCGGTGCAATTGCGCACCGCCAACACTACGTCCACATCAGAGTAGTCACGGGAATCTCGCACGCGGGCGGCATCCTCCTCGGGGCTGACCACCAGTTCAAAGCCCTGCGACTTCAAATTGGCCAGAAACTCTGGCGACCGAAAGGGTTCAGCCAGATTGAGCAGGCGGCCTTTATATGACACCCGCTCTACCCGCGTGCCACGCGCCGGGTTGCGCGGCTCTATGAACGGCTGCGGCCAATGCGGCAGATAGTGATCGGTTGGCCCAAAGATGTTGTCCTTGTTTTGCACAATAGTCTGCTCGCAGATGCGAGGAATGCCCCTGTCGTGCCGGCAGCACACCACATAACTTTTATAGGGGTGCTCGGATATGATCAACTGGTCATAGGTCACAATGTTGATCTGCCCCGGCACCAGCTGTGAAACCAGGTGCACATCAAGACCACGCTGCTTTAACTGTATGTAGGGCTGAGTCGACCAGGAGTCGCGCGCGTCTCGAAAACGATCGTGCAGATCTTCCAGCCTGGGTGGTACCTTCCCCTGCATGAGGTCACCCCATTGATCCCGGTTTTTACAAACGAAATAAACGGGATGCGGAAGCTGGGGCAATACAGGTGCGTCAGGGGTTGTCACGTTGTTTCCTTGATTTCACACGAGGCTGAGCCTGCAAACCATCTGCAGTCAATTCACTCTAGGGGTTGGCAAAAAAGCCGCACAGGCGGGCGCAAAGATTAAGCCCGGAGATGTGCGTGAAATTACTGATTACAGCACCAACAGGCTAATTTACGCTGCCTATACGGTGGCAGGCAAGGCCTGGTACTGCCCGGGTCGAACGGAAAAAGGAACCTGCCGACCCGATCACATTTTAACCGCATCCATCGACGACCGTCCTGCGCGCCCTGGCGCCCTGAAGCCGGTAGCTTGGGCTATGCCACCGGCCAGTTGGCAACATTGAGGTAATAGGACACATAGGCAAACGCCATAATAGCCACGATGGACACAAAATCCGATTTCCATGCCAACCAGCCATGACGCTTCGCCACCACCGCGACAAACAGATACACCAGCAGGCTGCCCACCCCCGTACCGATCAACATGCCGAATACGCCGCCCAGATAGAAGCCGGCCACCATGCCACCAACGCGGAATACCGTAGTCAGCATCACCAGGATGAAATGCATGCGAGTGTCGCCCCGGGCCATAAGTGCGTTTTGATACAGCATAGGCAGGGTGCTGATTGCGCCATTGATGGCCAACAGCGCCAGCAAAGGCCCAGCCATGGCATAGCGGTCATCGTAGAGGAAGTCAATAATGATATTGGACAGCAGTGACGCCGTGGCAAACATCGGCACCGCCAGAACCATGATTCGCACGCGCATCCTCGCCAGGACACTGGCAAAGCGTGAGGGCTCTTCCCGATGGTAGATGGCCAGAGTGGGAAAGATGACCTTTGCCTGGAACTGCTGAATCAGCTCTACCATCGCCCAGGCCAGGGTAGCGGCGATAGTAATGAAGCCGAGGGTCTTGATATCGACAAAAATGCCTTCTATGGAGCGGATGCCGTGCCCGCCAAAATAGGTAAACAGGGTGGCCCAAAAAATCCATTTGCCAAAATGGAACAGCTCCAGCGCCGAGGGCTTGTCGAACCGCAACTGGTGCTTGTGCCCGGGTAAAATTATGTACCCGGTGATCACTTCCGCTACCACACCCATCACCGTTCCGATGGCCAGCGCCCATACCGGGTCCACGCCGATTGCCCAAGCGGTATTGATGGTCAGCGCCAGGCTGATCATGATGATCACCGACACACCCTGGCCGACCAGCTTCAGCACAATGCTGCGCTTGACCATCAGCGCCCGGTCTGCCAGATGAGTACCAATGGATTTGAAGCCGGAGATGATCGTGGTGACTCCGGTAAAAATCAGCAGGGGTAACAGGCGAGGATCATCGTAGAGCAGGGAGGCGGGGTAAGCCAGCAGACACATCAAGGCGAAGAGCACAAAACCACGGATGATCTGAATGGTCCAGGCGGTATTGAGGAAGTTCATGTCGCCTGACTTATTCATCTGAATGATGGCCGGCTTGATGCCCATATCACTCAGCATGTACATGCCACTGATGAATACGTTGACAATCGCCATCAAACCAAAGGCTTCCGGAAAGAGCAAACGGGTCAGGATTAGATTGGAGAACAGCTGCATGGCTTTATGAGAGCCGAACCCGACAACCGTCCAGATGGAACCGCTAAGGATTTTTTTCCTTAAACCTGTGCGTTCTGAGGTTGACGTGCCTACTTGAGCCATATGGTTGCAACAGCGTAAATTGTGAGAGATGCGGGCCTTCCGGGGTGCGGGACCGGCGCGCCACAGGCACCACCGGCAGCCCCTTAGAGCGGGCGGCATTATAGCTTAGCCGCCCGGGCAATAGATAGAGCACTCCTTGTGCAGCGGCTAATCCCCACACCACGACTCCGGGCAACCAGACAATGCTCTTGGCGCCCGCACTTCAGACTGGCTGGGGAGCAGCTTCCTCAGTAGTCGCTACAGGCTTCTTCTTTGTGACCTTCGCCCGGGCTTCTGCGGGAAGATGCGCGTTGGCCCAGACTGCCCCGGCTATCAGAGCAGAAAAGATAGACATGGACGCGTTGACCAGTGAGTCCATCAGGTTCAAGGCCAACAGGCAGCACAGACAAAGGGTGTAGGGCGACAATTCGAGCTTTTTGGAGCGCTTGGCAAAGCGAGCCTGCACCATCACCGGGAACGCATAGAGACAGAACAACGCCACGTAACCCACCCAGCCAAACTTGCTGTAGGCGATGATCCAGAAGCCGTCCACAACAATCAAGCTTTCGCCGGTGCGCTCATGATAGATGAAGTTGCGGCCCCAGCCCCCCCAGCCAAACAGGCTTTTCTCGGCAGTGCGTTCAATCAACTGGTTCTCCATGTTGAATCGATACCCCAGCGACTGAGCGCGATCTTCATCAAAGCTTGCGGCGGTTTCATACAGCCATTGGTCTGGGTAATAGGGCGAGCTGCGAAACACCGGGAAGAGGATCACCACGATCATCAGGTAGTTCAATAGCTTCAGCTGTAAGCGCCTTCCGGTAAACCAGATCAGGCCCAAGAACAGCACAGAGAGGATCAAACTGCCCGCACTCTTGCACAGGAACAACACTCCCGAGAGGTACAGAAAACAAAGCAGTGCCTTGCCCTTTTTTTTGCGTTCGGCGTTTCTCCATACCGTGAAGGCGCACAGCAAGGCCAAGGCCATATAAAGCGCCACCACCAATCCATGCCCCAGAAATACTACCGGCCGGAACCCTCCGTACCTGACCATCTGCCGCCAATCATGGGGGAAGAAGCCGTAGAGATTGCGGTGCAACTGCGGACTGAAACGCACCTCCCACAGCACAAATACGGAATAGATCAGGCCAAAGGTCAATATAATTCTCACCAACAGCTCATGGTCTGCGGGACGCGCGAGATACTTGTAGCCGAGCATGAACGGCACGTAGACTGTAGTAAAATTGATGAACGTGTTGTGTACAATATCCGGAAAGCCTTCGCCGGGTATAAATTTTGCCGGCAACACCAGTGCCTCGCGGTTGGTGAACCATGTCAGTATCGGAAAGATAAACAGCAGCAACAGGACCACGCGGAGAAACAGCGGCTTGGGCAGTTCAAGGAATCTATGCTTGGCTGCCATCAATGCAAAGACAATGGCGATTCCGGGGATGATGGCTTTGGTAATACCTGGCAAGCCGGGCACATCCAGCTTTACCCGCAACGGCAGGAAAAGGTATGGGATAAGTATCGCCAAGATAACTGCTCGCTGGACTTCGTACTTTTTGACCAGCACAAACGCCACAATAGGCCAACCGAGCAGGGCCACCCATGCCAAAATACTGGGATTTACAGAATCAGTCATAGCAGTCAACAACCAAATTGAAGGAATCTAACAGGGCCAAAGAGGGACAAGACATCGGTCGGCGCGCCTGCTCATGTCATCATATAGGTGCCTCGCCAGAGCAATGAGCGGGCAACTGTGAAGGTCGCGACCGGTATTTACGCTCACCAGGGGTGTCGAGGCCTTTGACAGTCTCCCTTAGCTTGCCGGGCGACGGCACACTTTGCCCTGACACCCGTATAGGTTCCAAGCGCGCCGGTCAACGTATTCGGGCCGTTGGCTGCAACTTCATGGCCAATCTCGCCTGCCTTTGTCACAAAGTACAGCAACAAGCTATTCTGGGACGAGGAACAGCTATAATGCCCAGCGAGTGCCCCGACGCGAGGATATCAGACTATGAAACCCATAAAACCTCCGAATGTGCCTGATTTCCTGACACTTAAGATGCCCGGCCGCGCCAAGCAGTACAAAAAATGATCATAAAAAGTGGCTTTAGCTGAACCAAACCCAGTTTATGCAGTTCGCGCCTGCATATCAGACGTACTGGCAGACTATCAATATAGCCCATGAGGCACAAATCCTGCAGGTGACGGGCAATCGGCTGCGGCGCCCCCCTTGCATAACTTGAGTTTCGGACTGAACCATCGCCATGCTAAGAATAGGTCTCATCAGTGCCCACAACCCGTATGACCGCAACAACTTCAGCGGCACGGTTTACTACATCCATCAGGCGCTGGCAAGGCTGCCGGAGGTTGAGGTCACCGTCATCGGAGAACAGTTTCATCAGGCCAAGGGTTGGTCCAGCCGCGCCTACCGCTCCATGAACAACGGCAGGTTCGCTTCTCTTACCTGGGTGCGCGGTCGGCTCTTCAAGTATTTCGTGCGCATCATGGAGCGCGATCTGGCGCGCCACAGCGCCAATCTGGACGTAGTGGTCGCTCCGGTTGCATCAGAGATTCTGGCCAGCCTCACGCACCCGGAGACTATCCCCCCGGTCATTTTCGTCACCGACGCGACGCCCCTGTTCATTCGGGAGACCTATCCACAGCCGGTGGAGGACATTGCGTTCGAACAGGAGCGGACTGTACTAAAAATGAGCCGAAAGGTCGTGTACTCGTCACACTTCATGGCTGAAAGAGCCCAACGAGAGTTTGCCGATATCTTTGCTACAGAATCGGAAAAGATCAATGTGATTCCTTTTGGCCTCAACATGGATACGGTTCCTCTTCAGGGCGCGGAAAAAAGCCTCGCCAGCCCGCTGGAGCTGTTGTTTGTCGGCAAGGAGTGGCGCCGCAAGGGCGGCAGCCTGGCCATTGAAATGATTAAATCGCTAACCGAGCGTGGCATCGACGCCCGCCTGACCATAATTGGTTGCGAGCCTGACACCCGGGTTCCCCAGAACGTTGAGGTTATTCCCTATCTCAACAAAAACGTGCCAGAGCAACAGCGTCGCTACATTGAAATTCTGCACCGCTCACACTTTCTGGTTCTGCCCACTCGAGCCGACTGTACCCCCATGGTGATAGCCGAGGCCAATGCATTCAGCATGCCGGCCATTGTGGCAGACGTTGGAGGTATAGCGACACTGGTGGAAGAGGGGGTAAACGGCTTCCTTATTCCTGGGTCTGCCGGCGGCTCCACATACGCAGACAAGGCAATTGAGCTACTGGAACAACCAGAGCTTTATCCGGCTTTGAGCAAGTCCTGTCGCCGCGCGTACGAAGAGCGCCTGAACTGGGATGCCTGGTCAAAACGAATTGCCGAACTGGCAGGCGCCGTTCAAGCGCGGGCCTAGATAGCGCTTCCCCCCATCGTACGCGGCGAACTGATTCGTCATCCAAGATTCTGAAATTAGAGGAATACAATTATGACTGTTATCGCTATAGGATTGGATTCGGCAGAACCGACCATTCTTGAAAAGTGGATGGACGAGGGCGAGCTTCCGAACTTTGCCAAACTTAAAGCCGCAGGCTGCTATGGGCAATTGGAGAATTTTGACGTATTCACGGCGGAGTTGCCGTGGACGACCTTTGCCACCGGCGTTATGCCAGAGGAAACCGGCTACTGGACGCCGCTGAAATATTCACCTGATTACAACATTCACACCCGCGCCGCCTACGAGTACGACGAATACCCTGCGTTCTTTGCGCTGGGTGACAAATTCAGGGTTTGCTCCTTTGATGTTCCGCAAGTACGCTTGCAAAAGAACCTCAATGGCCTGCAGTTCAATGCCTGGGGTGCACACTCCCCCCAAATTGAGCAGGAGTCCAATGACCCCGCGGTTTATGCCGAGCTAATGGCGAAACACGGAGAGCACCCGGGTCTGCATCGCGACTACGCACACGCGCTTAATATGGATGCTGTGGCCCGCGTCTACGATATGCTGGTAACGGGCGTACGCGCCAGAGCCAAGGTCTGCGTCGACCTGCTGCAGAGGGAGAAGTGGGACCTCTTCCTTACGGTTTTTGGGGAGACACACGGAGCCGGCCACAACTTCTGGCAGTTTCAACCGGAGCACCCACTGTACAACGCCGACATTCCGGGTCGAGACAAGCTGCCCAAGGATCCCCTGAAAAATGTATTCAAAGAAATAGACGCGGCCATAGGCGACATTTTGGCTCAGGCGCCGGCAGACGCCAAGGTAGTGGTCTTCTCCGCGCATGGAATGGGCCCCAACACCATGGACCTGCCCTCCACCTTCTTTTTGCCGGAATTCATGTACCGCTATTGCTTCCAGCGGCCCGCGCTGGGCAATGTTGCCGAGCTGAGTGAGCCGGTAACCCGCCAGACCTGGAACACCTGGGAGCGCCATGTCTGGAATACAATTGGCAAGGGCAACCCACTGATCAAATTCGCACGGGAAAAGCTGCCAACGCGGGTATACAACAAGCTGGCACCAGCACTTGAGTTTGACAGTCCGGACTACCCAATGGGACCGGTGAAAGCCAAACAATTGTTTGGAGACCGCCCCTGGTACCAGCCAACCCTGTGGTACAACCAACTTTGGCCCAAGATGCAGGCGTTTGCTTTGCCAAGTTTCTCCGAAGGCTACATCCGCATCAACTTGAAAGGCCGGGAGACTCACGGCCTTGTTGAACCTGCAGACTATCATCGCGTAGTAGATGAAATTTGTGCAGAGTTGGGCAAACTGAAATGCTCACGCAGCGGCGTGCCCATGGTGAAACACATCATCAAAACGCGCAAGGAGCCACTGGATAACAACCCCCGCCTGTCAGACGCAGATATCGTCGTCGCCTGGCAGGAAGAGTTTGCTACAGACGCCGTTGAACACCCACAATTTGGACGCATAGGCCCCGTACCGCATTTCCGAGCAGGCAGCCATCGCCATACCGGGTTCATGTTTGTCAGCGGGCAAGGCATCCAGAAGGGCGCGCCGATCTCAGACGGCCACGCCCTGGACATTGCACCCACCATACTGGCGCTGATGCAGGCTCCCGTCCCCACTCATATCAAGGGGAAGTGCGTGAAGGGGCTCACCGCAAAAGAAGCTCAGCCTGCGAATCTTGCCATCTAAACGGTGAGTCAGTGCGTCTGCGGTTGCCCGCAGGCGCATCACTTTAGGATCTCCAGCAGTGCGTCGGTGAGCGCTTAGCGGTTACCTCTCCAACCGCCTCACCAGGCAATCCGTCCCCAATGGCCATGTTGAGCCACTGCAGCCGTTCTTTTACTTTTACGCCGTTGTTTCTCCCGCAAAAAAAGGCGCCTGATGTTGCGTCAGGCGCCTTTCTGGTTTCAGCCCCTCGCCTGAATGGCGATGGGCCTCATTGGCTTAGCTACTTTCCGAAGCTGGTCCGGATATAGTTATTGACAGCCTTGGCACTCAGGCGGTCATCCCACTTCTGCAGTTCGCGTGACTTGACCATCGTCATGAATCGGTCAAAGTTATCCGAACCCGCATGGTTTTGGGTGACCACGCCAGCTCGGGACAAGTGAGCGTAGTAGTCGCCAAGGGTCAGCCCAGGCTTGCTGACCTGAACAACATTCTTCAGCACATTGCTTCCGAACGACCACTGCTGATTACCTGAAGCAGCAACTGCCGGCTTGTCAATTCCCTCAAACGCCCGAATCACCAGCCCAGAGTAATGTTGATTCCAGAGAGTGTCTATCTCCGCACGGGAATGCACAATGTTGCCCTGTGCTTTCCAATCAGCCGCTCCGTTGACATCAAAGTGAACACCGTAGACTGCTGATGAACAAAGGTTGACGCCTGAACAAGGAGCGTCGCCTTTGATCATGGTATGCCCTTCTGTGACCACGTTATTGATGGCGTGAGCCTTGACGCCCGGTTTCAGGGCCACCTGGTTATACCCCATCAACAAACCAATTGCGTTGCGGCCAAAAAAGTTATCTTCAGCCAAGCCACCAGCACGCATCTGCACGCCGTGACTGGATGCCCGGGTGATGATGTTGTTGCGCACAACCACTCGATCTCCATTGTTACTGGCCTGCAGGTACAGGTTGTGGTTATACATGTTGCCGCCTGCGCCTTTCACCTGAGGATTCCATCCGCCATAGTCAAACACGTTCTCTTCAATGACAAGACCATCAACACCCGCCGCGTAAATATTCGAGGGGCGCTTGCTTTGACTGGTAGATGAAGTGTTGATGTAGGCACCGGTCCAGATATTGCGACGCAAGGTGAAGTTCTTTGGCGATTTCCCGTCGTAGCTCTGAATAATTATCTCAAGGTGATTGAAGATATTATCCTCCAGCAACACGTTCTCACAATTCAACAGGAACACCAGGTTAGCGTGATCACTGCCCGAGCCGGTAAAGGAGGCGCCACCAGGAGTCAATTTATAAGCATCAAAATGAATGCCTATGACATGAATGTTACTGACCACGGTTCGGTCACTAAATGAATGGATAAAGTTTTTGTTGTGCTCAATGCGCGGACGCGGACCACTGTCGCCGTAAAATGCAACAACTGCGGGCTCACTGGCACTTCGGCCCGACTTGATACCGCTCATGGCCTGACCTCTCCAAACGTCACCGCGCTTCAAGTAGACGTGGTCCGGCGCACCTGCGCGCACCTTACCAAATGCAGCATTTAGTGATTTACAGGGCTTGGCCGCACTTGCGCAATCGTTTGCGTCATTACCCTGAGAGCTGCTGACGTAGATTATTCGCGAGTCGCTAGAGGGCTTGATTGCAGTAAAGCTGGACGTGCTGGTCTGCTTGGGCGGCAAAATGGTCATGTACACCTTGGCCTGCTTGAAGACTGCGCCTTCGCGCACCTGGTATACGAACATATCGTCGCCGTGTGTGTGCGGGTGATAAATAAATGAGCCGTCCACCCCCATTACAGCTTCACCCTTCTTGGGATACTGCACTACCTTGAAGCTGGCCTGGCTTTTGGAAAAAGTATCGTTCGCCGTTACGGTGAAAGTCTTTTGTTCCTCGAACTGCATGGTGAAGTAATCATCCACAGCCAGCAGCGTTACCACTGGTGGAGCAACTGGCGGCGTACGCATAACTTCAAAGGACACGGTCCGGGTGCGCCCGGGCACACCTAGGCCATCGGCCGCAGAAAAAGGCGTCACACTCAGGGTGTAGTGACCAACCGGAAACTGACTCTGCTTGGGATCAATACTGAGATGCTGTCCGCCATCGGCCATGGTGTATTCAGCAACATTCTCAACCCGATCTATTGCAATGGGCCCGCTTAATGAGAACCTTACGCTGCCGGTTTTTTCAACGTTCTCTGATTCAGCCAATACATTCACTCTACTCGCCGCCAGGGTGGCAAGGTCAATCTTCACTCCATTAGCAAGCCGCTTAACTTGAATGTATTCATTGGAATCATCTGCAACTGCGACAAAATCCAGCCCCAAGATACTGGGGGTAACCGTAATGGTTGGATCAACGCTCTCGCCCTCAACCACTGAGAAGGTAATGGTGGTGGTACGACTGCGATCACCGTTCATATCCGGCAGTGCATAACTGGTAGCGGAAAGAGTGTAGTCACCCACCGGCAAGCCGTTTTCGGAGATATCCAGATTTTCCGGCTCAGGTGCCATGGTGTAAATTGCCACATTTTCATATCGGTTAATTGAGACAGGGCCTTCCAGCTCAAAATGCACACTGCCTGTACGGGTCTGGTCGGCGGACACAGCCATGACGTTAACCAGGTTGGTCGTCATCAGTGACAGATCTACCACATCGCCTGATTGCAAAGATTGCAGGTCCAGAACCTCTTTATTGTTGGCGCCGGTGAAGCCAATCAATTTGAAAGACAAAATGGCTGGCACATGCACAACGGGAGGGTTTTCTGCATCCGGATCCTCTGGCACATCAACCCCAGGCTCTTCTTCAATCGGGTCTGGATCTTCCGGCACGGGATCAACGGGTGTTGGATCAACCGGTGTCGGGTCAACAGGCGTCGGGTCAACAGGCGTCGGGTCAACCGGCGTCGGGTCAACAGGTGTCGGGTCAACCGGGGCAGGATCCGGCAAGCCATCCTGCGGTTGCAAAACTACAACAATACGGCTTTTTTCCTTGGCTCTGGCGTTACCGGAATCCTTAACTTGATAAGTTACGTGGTAAAACCCCTCCTGACTGGTATTTACTGCATGACCATCAGTCAAAACTTTGTGTGTTATATCTCCGTCTTCGGCATCAAACGCAGTGAAGCCGGGGTCTTGGTACACTGAGCCCCATTCCACATTGACGATCGCCGCACCTGCCAGGGTGATTTCTGGCGGAGTGTTATCAGTGCTCAATCCATTTAACTCCAAGGCCAAATCTTCAGGTAAACAACCGGTGAGAGTTGCTGACAGCAACAGCACCGCGAAAGGGTTAACTCGCTTAAACATTAATCGCTCCGCACTTGGTAGGATTTGCCACTTGTTTCAAGCAGCCAGAAGGTAGATCTTCATAAGTAAGTCAAAACGCACCGTCGGAATTACGTCGGCGTCGAAACGCCAGCCAAACCGCTCCAGCGCCCGTTTGAATAAAGTGTGGGACAACAATGAGAAACCGAGAGGAAAAGCACGCCACAATTATTAAAAATTGCAAAATGTCAACAACTTTAATGGGGAATAATGCCGTTTTATGCTTTTTATATAGGTAAGTGCGCAAACACTGGTTATTTCGGAGTAAAGATTAGGCAGATGGTTGAAACAACTTGATCGACGAACGAGCCAGGCACGAGTATTTCACAACATATTTTGGCGTTTAAATCTTTTCAACCAGGAAATTTTACGTTGAATTGCGTCGAGCTTTTGACTCTCGCCAACAGATTGTCGCGGTGACAATGAAGCTAAGTGACGGGTATTTGACATGGTGGGAGCTGAGACCCAGGCTAATTTTGAGTTTCCGATCCAGATGACGGGCATCTGTGAAGCCTGAACAGCAATGAATGCTGGCGTTTAATACTACCAGGCCACAAGGGATAGCGGTCTGCGCCGAGCGGCGCAGACCGTGTTAAAAGGGAGGAAGGTGTTGGAAGCAATTGAAAGCCCCGGGGGCGGGGCGGTGTCAGCTGCGCGGTCGGTATAACCGGTTTATCCTAACGGCCGGATAAATCGCCCGGTTTCTGATTAAGCAACCATATTGCGCGACAACTGGGCTTTAGTGGCCGCAAGCGTAAAAAGCGGCTTCATCTGCTTCAGAAAGCGCTTTTCTGCCAAATAAGATTGCACCAGTTCAAACGCGTTTTGGGTGATTCTCTGCCGCTCGCTCTCGTTCTCCAGATAGTATTTAACTTTTTCTTCCAGATCGGAGAAATCCCAGCGAAGCGCAACATAAGTCTCTCCGTTGACGAAGATGTTCGGCTCTGTGCGAATATGTTGCATATCCGGCTTGAACAACAGGCTGCCGCACATGACGGCTTCGTAATCACGCCAGCAGACCTCCCCGTAACCAAAGGGGCTAAAGCAAATTTTGGAATCTGCCAGCTCGGCCAAATACTTCTTTTGCTGAATGCCTGTCGTTGTCACGGTTTCAATACCGGGGATTGCCGATACCGCATCCAACGACAGCTTGCGCATGCGCGTGTACCAGTCGCTGCCATTGGCCCCCAGCCGAGCGTGGACATCTATAGATTGCTGCCGCCCTGCCAGAGGCGGCTGGGCACCATGAAACTGCGCCAGCATAAAGTCGGCGGTGAAGAACCCCGGTCCCAGCAAGAGCTTCCTGAAAAACCCCTCCGGGACCGGGAAATATTGTTGGGGATACTCCAAGCCAAACATCTTGCCGTAGTAATCCATCAAATTTGTATCGCCCATGGTTGGTTGGCGATACCGGTCCAGATCGCTGAATACCTGCTTCTTCACATAACAGTCAACGCGCTCATTCAGCAGGCTGGCCAAGCGGAGGTCCAAAGGCGCAAACCAGTCGAAGTAGACCAAACGCGCGTTAGGGCTTTTGAAGCGGGCTTTTTTAATGAAGCCGTCCAGCTCTGCTTCGTCCATTGTAAAAGAGCTTTGGAAGCAGATAATGTCGATATCGCTGTAGTCTCTGTATCGGGAACTTTCAAAATCGTCCCGGGAGACCGTGCGTACGCAGATATTGTATTGCTCACAAATCTCCCGCGAGTAATACAGGAAGGGGAACGCCTGGCTGAAGGCTATGGAGTTGTCAGACTCGTAGAGAAACAGCAACTTTTGGCAGTTTTCAGGAAAGGGACGCCCAAAGTACATTTTGTTGATGGCGTTTTTCACACTGAAGTGGCTGCCAATTTGCGCGTACAACTGTGCAAGTCTCATATTCATCCCGCAGTCTTTCGATAGTTGATCCCACCGGTTAATGTCGGCCGACCCCTTGTCGACCGGCACAGGAGAGGTCCCCCGCACCCAAATCTTCTAAATTTCGCCATTTTTACATTGATGCTTTGCCAATTGGCCGTGCGGGTATTCCTACTACCGTCACGCCTGGCGGCACATCTTTTACAACAACCGCATTGGCGCCAATGTTTGCGAAGTCGCCTATACGTATGCCGCCTATGAGCTTGGCTCCAGCGCCAACGTTGACCCCTTGCCCCAGTACCGGGGCGGTGAAGGGGTCCGCCGGGTGCCGGTTGCCTATTGTCACCCCCTGGCGAATGATGCAGCCGTCTCCCATCACGACGTTGCCGTGAACAACTATGGCGCTCTGGTGCTCGATCACGATTCGACGTCCAGCCTGGATACTGTATGGAAATTCTATGCCATATCGGTTGCGGACCCGACGAAAGCACCAGCGATAGATGAAACTGAACGGCGCTCGCAGCAGTTTGCTGCGAATTGACATACGCCAAACCCCAAATCTGTAAACCGCCAAAGCTCGGAATCCGGGCTTGCTCCAGTCCTTGCCGTTGGCCTCCCAATCCTCCTTAATGAGCGCCCAAAGCCCAGGGCTCATTGTGACGCCCTCCCCCTAAAGAAAGAAGAATGACGAATGAAGTCGCGGAGGAAAAATGGAGGGTCCAGACACTCCCTTCTCTGCACCGAATCTTTCAGCCGTTTTACAGAGTAGGCGACAACCCAGAACCCGTCTGCGAGTAACGTCCGGGGAAGCCCGTAGTTTTTCTGGAAGAACCGCTGACGTGATTCAAACCAGTACACAGGCCGTCTTGGTGCCTGCTTGCGGGTATCGGATATGCCCGTAGCCGCTCCAACATGATGAATGACCCGGCTTTCAGGGATGTACATGATTTTGAAGCCAGCTTTCCTGATGGCAATACAATAATCAACCTCTTCAAAATACAGAAAGTACTTTTCATCCATCAGGCCAATGCGGTCCACCACCTTGCGGCTCAGCATCATCGAAGCCCCCGCGACCCAATCTACTGCAACAGGCTGATCGGGCAGTGGTCGAGGTACAACCCGCTCGGGAAATCTCCGGTAGACCAAACCTATCCCCGATGTGTTCACGAACTCACCGAAGGGCGTTGGGAAGTTGAAGGCGGCTATTTGCGGTGTACCGTCCACATCCTCCAGCCGGCTTCCCACCGCCCCGACTGTGGCGTCCCCCTCAAGTGCAGCAACAAGTGCTTCACAGGCCCCGGGCAGGAGTTGCGTATCCGGATTGACAAGCCACAAATAGTCACAGTTTTTTTCGCACAAGCGCTTGAAGGCGATATTATTCCCATAGGAAAACCCCCCGTTTCTGCCGGCCGGAACCACCTCTATCCAGTCGTTCCATCCGTTTTCTGACACGTATCGGGTCAGTTCTTCGGCTGAACCGTCGCCGGAGTCGTTGTCGACAACGACGATTCTTGTGTTCTCATGAGTGCGGTTGTCATTGGCCATGGAGGCAAGACACTCCTTGACCAGGGGTGCCGTTTTATAGTTGACGATCGAAATACCAACAATGGAAGTCATAGTTATGGGTTGTAACCT
>CAYNST010000004.1:0-13035 GCA_964399955.1 uncultured Cellvibrionaceae bacterium | reverse complement strand
CCGGCAATCGTATCACAGTGGTAATAACAACCCTAACAAGCCCGACACGCTGCTTCTTTCCTCTTGCACCGTGCTAAACTTTACCGCCTTTTCAATCAGTCTGATTATGAAAATAGCTTATCTAACCACCTGCTTCGGCACTCAGTCGCACACGTTCATTCGTCGGGAAATCCGTGCGCTGCGGGGCTTGGGCCTGGACTTGACGCTGTATGGCATACGTAAGGACAGCAATAACCTTGCGTCGGACGCAGCTGACCTGGTGGCTCAAACCTGTTACCTCTACCCCTTGAGTTGGGCGTACACCCTCAAGTGCAATGCCAAATCGCTGCGCCGTTCTCCTGTGCACTATCTACGCGGTCTATTTAGCGCATTTGGCAGCCCCGAATTTGGCATCAAGCGCCGCGCCAAGATGGTATACCACTATGTCATCGCCGCCGGTGTTGGCGAGCAAGCCTTGGCCGACCGGGTCACCCATATACACGCCCACTTCATGAATGTGTCGGCGTCCATAGCCATGTACGCCGCACACCACGCGCAGCTTCCTTTCAGCGTAACGGCTCACTCCGCCGGCGAATTTCGCACCCCCCACACGCTTGGTGTACATCAGAAGCTCAAGCAAGCGCAGTTCTTGCTAATGATATCCAATTACAACATAGAATACTTTGATGCCATCGAACCCTGCCGCCAAAAATCTCACATTGTGCGCTGCGGCATGGATTTACAGGATTTTACCTACCGTTTGGCGTCTGCCTACCAGGTTCACTCGCCCGCTCGCCTGCTGGCGGTGGGGCGATTCGTAGAAAAGAAAGGCTTTCATTACTTGATTGAAGCCGCTCATATCCTTAAAAACCGGGGTATATCGTTCAATCTGGCACTGATAGGCGACGGCCAGCTCGCAAGCCAACTCAAATCTCTGGCCGAGCAGCTAGACTTGAACCAGCTTGTCACATTTCTTGGTCAGAAAGGCACCGACTTTGTCCGCCAAGAGATGGGCGAAGCCGATTTGGTCATTGTCCCATCGGTGACCAGTGCCTCAGGAGAAATGGAAGGTCTGCCTGTGGTTATTATGGAAGCCATGGCGTCCGGTGTGCCTGTGATTGCCTCAGCCCACTCGGGTATTCCGGAAATCGTCCGCTCCGGCGAGACCGGTCAGCTCACAGCAGAAAAGGACCCTCAAAGCATTGCCAGTGCGATTACAGATTTTTTGCAAAATCCCTGCCCGCAACAGATTGCAAATGCCCGCAGGTTGATCGAAGACACCTTCAATATTGACGTAGTCGCAGAGCAGCGCCTTGATCTGTTCAAACGATACCACTCGGACCCCTAGTTTATGCACGTATCGGTTGTGATCCCATCGTTCAATACCCAAGACACCATCCACCGAACTCTTGACCGACTGCGGCAACAACAAACCGCCCTGGACTACGAGGTTCTGGTCATAGACTGCTCGGAACATGATCGGGTTAAACACATTGCGGATTCGTTCGATAAGGTCTCTTACCATCACCAGGCCGTGCGTTTCAACCCCGGCGCAGGCCGCAACGTTGGGGCGAACTTGGCGCAGGGCGAGTTGCTGGTATTTATAGATGCCGATGTGGAGCTAAGTCCCGGCGCTTTGGACGCAGCATGGCGTTATTATCAGAAAGGTTGCGACATCTTCGGCGGCGCCTTGGAGCTTAACACATCCACCCACAGCGACATGGCTGCATACCTTGAGCACTACTTTTTCAACCACGAATCCCAGGCGCACAGGCCCTTTTGCGAACGCAACAACCTGAGTTCGGCGTTGATGTGCTTCAAAAAGGATTTGTTTCTGTCTGAGGGGGGGTTTAAAGACATCCCCCGCATGCAGGACACCGAACTGACAGAGCGCTTAAAAAACAAAGGTCACAAGTTGTATTTCTGCCCCGAAGTGCTCGGCTATCAAACCCAGGACTCACCGCTCCCCAAGGTTTTGCGCAAAGTCTATATCAACGGTCAGAATTTGTATTACATTCGCTACAAGCCCACCATGACGCCACTGAAAAAACTGTTGTTCTTCTTTTTACTGCCCTTTATTGCTGCGGCCAAGACGTTAAGAATGATCCTCAGGCACCTGCGTTTTCAGTCAAATAGAAATCGACTGGTAACAGTGGGCCTGGTGCCACCACTGGTAGTAGCGGGCATATTGTGGATGGTGGGTTTTTACCATGCGCTGGTGACCGAGAGGGGAATAAGCAACCAGCGCTGATGCGCCGGTTGCCTGGCTGCATCAGAACAGCAGCTGTGGGCCGTAATTGATAAAGGCGTAAACATAAAGCGCCATAAGGATGATGGCCAAGGTGACCAGCATCAGCATATCTTTGCGCAACAGCCTGCGCCCCAAGGGGCTGCCCCTGTGCGGGACGTACCCCAGTAGGTGAACATTCTCGGGCAGCTTCTGCGACAGTACGGTGTACGAGCGGATTCTCGGGTCCACAATGATATAGGCCAAGGCAAGACCTACCGGTGCCGCCAATGCCAAGAAGGGTGCAGACAAGTAAATAAAGAATGCCGGGATGCCAGCGGGTTTCAGCGGATAGGTTGGCGGTTCAATCAGCCGGTAGGTCTCACCCTGCCCTTCCTCCTGTAACGCCAGGCTCAAATTGGCGTTTTCACGGCGGGCCAGCATATCTTCATAGACCTTTTTGGTAACGTTGTAATCGCGCGTGAGGTCCGTCAGCTCCGCCTGTACTGCAGACACTTTGTCGGCCATGGCGTACTCCTGCTGAAGCAGATTGGTTAATGCTGTCAGGCGTCGTTTTTGTGTCTGCACACTGACTTCGGCAGTAGACAACTGCTTGCGCAATTCCTCAAACAGCGGCAGCTCCGACATTTGCATGGATTCCCAGCCGCGCTCCGACCGAATTTTGGCGATAGCCCAGTCAATCTCGTCAACCTGGGCCTTCAAGCTGACGATGTCAGGGTAGTTATCCTGGTACAGGAGGCGCAACTGATCTATCTGCGAGTTCAACGCCAGCCGGCGCTCCTCCAGCGCCAGCATCTTTTGCCGGGATTCCAGATAACGGCTTTCCTCGGCCAACTGAGTGCGCGTAATTCGGATCCGCTCTTCCGTTTCGTTGATTGACAGCTTCAGATTTTGTATCTCAGACGTCAAATCGTTAATGCGCCCGCGCACCGTTGCCTCGTTGGCGTCAACGTTGCGGGCCTTGAACTGCGTCAGCCGCTCCTCTGCTTCTTCCAGCAGGCGCTTGTACCTGACCACCCGGTCGCTTAAAAAGCTGTGCGCATCTTTACTGTCGCGGGTTCTGGCGGCCATGCGGTCTTCAATGAAGATCTCGACCAGAGCAGCAAGCGTATCGTAGGCCTGATCCGCTGTTGGTGCCCGGTAAGACACCTGGGTAATATTGCGTCGGTCCAGGGTGGTTATCATGAGGCCTGCACGGAAATCGGCTATGCGCATTTCCACTTCCTGAGGCTCCAACTGCTCCATATTGGGCTCTATCCGGTTCAGAACCTGCTCAAGGATCCGCCGGGATGTCATGACGTCCTGCACTTTCTCATTCTGATTGGCAGAGCCGGCGTCAGCCGCTCCTCGCACTAGCGGGGCGATGACGTTGGTTACGTCCATGACCACCGCAGCATGGGACACATAGTGTTTAGGCCACTTGACCGACAGAAACAAAACTGCCGCGAAAACGGATGCAAACAAAAGCGCAGCCAGGCCTCGGTGACGAATCAACTCTGCCTTAAGAGCAACAAAGATGTCTTTGATGTACTGCAGGATATCCAAGGCGGTTACTCCCCCGTTTTCAACGTCGATGATTCGTAACTACTAAGCTCGCTTTCGCGTTTGCCCATAGCTTTTATGATTTATTGCATCCTGCCAGCAGCAGAATGAAACACCTGCAAGGCAAGTCCCCGAAGGGGTGTAGCACAGGAGCTTCGCCATATCCCGCTGCAGGCTCGCATCTTTTAGCCCCGACGACCACAATTCAACTGTAATCTGCACCGTTGCCGGACGAACCCAATAGCTGCAATTATTCGCAATCCGGGCCAGCAAGCTCTGTTAACACTGGTTGTATACCACCCCGGCCAGATGATCCTCGCCGATTTTTTCAATGGCTGAATGCAACTGGCCCTCGGAAATCCGCCCGTAGGGAACCACCAGCAGTACAAAGTCGCACAATTCGGCAAGAATACGTATCTCGGCGTCATAATCCGAGGCAGCCGGCGCATCCACTATAATGTAGCGGTCGGGGTAGCGGCTTTTCACTTCGTGAAAAAACTCGCGCATCCTCATTGAGTTAAGTTTTTCTGTACCGCCATCACGGTTGTTGCCACACGGCACAACCCGCAGCCGCGGAATACCACTCGCGTAGACAATCTCCTCCGCCCCCACCGTTGGATCATCCAGGAAGTCCGTAAGGCCAAACTGGGCCGGCACAGGCAGCAAGCCTTCGGCGTAGGGGGAATAGATATTACAGTCTACCAGCACCGCAGATTTAGATTTATCCAGGGCAATGGTGGCCGCCAGGTTGACCGCCACGTGTGAGCCGCCCCCCGGCGCTGCAGAGGTAACCAAGCATATGAAGTTTCCCCAGTTGCTGCGCTTCATCAACTGTGTACGCAAATCGCGGAAGACCTTGAGGTGCACTGAACGCTCGTCTTTAGAATGCACGATTTTCAGGGCATCCAATTCCGCAGCAGAAAACGACCGCACCTCGGACATCTTTCCAATCTGCGACGACAGCTGCGGTTTTTTACCCAGCGGTGCAATGTTCGACATTTGCTTGTGCTTAGTGTCCAAGATCAACTCCAGATTGACAGTTTTACTTCACATGCTTTGGACGCACCCTAGAAGTTTCGCTCAGGCACCGTCACGATGTCCGAGGGTGCAAGAGTGTAGTTGGTGCGCAGGTCGCCTTTCTTGAGAATATCATCCAGAAAGATAGGGAACACCTCAGCCTTATCACCGTATTTGCGGAAGAGCCTGGCTCTGTTGCCCACGGCATATTCCGTAAGCCCCCCCGCCTGCAGCACCAGATCAAGCACGGTCATGCCCTGCTGGTGAGGAACGCTCACCGGGTTGGCCACGCCTCCCGTTACACGCACCCGGCGCAGGTACTCACCACTGGCCGGATTGGTGACCATGACCGTCACTTGAGGGTTGCGCACATACCGGCTGAAACCTTGCGCAAGGGTATCGGCCAGGTCCTCGGTGGTCTCGCCTGCAGCAATGACATCACCTACCAGAGGAGCAGAGATTTTTCCATCGGGACGAACGGGCACATCAACCGACAGCTCTGGCGCCTTCCAGACCTGCACAGATATCTGATCACCAACGCCGATCTGGTATTGTTCATCGCGTACTTCCGGGGCCTCCGGCATCACCAGGTTCTTGTGCGGAGACGCACAACCTACAGTCAGCAACAGACTTGAGCAAAAAACGAGCCACTTATTCATGTATTCCCCTATTAATGAAAGTCTTGTAACAAACAAGATGATGAGTAGGCCTCTTTCTGCGGCTGTTACCAGTTATGGCAGTTTAGCACCTGCCGCAACCTGCACAAAAATTAAGCACCTGCTATTTTAGAGTGGCGGCATCACGAAGAGAAGCAATAATCTCGTCGTAGCTGGGTTCTGCGAAAATCGCCGAGCCCACCACAAAGGAATCTGCCCCTGCTTCAGCCACTTCGGCAATGTTGTTCAGCTTGATACCACCATCTACCTGGACTCGGACATCCAGCCCCTTTGCACTGACGAGGTTTTTTACAGCTCGAATCTTCTCAAGTACATAGGGCAAGAAGGGCTGCCCGCCAAAACCCGGGTTGACCGACATCAGAAGCACCATATCCAGTTGATGCAGAACGGGCTCTAACAGCGCCAGGGGTGTAGCGGGATTCAGCACCAGCCCAACCTCCACACCCTGCTCCTTGGCAAGCCTGATGGAGCGGTCTACATGCCTGGACGCCTCAGGATGGAAAGACACGACACTGGCGCCCGCCTTGGCAAAGCTGACGATCAGGTCATCCACCGGCTCCACCATCAGGTGTACATCAAGAGGCACGGCTACGCCGTAATCCCGCAGCGCCTTGCATACCATGGGCCCGACGGTGAGGTTGGGCACATAGTGGTTGTCCATCACATCAAAATGGATCATGTCAGCACCGGCCGCCACAACCGCATCCACTTCCTGCCCCAGGCGTGCAAAATCTGCCGACAGTATGGACGGCAGAATAATTGGTTTACGTCTGACTTGCATCCTCGCAACCTTAGCGCCAAGCTCTATAGTGATTGATAAACAGGTACATTGTACTCAATATGCCGCGCCCTATATATTACAGAGCCGCCCGCAACGCGCTTCGCCTGATTGTGCTGGTGCTGGCTGGCGCCTGCTGGGCGCAAGAGGCCGACCCTTCCGAACCGGCCCCGGCTGGCCCGCCACCCGCTGATAAAGCCGACAGCGCAGAAACTCTGCGGCAGTTGAATTTGCGCAAACAGCAATTGCTGTCAGCGGCTTTGCCGCAGACTCAGGTGGTGTGGCTGCAAATTCCCGAGGGGGAACCGGTTCTTGCGGTTTATCAGCCCGACAGCAGCGGCAAACCGCAGGGCGCCGTGCTGGTCCTCCACGCCGAAGGCCAGCACCCAATCTGGCCCGGCCCACTTGCAGCTCTGTTCAAACACCTGCCAGAGCACGGCTGGGCGGTCATGGGGGTCAGCCTCCCCGATACGCCATGGCCTTTGGCCCCACCCAGGCGCCATGCTCCGCCACCCCCCTATACGCCAGAAACGGAACCAGCGGACGACAGTGCCCGCCTGCAGGGCGACGACTTGGGCGGCGCACCTGAAATAGACCCTACAGCGACCGCCACACCCACGCCGGGCGGTGAACAACTGGCTGAAGACACCGCACAGCAGGCTATTGCAGCCGCCACCCAACACCTCAAGGCCCTGGGCCAACTGAACCTGGTACTGATAGGCCAGGGCCTGGGAGCAGCTCGAGCTCTGCAGCATCTTGCCCAGGCTTCAGGCTCTGCTGGCCCAGGCTCGGTCCGCGCACTGGTGTTGATAGACCTGTCCAGTCCTGCACCGGCCAACCACGCCAGGATGGCGCACACGGCTGACTTGCCTGCCATTCCAATACTGGACATAGTCTTTGAGGATGCCGGTCACCACACGCTTGTTTCTGCTCAACTGAGGGCTGAAGCGGCTCGTCGCCACGGCCACCGTACGTATGTGCAGCGCCAACTACAACCAGCGACAGTCAAGCGCAATCAGGGAGAGGTACGACTCATCAAAGCCGTTCGAGGATTCCTCAACCGCCATGCCTTGGGCACGGCGGTTGAGGAAAAACAAGACATCAACAGCGCCAATCCGTGAAGCTTGCCCGCCATCAGCCGCAGAGCAAACTAATAATCCGCGCCATCATCGTCAACCGGTAAAGACTCAACGAACTCCTCTACCGAGCCGTCATAGTAGGGGTCGTCCGCCTCGGCAGCAGCCGCAGCCTCTTCCTCTATCTCATCGCCATAGCTCTCAAGGCAGGCGTCCACGAAAAAGCGGCGCTCCTCCTCGTCGTAGCTATCCGCAGGGTACATATCGTTGCAGTACTTCTGCGCGTTTGGTCCAGCAGCAGATACGGCCGCTGACGCACCAAAGCACGCCAGGATGAAACACAATCGCATTGGGGACATGGTTAGCCTCGCTCAATAAATAGTCATGGTTTTTGTACTGCCAACGGCCTGCAAATGCAACATTTATTTTGATGCGGTGCGGCGAATGCCGGCTATATCACAAGCGAAAGCCCCTCGCCGTCCTGCCGCTCAAAAGCATCCAGATTGGCCAGGGTGACCTGGGCAATCTTCTGCAGCGCTTCCCGGGTAAAGAAGGCCTGGTGCCCGGTAACCACTACGTTTGGAAACGTCGTCAGGCGTGCAAAGACATCGTCCTGCATGACCTGATTGGACATGTCTTCAAAAAAAAGATCCCCCTCCTCCTCGTAAACATCCAAGCCCAGATGGCCTATCTGCCCGGATTTGAGCCCGGTTATCACCACTTTGGTATCAATTAGCCCGCCTCGGCTGGTGTTGATGATCATAACGCCCCGCTTCATGCGGGCCATGCTGTCTGCGTTGATCAGGTGGTAGGTCTCGGGCGTTAAAGGGCAGTGCAAAGAAACGATGTCTGCCTGAGCGCAGAGCTCATCAAAGCCCACATAGGTGACGCGCCCCTTCAGCTCCTCATTCTGCAGCGGATCAAAGGCCAGCACCTTGCAGCCAAAGCCCAGCATGATATTGCAGAAGGCAACGCCGATTTTACCTGTGCCCACCACACCTACGGTCTTGCCATGCAGGTCAAAACCCAGCAGACCATTAAGGGAGTAGTCGCTTTCGCGCACCCTGGAGAATGCGCGATGAATGTTGCGGTTGAGCACCAGGATAAGCCCTGCGGTGTGCTCAGCCACGGCATAGGGCGAATACTCCGGCACCCGACAAACCGTGATGCCCAGCGCCCGAGCCTGCTCAAGATCTACATTGTTGAAGCCCGCGCAGCGCAGCGCCACCAGCTCCACACCCATCTCGTGCAAACGTTGCAGCACCTCTGCGCTTACCGTGTCATTGACAAAACAGCAGACGGCCTTGGCGCCTTCGGCCAGAGCAACCGTTTGTTCATTCAGATGCGGCTCCAAGTAGACAATTTCGTGCCGGGCGCCGTTAAATTCGTCAAAATAGGTGCGGTCATAGGGTTTGCTACTGAACATGGCAACTTTCATTGGATCTCCTCATTGTTCTGCCAAACGGGCGGCTCCCTGCCTGGGGCTGCCACTATTGGTAATTAGAGAAACGCGCCTGCACTGCAGGCACAATCCCCAAGCGGGTGGGCACTCAGCCCTGACGTCGCCGAAACGCTTCAAACAGACAAACGCCGGTTGCAACCGATACATTGAGGCTGGAAACACTGCCAGACATGGGTATAAAGGCCAGATGATCGCATAGCTCGGCCGTCAGGCGCCGCATACCGGTGCCTTCTGCCCCCATCACCACCACCAGAGGCCCGGTAAGCGGCGCTTCATAGATAGACATTTTTGCCTCGCCACTGGTACCTACCAGCCATAACCCTTCATCCTTCAACGCCCGTAACGTGCGCGCCAGATTGGTTACAGTGACCAGCGGAACAGATTCCGCCGCGCCGCAGGCCACCTTGCGCACCACATCATTGAGGCTCGCAGAGTTGTCTTTGGGCACCACTACCGCCAATACGCCCGCAGCGTCTGCGGTGCGCAGGCAGGCGCCCAGATTGTGAGGGTCGGTCACACCGTCCAGAACCAGCAACAGGGGCGGCCCTTCGCAGTCGCGCACCAGGTCCATCAGAGATTTTTCGTCATGGGGTTTAGTGGGCGAGGCGAAGGCAATAACGCCTTGATGGCTGCCGTCGCAGGCCTGGTCCAGCTCCTTGCGGGTTTTCAGGTGCACCGTCAGCTCATACTGCTCTGCCGCTTGCAACACCTTCTGCAGCCGGGCGTCATGCCGGGTGTCCAATGCCCAGATAACCTGCACCCGCTGAGGCGCACGCTTGAGCAAAGCCTGCACTGCGTGCAGGCCATAGATTGTTTCATTTGCCACTGTATTAGCCCAATTCAGGTGCCAGTGCCCGTTGCTTCAAGCAGTTTGCGGGTCACTGTGTTTTAGTCTTGCTTTTGCCGGGTGCGGCCTTCTTCTTTTTTGGCTTTTTTGCCTTTGGCTTAGGGGCTGCTGTGGGCGCGCCTGTCACCTTTGCCTTAGCAGTCTTTTTGGGCGCGGCCGCCTTTTTGCTCTCTTCCACCGCTGGCGCAGGTTTTTTGCCGCTCTTGCGGCGCCGGGACTTTTTCTTTTTCGCTTCGTGCTCTTCTGCCATAGCCTGGGCTTTGCCGGACGCCTTGACCTTTCTGGGCTTGCGCTTGCCGGCGCCCTCAGCCTCAACTATCTCAAAGTCTATCTTGCGCTCGTCCAGATTAACCCGCACCACCTTGACCTTCAGCTCGTCACCCAGGGAGAAGACGCGACCGGTGCGATCGCCCAAAAGACGGTGCTGCGCCGGGACGTGGTTGTAATAATCCTGCGGCAGATTGGTGATATGCACCAAACCTTCAACGTAAAGATCCTTCAGCTCCACAAACAAGCCAAAGGACACCACCGATGAGATAACCCCGTCGAACTCTTCCCCCACCCGCGACTGCAGGTATTCACATTTCAGCCAGCTCACCACATCCCGGGTGGCCTCATCGGCCCGGCGCTCGGTCACCGAGCACTGCTCGCCAAAGCCCGCCATGTCATTGATGTTGTAGGGGTAGATCTTGTCGTGCTTTTGCAGTTTGACGCTGGGGTGACGCTTGACCCTTTTGCTGGGCATATCCGACCGAAAAACCGAGCGGATGGCGCGGTGTACCAACAGATCCGGATAACGCCGAATGGGCGAGGTAAAGTGGGTGTACGCGGTATAGGCCAAACCAAAATGGCCATTGTTGGCCGGCTGATACACTGCCTGATTCATACTGCGCAGCATCACCGTCTGAATCAGGTGGGCATCCGGGCGACCGGCCACCGCCTGCAGTACGTTTTGGTAATCCGCAGGCGTTACAATCTTGCCTTTCGGCAGTCCCACCGGCAGACCCAGGCCCGCCAGATACTGCCGCAGCAGCTCCAGCTTTTCCTGCTTGGGGCTGTCGTGCACACGGTAAAGCGCCGGTACCTCATGCTGCTCCAGAAACTTAGCCGAGCAGACGTTGGCGGCAAGCATGCACTCTTCAATAACCTTGTGCGCGTCGTTGCGCTGGGTAGGCACAATTTGTTTGATTTTGCGCTGCTCGTCAAACAGGATGCGGGTCTCCTGGCTTTCAAAGTCAATGGCGCCGCGCTCGGTACGGGCTTTGCGCAGCGTCTGGTAAAGCTCGTGCAACACATCCAGATGCGGCACAACCTCGGCAAACTGCTGGCGAATTTCACTGCGTTTTTTGCCCTTTTCTTCCAGAATCTGCCCCACCTGGGTGTAGGTCAGGCGTGCCTTGGAGTGCATGACCGCTTCATAGAAGGTATAACCGCTGACCTTGCCCTGCGCACTAATGGTCATTTCGCACACCATGCACAAGCGGTCGGTGTGCGGGTTAAGCGAACAAAGGCCGTTGGACAACACCTCCGGCAGCATGGGCACCACGAAATCCGGGAAATACACGGAATTGCCGCGCACAATGGCTTCCTGATCCAGTGCGTCATCCACCTGCACATAATGCGACACATCGGCAATGGCCACATAAAGGCGCCAGCCGCCGCTCTTTTTGCGCTCGCAGTACACCGCGTCGTCAAAGTCGCGGGCGTCTTCGCCGTCTATGGTCACCAATGGCAGGTCACGCAGGTCAAAGCGGCCCTGTTTGTCTTTCTCGGCCACCTCGGTGGTCAATGTGCCGGCCAGGGCGGTCACCGCCTCCGGCCATTCATGTGGAATGCTGTGGTTGCGGATGGCAACGTCTATCTCCATGCCCGGCGCCAGATGCTCGCCCAGCACCTCCGCCACGCGCCCCTTGGGCAATACATTGCGCCCGGGGTACTCAATGATTTCCACCACCACAAACTGCCCGGGTTTGGCGCCGTTGGCCTGGTCTGCGGGTATTACCAGGTCCTGCACTATGCGCGGGTTATCCGGCCGCACCAGGCACACGCCCTGCTCTTCCACAAACCGGCCCACCAGGGTTTTGGTATTGCGCACCAGCACATCCACAATGGCGCCTTCCTGGCGGCCGCGAAAGCCACGCTCGTCGCGGCGCACCAACACTTCATCGCCATCAAACACCCGGCGCATCTGCCGGTTGCTGAGGTAGATATCGTCGGAGCCGTCGGCGGGAATCACAAAACCGTAACCTTCGCGGTGCCCCTGCACGCGGCCACGCACCAGGTTCATCTTGTCCACCTTGCCAAACGCGCCCTTGCGATTACTGACAACCTGGCCGTCACGCTCCATGGCGTTCAAGCGGCGCCGCAGGGCTTCTAATTGTTCTGGCTCGCTGATACCGAGCAACTCGGCAACCTGGGAATGGACCAAAGGGCCCTTGGACTGGTCAAGAAGTGCAAGAATCACCTCTCTGCTGGCAATTGGATTTTCGTACTTTTGAGCTTCGCGCTCTGCGTTTGGGTCTTTTATCACAATGAATTTAGTCGCTTTAGTCGCTGTATTTAGTCAATTGGAGCCAGTATAACCCAGCACCTGTTGGGCCGGTGGCTAACTTGGCAATATTTCTTTATACGGATGATTGACAATCTGGAAACCCGTCATTATAGTGCGCAGCCTAAATGCCCAGGTGGTGAAATTGGTAGACACGCTAGCTTCAGGTGCTAGTGATCGAAAGGTCGTGGAGGTTCAAGTCCTCTCCTGGGCACCAATTTCAAGTCTACAGCAGTCTCGTAAAGTCCCCAACCCCCCGTCAATACTAGGCTTCCAGCCGAATCCAAGTCCCAAACATTCCAGTACTACCCGTTGCTATCCCGCGTTATTTGCTGCTATTTGTTGTTGTACTATTCAAGACTGTGCCCCCCGTACTGCCCAATAGATAGTCACCCTACTCCCTAAGCCACAGCCACCTCCTTCGCCCTTCCATTGTGGCCTACACTCTTGGAAAACCTGCGGATACCGGTAAGATGCCCCATCCTCGTCATTGGCCCACACCGGTGTTTTGCCCGGTTGCCAACCATCTAAAGCCGCCCACTCAGCTGAGAGCCGCATGAACACCGAGAACCATAGTCAGTTAGCCAACTTCATCTGGTCCGTAGCCGATTTGCTGCGCGGCGACTTCAAGCAAAGCCAGTATGGCCGCATCATTCTGCCGTTCACCTTGCTGCGCCGGATGGAGTGCGTGCTGGAGCCTACCAAGGCCAAGGTGCTCAAGCAGGCAGAAACCCATTCCGACAAGCATGACGCGGTGCGGGAGAAGCTGTTGACACGGGCTGCCGGGCAGCAGTTCTTCAACGCCTCGCCCTTGACCTTGGCCACGCTATCGGACTCGCAGACGGGCAGCGACCTGATGAG
>CAYNST010000003.1:18649-87214 GCA_964399955.1 uncultured Cellvibrionaceae bacterium | reverse complement strand
TGTTTGTAATGCTTTGACACATCACCTCCACAAGCGCCCACACGCTTTGCTTGACAAATTTTTAAAGAACATGCCGCTAAGGGCTGGCTGCAACTGCTTGGTTGCTGCCGTCCCGGCTGAAGTAGTTGTCTCAACCGAGGAGGCGCATTCTACGGATATTCAGGATCTGTGCAAGTACTTTTTTGAAATTGGTCCAAAATAATTGCCGGGACGCCGGATTGACTGCGGATTGACCGGTTTGCAGCGGTCGGAGGTTGCTCGCTGCGTTGGATAGGGAGCCGAACCGGCAAGCCACCTTCGGGCAGCCCTGGCCCGGCCAGCGTGGTTGTCGGCAAACCGGCGAAGACAGTTACAGTTGACGTCAGACAGCAGGCCCCCGGAGCCCGCCTCTGCGGCCGCTCATTGCCCCGACCGGCAGAACCGGTCAATGAATTGCTCCTGGGTTGGCATGGCGCGGCAGGCTCTATCAATGACGGCTCTCACCTCCCGCAGCCGCTCGGTAAGCTCGTCAACGGGCATACTGTCTGCCACCGGGTTGTAGGCCGAAGTGGTGATACCCTGCCCCCGCATCACCGCCAGCCAGCTCAACCCACCAAACGACTCGTAGTTGTCCCGGTAAACGCGCCCGGACTGCTGGTATAGCGCTATCTTGTCGGTTAGCGACTGCGGCACGGGCATGGTTCTACAATAGTTCCAAAAGTCCGAGTCGTTACGCTGGGTGGCGTGATAGTGGAGCACCAGGAAGTCGCGTACAGATTCGTACTCAAAGGCGATTTGCCGATTGAATTTGTCCACCACCGGCGGGAGGCACTCCTTGGTGGGAAACAAGTCCAGTAACTTTGAGATGGCACTTTGCACCAAATGGATGCTGGTTGACTCCAATGGCTCGAGGAAGCCGCTGGACAGCCCCACGGCAATACAATTTTTGTGCCACATTTTCACTCGCCGCCCGGTTGTGAAGCGCAGTAACCGGGGCTCAGCCAGTGCCTCCCCCTCCAGATTGCCAAGCAGCGTGCTTCTTGCCTGTTCATCCGAGATGAATTTGGAGCAATACACATAGCCGTTCCCGGTTCTATGCTGCAGTGGGATACGCCACTGCCAGCCCGCGTCTCGCGCAGTGGCGCGCGTATACGGCGGCAGTGGGTTTAGCCGGGCGCTGCCTACTGCTACCGCACTGTCGCAGGGAAGAAGGTTGCTCCAATCTTCATAGGCCGTTCCCAGCGCCTCACCTATCAGCAGCCCCTTGAAGCCTGAGCAGTCCAGAAACAGGTCGCCCGAAATCAGTTGTCCGGATGAGAGCCGCACGTTGTCGATAAACCCGTTGTCGGACCGAAGATTTACCCCCTCAATCATGCCTTCAATGCGGTGCACACCGTTTTGCTCAGCAAGCCTGCGCAAAAATTTGGCATAGAGACCTGCATCAAAGTGAAATGCGTAGGCGATCTCCGCCAGGGGCGAGCTTTGTATATTTACGGGCCGCATAAACCGGTTCTGATCACAAGCCTGCGCATTAAGAGAAAATGCTATCAGGTCTTCGGTCAAACCTAAATTCCACATTTTCTGCCAATAGTGTTGAAACGCTATGCGGTCAATGCGTGTTCCAATATTTCCAAACGGGTGATAGTAGCGATGGTCTTTTTTGTACCAGTCGACAAACTGGATTCCTAGTTTGAATGTTCCGTGGGTGGCTTTTAAGAACTCATCTTCGTCGATGCCGAGAACAGTATTGAAATGCTTGATTGCAGGTATGGTGGCCTCGCCTACCCCAACTGTGCCTATGGCATCCGACTCTATTAAAGTGATCTTGATGCCGGTGTTGCGCAGTACCTGGCTCATAGCCGCCGCTGCCATCCAGCCGGCCGTGCCGCCGCCAACAATCACTATGTTTTCTATACCGTCAGCATGATTATAATTATTCATTTATTTAATTCCCGGCTGGTAAGCTTCGTAAAACCGCCTCGTAACTGGGAGCTTCAGCAGCTATTGATGCAAACGTACTGCTGATTTTTTGCAGCTCTGAATCAACCCAGTCTGCCATTCCGCCCATATCTTCCTCCAAACCTTGTTCGCGGATTTTCAGCGCATGCATGAGTGCTGTAAAACCGTTGCCATCAAGCGCTTGGTATTCCATCGACGGCAGACGACCTACCTCCTTGAATAAGTCTATTCTTAAGCGGTTGTTGGCGCTTGATCTAACCGGCTGTAGGGCATGGGCGAAAAAAAGGTTTTCCACATCCACGGCTTGCAGCATGGACGGCACAGCAATGCGGTTGTAGGCATTGCTGTTAGCGGCCAGCGTCTCTTCAAACGGCCAGAACCTGATTAACCGGGCTATATCCGACTGTAGTTGGTATAACGGATCCAGGCAAACGGTCGGAAGGCGAAGCGCCGCATGGCCCATGGCGATACAGTTGGCAGCCCAAGGTCGCGATTGGTAACCAGCAGGCGTGCCCGGCCCGGGCTGCAAGGTCTCTACCACTGTTGAATTGCGGAGGCTGTAAACCTTGGATAGCGACTTACCGTCATAATTCAACTCCAAGTAGGGTTTTGCGGTGGTGCTTGACAGACTCCCGAATTCAGAGCGCAGGGTTGGTATGACATTACCCAGGCATTTGGTTTTTGTATCCAATCCAGATAACAGAACGCTGTCGGTAGAGCAGTCTATATAAAGATCTGCCTGATGGGTCCGAGCGCCTGCAGAAACAACTTTGCTGATGCCTGCAGAAGAATACTGCACCGAGTCAACATCCATGCAGTGGACTTGCACTGCGCGCCCTTCAGCCTGGCGCAAAAGAAAGGTTTCGTAAGCCTGGGCGGATACCATGTAGCCATACCGAACCATGTTCAGCAGTGAGTTAGGGTCCGGGGAGCCGGGCGTGAACTTGAGCTGCCGGGCAATTACCGCCTGCAGGCAAAAGTCGTCCAGGCCAACCTCCGGATGCGTCTGGCGGAACTGGTAAAACAATTTATTGAACGGCTTGTTCTTCAGCAAGAAGCCATATTCTGCGGGGCAGAGCAAAAAGTTGGTGCCTGCCTGGCGTTCATCCTGCAGCAGCATGCCCAGGTAGGGGCAGGCTGCTGTTGCGCGGACGAACTGAGCTTCGTCGATAGCCAATTGCCGGTGAAGATTGCGCATGCATTCTCCGCTTGCCAGCACCGGCAACGGAGCCTCCACCCGCTGAAGCCGAAGCACATCCAACTGAACAACCGGGGGTAAGGAATTGCGCAGCGCCAGCGCAACCAACAAGGCTTGATAACCCTCCCCTACAATCAAAACCCGAGTCACCGGCTTGCATGCTCTACTCATGGCGCGTGCCGTAAAGACTCATCGCCGCCTTGGGCCATTGCGGCGCAGCCCCAAGCTTGCAATATTCATTAATGGCTTGCCAATGAGACGGCAGCCGGTGCGCCGCTGAATTCAGCTCGGTTTTCAGTGACTGCAGGTAAACAACTATCTCTTTGCTTGATTTGCTTGCGGTGAGAGCATGAGCGCGCTCAGGTACAACCCCCTGCCCGATAAATACGGCTTGCCAACTGGGTTGCATGAATAACCCGTGCTCATACTCCGGCGTAATCCCGGCAGCTCTGAACATCTGCTCTTTTTCCAATAAGCTGTCCGGGACCGGCATATGCCGGCAATAGCGCCAGAACTCGCTGTCGGTTCGAGTATTGGCGTGATAGTGCAGAATCAAAAAATCCTTGATGGTTGCGTACTCGTTGTGCAGGACCCGGTTGAACTCCGCTCGCCTATGGACGTTCCCACCCTTGGCCGGAAACAACTCGATCAGCTTCATGATTGCCACCTGGACCAAATAGATGCTGGTTGACTCCAGTGGCTCCAGGAATCCGCTGGAAAGCCCTATGGCAACACAATTTTTGACCCAGCATGACCGCCGCCGCCCGGCCTCAAAGTGCAGTATTCTTGGATCGTCCAGAGGCACGCCTTTCAGGTTGTTGAGCAGACTGGCTGTGGCGTGATCCTCACTCAGGAAACTGCTTGCAAAAACATGGCCGTTGCCCGTGCGGTTCTGCAAAGGTATTCGCCACTGCCAGCCGGCGGATTGGGCTATCGATTGCGTGAATGGCGCTGGGTGCGTTGTCTCTTCGGTTGGTATGGCCACGGCCCTGTCGCAAGGCAGCGTGTCCTTCCACGATTCAAAACCCGCTTGAAGTGTTTTCTCGATGAGTAAGGCCTGGAAGCCACTGCAGTCAACGAAAAAGTCACCCTCGACAACTTTGCCGTCTTCCAGCAGCAGAGACTGAATATCGCCAGTGGTTGGGTCCTGAACCACATTACACACTTGGCCCTCAACCCGCTGTACGCCCTTTTTCTCGCTGTAGCTTCGCAGAAAACTGGCGTAGCGGGTGGCGTCCAGATGGAATGCGTAAGAATAGCTCGAGAACAGTGGATGGTCGGGCTGCGGGTAGGCAAAGCGCCCTAGGTTGGCAGCTATTACAGGCAGGGAGTAATCAAAAAAACTGTCGTAGATGCCCGCCTGCTGTAGCCTGAGCCACCAGTGGTGAAAGCCTATACCCTGCAGTGCGAAGCCGAATTCGCCAAAGGGGTGCATGTAGCGGTTGCCGACCTCCCCCCAATTGCTAAACTCTATACCCAGCTTATAGGTTGCGTTGGTCGCCCGCATGAATTCATCTTCTGCGATGCCTAAGCGCTGGTTGAAGTAGCGAATGTGGGGAATAGTTGCTTCGCCAACGCCGACGGTGCCAATCCGGTCCGACTCAACCAGGATGACCCGCAAACCCTTGCCCGAGGAGAAATGACTTATGGCAGCTGCGGTCATCCAGCCAGATGTGCCGCCACCTACAATCACGAGGCACTGAAGTGGGTTCATAGCTTTGCCCTACATCAGGCGTTCCGACTGACCAATGCAGCCCGAACAGAGGTGTTTGCCTAAAAAAAGCGCGCAGGGTTTGCCTGCACGCTCTGATTATAGCCCGACCATCCTTAAATTGAGGCCGAAAGCACCAATGTGAACCGACGATCATTGACAAAATATGATCGCGGCGTCAGGTCTCCCTCCTGATTGAATTGGATGCTTGTTTTGGTAACAGTGTCCAATAAGTTATTGACTTCAAAACCCACTTTTATGCTGTCGCTTAGGTTATAACGGAAAGAAAAATCCAGCATCCCGTGGGAGAGGTTGTAGATAGGCGAATAAGCGATAACATCACGTGAGTTTAGCAGGTAGGTAGAGCGCCAGTTGTAGGCAAACCGGGTGCTGAAGTATTCGTTTTCATAGAACAACACCAGGTTAGCGGTATCCTTGGACAGCCCCTCCAGCGGAAGGTCATCAAACCAGCGGAAGGTGTACTCCCCGTCTTCGCCGGCGGCTACGGTGCTGCTGGTCTGGTTTGCATCAATATAGGTGTAGTTTGCCTGCAGCCCCAAGCCATTGTAAGGCTCGGGCAAGAAGTCCATTGTTTGCTGATAGGCCAACTCAAAGCCGCGGATGACGGCGTCGCCTGCGTTTTCAGTGGTGGTGTAGTAAAACGGCAGGTCGTTGTAAACCGAGGTCACCGCCACCCGTCGGTGCAGGTCTTCAATGTCCTTATTGAATAAGCTGAATGTCAGCGAGCCAACATCTGCAAAATACCACTCTGCAGTCAAATCCAAATTGACTGCAACCTCGGGGCGCAGCAATGGGTTGCCGATATCACTTGCCCGGTAATTGAGCCCCTCAAATTCAGCGTAATCCGGACCGGCCAGATCGAGCCGCACATCCGGGATGACTGGATCCTGTGTAACATGCGTAACCGCCCTGGCGGTTTGCAGATCCGGCAACCAGATACTTTGCGATGCCGCAAAACGAATGATTACTTCATCCGTAAGGCTGAAATTAATATTGAAAGACGGCAACAACTTGCTGAAGGTGGCGTTTTCGCTGACCGGGGTAACCGACGATGACTCCATTATTTCTCGGAATTCAGCAGGGATGCCCACTTCTCCGGTTACCCAGTTGTCTGCTTCCAAATATCCGGCATCCGCCGCCTCAACTGTAAAACTACCGGAGGAGGTCAGATCAAGATCAACGTAACGCAAGCCAAAATTACCGCGCACAGGCACGGATAGATCTTCATTCTCGAAGTTGACCATGGCGTACACGGCGTTGCGCTTCTCGTTGATTTCCGCTACCTCAGAGGGCAAAAACGGCGAACCATCAGTGGGGTCATTGCCCGCCACAGAGTTGCGGCGCGGGTCGCGCAGTGGGTACCACATGTCTGCGCCGCCCTGTGCGTGGGCGCCGTCCTGCCAAATGGAATCAAAAAAAGCATCCAGGTCATTGGTCAGCTCGGCCCGTGGGAACAAAAAGCCGGTCTGCCCACCCAGGCGTGATCCTGCACCAAAACCCGAGCCAAAATCGTATTCCTCCGCGTACTGGGGGTATTCTTCGAATGAGGCTCTGGAGCTGTTCCATTCTTGCGAGATATTACCCCAGTTGTAGGTGGTTTCCCGCCGAATTTGCGTTTTATCGCTCACCCGGACTCCGCCTTTTACCGAGCGCACCCAGCCTGTATCAAAGGCATACTCGGCATCCAGCGCAACGGCAAATGACTCGCCGGAATTGTCGGATTCGTGGTCCATTGCATTGGCGAGGACGGTGTCTGCCGGGTTCAGCAGGCTGCCCTCTGTCCCGGCAAGGCTCATAAACTCAATGTAAGGCGCGCTGCCTCTGAGGTCTACAAATATCTCCGGGTAAATCCTGGCGTCGGGGTCATCGCTTGTCTGGTCCACACCACTGATTGCCGAGTGAATGGTGTAATCATTGATAGTGGCGCTGGCGTCGATGTACTGAAGGTCACCGGAGACGGTCAAGGCGTCGCTGGGTGTATAAACCAAATTAACGCTGTAATCGTTAATGGTGCTGGATTCTTGCCGTTGGCGCGTACCGTTTTGATAGGACAGGCCGCCGAGGATACCGTGAGTGAACCACCCGTCGTCATTAAAACTGTGCTCGAACGATGACCGCTCTGCGTCGTCTGCGTCAGGTACAAAGGTGAATTTGCTAAAGGTGTCGGGATCAAAAGGTTCAGCGCCATATTCTACAAAGCGCTCGTTCCAGGCCAGCTCGGATTTGGAGCGTATGAACTCTGCCGTAACCAGTATTGATTCTGCCGGGTTCCGCCACTGCACTGAGGTTGCAAAACCGGTGCGGCTGCGTTCATTGTCCTGAGCGCGCAGGGCCACGCCCGCAGGCGCAATCAACACCGCTTCGCCCGGTGCGCCGGTGAATGGCGCGCCAATACCCAAAGAGTTGTCCAGTGCATAAGGTAAGGGTTCGCCCCATGCAAACTGATCAACTACGCCATCATTGTTACTGTCAACACACGTGTCTCGAGCCCACTCGGGGCACAGTGGCTGCAAGGGCTCGCCGTCGGCGTCGCGTAGATAACCCCGTTCGCTGCGCTCATACCAAGGGAACAACTGCAGACCCTCACTGCGCGCGGCAAAGCGGGAGGTTGATGCATTGATCAAAAACCCAAACTCACCCACGTCTGTTTCCCAGCGATTACTGAAAATGCCAGAGACGTCGGGCTCCATGCCGCCAATTCGGTCACCATGGGTTGCTTTAACGGTGCCGCCCAGCGCCATACCGGGGCTGTCGAACGGTTTGCGGGTAACCAGGTTGATGGTTCCGGCAATGCCCCCTTCAATCATATCCGCAGTGAGGTTTTTGACCACTTCTACACTGCCCATCAGTTCTGCCGGAACATCGGAGAAATTCAACCCCGAGGAGCTGGTGGCACTGAAACTGTCGCGCCCGTTGAATTCACTGCGCACGCGATTCAGGCCGCGAACCACCGCGCCACTGCCCTCTACCGAAAAATGATCCGGGTCGTCGGAAGCAGAAAAACGCTCGATGGACACTCCCGGCACACGAGAGAGAGCTTCCACTACGGATTTATCCGGTAGAGCGCCTATATCTGAGGAGGTAATGACGTCTTTGACTGTTGCCGCATCTCGTTTCAGATCCTGGGCTGTGGACAGGCTTTCGCGGATACCGTAGACCAGCACTTCCTCCAAGACGATCGCCTCATCTCCAGGATCCGCTGCGGACGTTTGCCCATAAGCCTGCGAAGTGACCGCAGCAATGCACAGCGCCAAAGTGGATTTTTTGAAGATACTGGACCTTCTGCCAAAGGGTCTTGAAGAGTGTTTATAGGTCATAGAAATGCCCCGGAATTTTATAATAGATTATTTGATTGGTATCTCTGCTGGAGCGCTGTGCGATCGACAGCGCAGACAAGATTGATACATAATTCCTAGAGTTCATAGCAAATCGTGGCGGGAATGCGAACTCGGTATAAGAACGCAGCCTAGCATTGGATGTGGTTGCTATTCAACCAGCTTTCGGCGCTTATAACATCAAGATCTATTGCATGCCATGCTTTAGTATTGCGGCAGGAGGGGCGCGGCCACGCTCCCTCTCTGTTGGTTCACCGCTTTAATGCACCTCTACCAACTGATAACTTTTTTTGCCCAGCTTGACGACGTAAAAGCGAGCAAACAGCGCTTTCTCTGCGGCCAGGCATTGCTCCAGCTGATTATTGTCTTCTGCAGAGGCCGGTTGATTGTTGACCAGCAAGGCACCCCGCTGCAGCGCGTCCTTGACCTGCTTGCCCGATTTCACCGCGCCGCATTCAACCAGAAGCTGCGCCAATGTCAGCTGTTGCAGCTCTGCGCGCGCCAGCGCCCTGAAGGGCAGGCCGTCCTGTTTGAGTTGCAGCAGGTCGGCTTCGCCGAGTGATGTGACCGAGCCGGAGAACAGCACCTCGGTGATTCTCTCGGCCGCAGCCAGCCCCTCCTCACCATGCACCAGGCGGGTCACCTCGCGGGCCAGTATGGCCTGGCCCTGAGGGCGGCCAGTGGAAGATTGGTCGTCCTCCTCTATCTGCTGAATCTGCGCAACCGGGAGGAAGGTGAAATAGCGCAGGAAGCGGTAGACGTCTGCGTCCGCAGTGTTCAGCCAGAATTGGTAGAAGGCATAGGGGGATGTTTTGGCGGGGTCCAGCCAAACGGTGCCGGACTCGGTCTTGCCAAACTTGGTGCCGTCTGCCTTGGTTACCAGTGGCAGGGTCAGACCAAAGACCTGGCCGCCGTGCATTCTGCGGGTGAGGTCGATTCCGCCGGTTATATTGCCCCACTGATCGGAACCGCCAACCTGCACAGTGCAGGCGTGGGCGCGATAGAGCTCGGCAAAATCCAGAGACTGCAGCAGCATGTAGGTGAACTCGGTGAAGGAAATCCCCTCCCCCTCCCGGTCCAGCCGCTGCTTCACCGACTCTTTGTTAATCATGTTGTTGACTGAGAAATGTTTGCCTACGTCACGTAGAAAATCCAGAACGTTGAGGTTGGCCACCCAATCCAGATTGTTGACCACCAAAGCAGGGTTGGACCGGCCTTCAAACTCGACAAAACGCGATACCTGTGCGCGCAGGCGCTCGACCCAGCCGGTAACCGTTTCCGCCGAGTTGAGCTTGCGCTCCTGCGCCTTGAAGCTGGGGTCGCCGATCAAGCCGGTGGCACCGCCGACCAGTGCTATGGGCCTATGCCCTGCCAGCTGAAAGCGTCTTAGAATCAAAAGGGGAACCAGATGGCCAATATGAAGACTGTCTGCGGTGGGGTCAAACCCACAGTAAACTGTGCGCGAGGTCTCCAAATGAACGTGCAGCTGTTGATCGCCGGTCATCTGGGAAACCAATCCCCGGGCTTGAAGGTCTGTAAGCAAAGTATTATCTACAGCGGACATGATTCAGTTCATCCTACAAGAGCTACTATATATAAGAGCGGCAAAGATACCGGAACAGTCGCCAAAAACAAGTTGCCGGCCAACAATCCTCTAGAATTGGCTACAATTTCAGCAGAAGGATGAAAAAGCCGCGGTTTTCTGTTATAAAACTCACGCTTTCATTCGAATTCACGCTATACCGTACAGAGCCTTATGAAACCACTTGAACGTCCAAAGCATGCCACGCCGCTGCCCAAGCCCCAAAAGCGTCGCTCGTTTTTGAAGTTGCACGTAACCGTATTGGCTTCCCTGGCGGTGACCCTGGGTTTGGTATCCGTGTGGCCCTCTGAGCAGGCCGGCGCCTCCAGGCAAATTGTGGCGGTGGCCCTGCCAACCATGCCAGAGCCTGCAGAAACCGAGCTGCAAAAACTGGTGACCCTGCACGAGGAAGAGCCGGATTCCGCCGTGGATGTAGAAGTTTACGTTGAGGATGAGCCGCCGACAGAGCAGTTAGCCAGCATTGAAACCACGGTCAAGCCCGGCGATTCGCTGTCTGTCATTTTCAAGCGCGCGGGGCTGTCCGACAGAGCCATGTACGAAGTGCTCAACTGTTGTGACGAGTCCAAAAAGCTTGCCCGGTTGTATCCCGGGCACAAGTTTGTGTTCTGGCTGGATGCGGACAAGACCCTGGTTAGCCTTGAGCATGTCCTGGACCGCCTGGAGCGCCAGGTCTTTGCCCGTGCAGACAACGGTTTTGCCTATGAACGCCACTCCCGCACCCCCGACACCCAGGTGGCCTTGCGCAGCAGCACCATAACCACATCACTGTATCATGCCGGTGTTCAATCAGAGATTGAGGACGGCCTGATCATGCAGCTGGCCTCAATTTTTGGTTGGGACATAGACTTTGCACTGGATATCCGCAAGGGCGACAGCTTCAAGATTGTCTTTGAAGAGCGGTATCTGGACGGCGAGCGCATAGGTACGGGCAATATCCTGGCGGCGGAGTTCGTCAACCAGAGCCGCACTCACCGGGCGGTGCGCTATGTGGACAGCGAGGGGCATGCCAATTATTACACCCCGGACGGTGAAGCCATGCGCAAGGCCTTCTTGAGGGCGCCGCTGGATTTTCGCCGCATCAGCTCCAATTTCAACCCACGCCGCCTGCACCCCATCCATAAAACCGTGCGCCCACACCGGGGCACGGACTACGCCGCCGATCGCGGTACGCCTATCTGGGCCTCGGGTGACGGTCGCGTAATAGGATCCGGCTTTAGCAAGGCGAACGGCAATTATATTGTTATTCAGCACGGCAGTGACATCCAGACCAAGTACCTGCACCTGGATAAGCGCCACGTAAAACAGGGCGATCGCGTACGGCAAAAACAAGTGATTGGCACGGTGGGCAGTACCGGTTATTCCACCGCGCCGCACCTGCACTATGAGTTTTTGGTAAACGGTGTGCACCGCGATCCGCGGACCATTGTCGAAAAACTGCCGATGGTTAACTCTGTCGCCAAGGCCGAGCTGCCCAACTTCTTTGCGCAGACGCGGGTTCACCTGGCCGAGCTTGAAAAGTCCGACACGCAGATGGCCTCTGCCGGCTCTTTGTGACGTTGATTGTTGGCTTGCTGTCCGGCACCAGCGCAGATGCCGTTGATGCGGCCTTAGTGGACTTTTCTGCCGGCAAGCCAGAGCTGGTCGGCAGCCTGGCCTGCCCGTTCGACCCGCAGATCCGCGACGAAATACTGGCTTTATACACCCCCGGCGCCAATGAAATAGACAGAATGGGCGCACTGGACAACCGTCTGGGGGAAATTTTTGCCGAGGTCACGCTGCAGCTGCTGCAGCAGACCGGTGTACCTGCAGCGGATGTGCAGGCAATAGGCTGCCATGGCCAAACCGTTCGCCACCGGCCGCACCTGGGCAAGCGTCAACGCTTTACCCTGCAGATAGGCAATCCCAACGTCATCGCCGCCCGCACGGGTATTACCGTCATCAGTGATTTTCGACGACGCGACATGGCCTGCGGGGGAGAAGGCGCGCCTTTGGCGCCGGCGTTCCATAAGGCGGCATTCGCAGCAGAGCAGCCGCGAGCTGTGCTAAATTTTGGTGGCATTGCCAACCTCACCTGCCTACCCGCTGCCGGCCCGGTAACGGGTTTTGATGTGGGGCCCGCCAATGCCTTGATGGACGCCTGGATCGGCTTGGTGCAGGGAGAGGACTACGATTACAACGGCAACTGGGCAGCCAGCGGGCAGGTGAACGCGCATCTGCTGACTGCGCTTTTGCGTCACCCCTATTTTGCCAGGAGACCGCCCAAATCCACCGGGCGTGAAGAATTCACCCTGGCATGGCTGCAAGAGGAACTGGCGCCCTTTGCTCAGATGCCTGCAGAGGATGTGCAAGCCACGCTGCTTCAATTGAGCGTTGTCAGTATCCAGACGGCTGTTGAGCAGTACTGCGAGCCGCAATCAGAGGTTTATGTTTGCGGCGGCGGCGCTCACAATCGAGCCCTGATGCAGGGGCTGCGCACGGCCTTGCCAAACAACCGCGTTGAATCAACCGCAGCCTTGGGCGTGCATCCAGATTGGGTAGAGGCAATGGCCTTTGCCTGGTTGGCCAGGCAGACGCTGCAGAATCTGCCGGGTAACCTGCCGGCCGTCACCGGCGCCGAGAGTGAAGCTGTGCTGGGAACCATATGCCCCGCTGGCAGGGCTGGCTGAAGGGAAAGCCTGCGGCTAGATGGAAAACGATGCTCCGCAGCCGCAAGTGCTGTTGGCGTTGGGGTTTTGCACAGTAAACTTGGCCCCCTGCAGACCCTCTTGGTAGTCCACCTGAGACCCGACCAGGTAGGGGTAACTCATAGGGTCCACCAAAACGGTGACGCCGTCTTTTTCTATCAAGGTGTCATCTTCGGCGGTTTCTTCGTCAAAGCTGAAGCCGTACTGAAACCCGGAGCAGCCGCCACCGGTCACGTACACTCTGAACTTCAGCTGGGAGTTGCCTTCTTCTTCCACCAACTCCCGCACCTTGGCCACCGCGCTGGCAGTGATCTGGATGGGAGCGGGGGTGTAACTTTGCAAGCCGGACATAGACGTCTGGTCCTAATGGATGCATCAAATGTAAACGGTAACGATTATGGCTTTACCCGAGCAAAACAGTCAACTATTACCCGCACTCTGAACTTCGACGGCTGCCTGCTTTTTATGCTCCTGCTCGTTGACATAGACCAGCCCGCCGGTCACCTGTGAGCCTTTTACCATCTCGATGGCGTTGTAGAAAACGTTGCCGTTAACCACCGCAGTGGCCGCCAGCTCCACGTGCTGGAAACAGTGAATATCACCATTGACGGTGCCGCGGACCACTATTTTAGGTGCCCGAATTTGGCCCTCAACCGTGCCGCCTTGACTGACCTCCAGCTCCGCCGAGCCCTCTGCCAGTATGGTGCCTACGACCTTACCTTGCACATGCAGTTCACCGTGAAAATAGATTTCCCCCACCACCTGGGTGCCTTTGGATATCAGTGTGTGGTTGTTCGCCATGCCTTTTTCCTCAAATAATCGTGTGTTCGGGGGCCTGGCCACCACAGAGAACAACCCTTGCGCGGGAGCGGTCAACCTTCGCGGAAGGGCCAGTCCACACGTTTTTCTATCGTGGCTGTACGGGGTTTGGTGGCGCGCGCCTGCAGCTCCAGCCGCTCGGGTTCAAAGCCTTCGGGCAGAGTCAGCTCGCCCTCCACGTTCTGAAAATATTTAAACCGCAAGCTGATCTCGGCACTGCTGATATCGCCGGAAAGGGTATGCAGGGGCAACACCTGAGGCTGGCCATCCAGTTGACCCACCAGGTTGATGGTCAGGGTGCCGGTCAGCTGGGCGTGCTCGGAAGCCAGCTGTTGCATCACCACCTTGAAGCGGTAGCTGCCCGGCTTGTCCACTCCAATAATATCCACAGGCCCAAATGCCAAGCCCGTTTTACGGTCCTCCGGGGACATCAGGTTGCGGTAAAACTCGTTTTCTTCCTGCAGGCCGGCCAGTTGCTGCTTCAAACGCGTGACTTCCACTCGCACCTGCTCCAATGCGCCACGGTCTATGTCCACACCCAGGCGCGCAGCTTCGTAGCGTTGGTGCAGCTCCGACTGAAAGGTCAGCGCCAACTGCAACTGCGACTGCTGCTCTTCAAGCTCTGCCAGCAGCTTCTGCTTCTCAAAGGTGCCCCGCTGTTGCCCAAACCAGTAGGCGACCATCAACAGCACGGAAAACACCAGCAGCACCGCCAGGGTTTTCCATAAGCGATGAATAGGCTGGTGACGCACCACCCGGTATTCATAGAGTTTGCTGCCTTTTACCCGGGCCATGGGCCGTCCTTTTTGCGTGTGTCGCCGTTTTGGCTGATCACGGCAGTAGCGCAGGCAGGTTCAGCCCCGCCGTCTCCGGCAGACCAAACATGATATTCATGTTTTGCACTGCTTGCCCGGCGGCGCCTTTGGTAAGGTTGTCCTCTGCTACCAGCACCACTACGGTGTCTCTTTGCTGAGGCCTGACCACGGCCAGGCGGCAGACGTTGGTGCCCTTCACCGAGCGGGTCTGCGGAAAGACACCGGCTGGCAGTACATCAACGAAAGGCTCATTGGCAAACCGCTGCTCAAACAGCGCTTGCAGATCCACATCTGTGCGCGTAAGACGGGCGTAGAGGCTGGCGTGAATGCCGCGGTTGATCGGCAACAGGTGCGGCACAAAGGTAATCAGCGCCGGGTTGCCCTGGCCCTGCTGGATATCGCGCAGCCCCTGCTCCAGCTCTGGCAAATGGCGGTGACCGTCTACAGCGTAGGCCTTGAAGGAGTCGCTGACCTCGGCAAACAGTTGGTCCACCTTGGCTTGCCGCCCCGCGCCGGTAACACCGGAGGCGGCACTGGCAATCAGGTGCTCGGCATCCACCAGATTGTTCTCCAGCAGGGGTAAAAAGCCCAGCTGGATGGCGGTGGGATAACAGCCCGGGCAGGCCACCAGGCGCGCCGTTTTTATGCTCTCCCGATTGACCTCCGGCAGCCCGTAGACCGCTTCGGGCAGGAGTTCAGGGCATTGGTGCTGCTGGTTGTACCACTCTTGCCAGACGACCGCGTCGCGCAGACGAAAGTCGGCGGAGAGGTCTATGGCCCGGCCACCGTTGGCCAGCAGGTCTGGCATCATGGCTTGCGCCACCCCGTGGGGGGTGGCGAAAAAAACCACGTCGCAGTTGCGCAGGCTGTGCTCATCCGGCGCAGAAAAAGCCAGATCGTAGTGACCGCGCAAGTTGGGAAACATGTCCGCCACCGGGCTGCCGGCCTCACCCCGAGAGGTGATCACCGTCACTTCGGCCTGAGGGTGCTGCGCCAGCAACCGCAAGAGTTCAACGCCGGTGTACCCGGTCCCACCCACAATGCCTACTCGAATCACAAGTTACCCCACTACTGACGCTGAATGGTTACATTTCGGCTAAAAGCCGGAGCTGTGTACAATGCTGCCGGCAAACACCGATGTATGGTAATTACCTTTACCCGAAAACAAAAGCCGACTGAGACGCACGGATTGATATGCCCCCCTCCAAGAATGCTGATGCCGGTCGGCTGCGCAAGGCGCTGCAGCAGTTTCGCTACTCGCTGTCCTTTGTTGATGCCCTGCCCCAACTGACGCTGCTGGGCTTCATCGTTGGAGTGTGCACCGGGCTTATCATTGTCGTCTTCCGCCTCTTGATCGAAGTACCGCTCAACCTGCTGTTGCCCGCCGGGGCGGACAGTTTTGAAGCGCTGGATCCGCCGCTGCGCGTTGCGCTGATAGTCGGCGGTCTGCTTGCCACTTACCTGTTGCTGGTGTTGTGCGGCAGGTCGGCGGCTCAAGTCAGTGTAGGTCACGTGCTGGACCGGCTGCACAATCACCAGGGCTTTATGCCCATCAGGAATTGGGTGGTGCAATTTGTTGGCGGCGTGTTCTGTCTGGTCAGCGGCCAGTCGGTTGGCCGGGAGGGTCCGGCGGTGCATTTGGGCGCCGGTGTCGCCAGCCACCTGAGTCAGGCGCTGCGGCTACCTAACAACAGCCGCTACAGCCTGATCGCCTGTGGCGTGGCCGCAGCTATATCGGCCTCTTTCGACACGCCCATGGCCGGCGTGATTTTCGCCATGGAAGTCATACTCATGGAGTACACCATCGCCGGCTTTGTGCCGGTTATTCTTGCCTCGGTAACGGCCACGGTCATCAGCCAGGCGGTGTTTGGCAGTGCGGCGCCTCTGCTGACTCATGGCAACGATCTGAGCAGATTGCAGGAGCTGCCCTTCATGGGTCTTGTGGGCCTTACGCTGGCCTGTGCGGCTGCGCTGTTTATTCGGTTGCACACCCGGTTTATTCAACTGTCCCACTGGCCGCTATGGCTGCGCCTGAGCCTGGCCGGGTTGCTGACCTCCATAGCCGCCTGGTTTGTACCACAGATCATGGGGCTGGGTTACGACACCCTGAACCAGGCCGTTGCCGGTGAGCTTTCGGCAAGCGCCCTGATCACCATTGCCCTGGTCAAGCTTGTGGTCACTGCCGCCATCCTGGGCCTGGGTGTACCGGGGGGAATTATTGGGCCCACCCTGCTGGTTGGCGCCTGCCTGGGCGGCGCTCTGGGCCTGACCGCCCAATGGGTGTACGGCGGCCACAGCACGGACGCCGGCTTTTATGTCATCATCGGCATGACGGGCATGATGGCGGCGGTGCTCAATGCGCCTCTGGCTGCATTGGTGGCGGTGCTGGAGCTGAGCTACAACCCTCACATGATTTTTCCGTCCATGCTGGTTATTGTCATTGCCTGTGTAACCACGCGGTTTGTTTTCAATCTTGAAGGCGTATTCATAGAGCAACTCAAGCTCACCGGGCGCCCCCTGCAGTTCAGGCCAACCCAGCGCCTGTTGATGCACGCGGGCGTAGGTGCGGTAATGACCAAGGCGGTTACCTATTCCTACCGCCAGCTTGACTACGAGCAGGCCAAGCGCCTGCTGACGTCCCAACCCGAATGGATTGTGGTGGACGCCGATGAAGAAAGCGAACGCGACAAGGTGGCCTTGCGTGCGGCAGATCTTGCCACTTACCTGCAGGAGGCCCCGGTGGCTGTTCTCAGCCTTAGCGAAGAGATAGACCTGCTGGAAATTGCCGGGCGGCGTCTGGTGCTGCAACCCATTCACGACACAGCCACCCTGTGGGAAGCGCTGGAGGCACTGCGCGCCACTCAGGCAGACGCGCTGTATGTTTCGCGACACAATAGCCCGGCGGTAGTGACCGTCACCGGGCTGGTGACCCGAGACGCCATAGATAACTACTATCAGGTATGAGTTAACAACCCGAGATCAAACACATGTTATGGATCAAAGCTCTGCACATCATTGCCGTGATCAGTTGGTTTGCGGCTATCTTCTACCTGCCCCGGCTGTTCGTCTATCACGCCATGACCGAAGACCGGGTTGGCAAAGACCGCTTCAAGGTCATGGAGCGTAAGCTCTATCGCGCCATTGGCACGCCCTCCATGATCGCAACCCTGGTCTTTGGCGTATGGTTGGCTTACCTGGGCTGGAATTATTACCACACGCAAACCTGGTTCTGGCTAAAGGTTGCGCTGGTGATCACCGTCGTCGGCTATCACCATGTCTGTGGAGCGTTTGTGCGCAAGTTTGCCGAAGACCGGCCGGTGCCCAGCCACAAGTTTTTCCGCGTGTTCAACGAGCTGCCGGTGTTTGCGCTGGTTGCCATTGTATTTCTGGTGGTGCTGAAGCAACCGGGTTAACTGGAAGGAAGCGTTTCATGAACAATCATGTACCACCGGTGATTTTGTCTCTGTCTGTACTGGACCCGTCGGGCTGCGGCGGCATTCAGGCGGACATAGAAACCGCCGCCAGCCTGGGGTGCCACTGCGCACCGGTTGCCACTGCACTGTGCACCACCGGCTCCAGCGAGACGGCCGTAGCAATCCCGGTGGACACTACCCTGATTATCGAGCAGGCGCGCTCCATTCTGGAGGACATGCAGGTGTGCGCCATCAAGGTGGGCTTCACCGGGTCGGTGGCCAACGTGGAGGCCATCCATACCATCCTGGAGGATTACCCCCATATTCCCTTGATTCTGCAACCCGCCTTCTGCTTCTGGGACAAGGACGACGCGGAACAGGCCGACCTCCCCGCAGCGCTCACCGCGCTGCTCCTGCCACGGGCAGAGGTTGCCATTTTGTCACTGCGCGAGACCTACACCCTCACCCAGGTGGGCGACACTGTGGATGCCACGGCACAAGCCTTGATCAACCAGGGTGTGGGCCACCTGTTATTGACCGGCAACAGCGTCAAGGAAACGCAGTTTCAAACCAATCTTTACGACAAAAAAGGGCTGGTGCAGCACTATGTCTGGAATGAAGCACCGCCCAACTGCCAGGGCGCCAGCAGCACCCTGGCCGCCGCGCTCGCCACCTTCCGGGCGCACGACTCCCCTTTGCAGGCTGCGGTGGAGCAGGCGCAGAACTTCACCTGGCGGGCCATGGTGGCCGCTCGGCAAATGGGCTTTGGCAAACCCATTCCCCACCGTTTTTTCTGGACCGACACCAACATAGACTTTGAGCAGCCCGGCATGGATCTGCCCTCGGGCAAAACGGCGCACTGATGCAGCCCGGCCCCATCTACGCCATCACCGACCCGGCCCTGTTGCCCGCTCATCAACTGGTGGCGGGGGTGGCAGCCGCCTTGCGCGGCGGAGTGCGCACGGTGCAGTACCGCGATAAGACCGCAGGGCACGCCGAACGGTTGGCGCGCGCCAAAGCTTTGCTGCAGGTGTGCAACGACGGTGCAGCCGCCCTGATCATCAACGACGATGTGGAACTGGCGGCAGAGACCGGCGCCCACGGGGTGCATTTGGGCCAGGGCGACGGCTCGCCCGCTTTGGCCCGCCAGCGTCTGGGGCCTGCCGCCATAATCGGGGTAACCTGCCACGCCAATTTGCAGGCCGCAGAGCAGGCCGTGGCTGACGGTGCCAGCTACCTGGCCTTTGGCCGCTTCTACAACTCCAACACCAAACCCGGCGCGCCGCTTGCGCCGCTTGCGGTATTATCGGCAGCCCGAGACCGCTTTACCCTGCCGGTGGTCGCAATTGGGGGCGTATCTCTGGATAATATGCCATCACTGCTTGGCGCGGGCGCAATGTCTCTGGCCGTATGCCACAGCCTGTTTGCCCATGCAGATATCGAGCGGGCGGCACAACAACTGGTGTCCCGTTACCAGGCTCTCGTCCAACTACAAAACGACAACTGATATGACCAACTTATTTGCAGCTGCACAATCCGTAATACCCGGCGGGGTCAATTCGCCCGTCAGAGCTTTCAAGGCCGTCGGCGGCGACCCGATATTTATAGCAAGCGCCAAGGGCCCTTATCTGTTTGACACCAACGGCAAGCGCTACGTGGACTACGTACTTTCATGGGGGCCGATGATTCTGGGGCACGCCGATGACGATGTGCTTGCTGCGGTCATCGAAAAAGCCAAGCTGGGTTTGAGCTTTGGTGCGCCCACCACCATCGAGACCGAGCTTGCGCAGTTGATCGTTGACATAGTGCCAAGCATCGACAAAATCCGTTTTGTCAGCTCCGGCACCGAGGCGACCATGAGCGCCATCCGTTTGGCGCGCGGCTTTACCGGCCGGGACAAGATAGTCAAATTTGAAGGCTGCTACCACGGGCACTCCGACTCTCTACTGGTCAAGGCCGGCTCCGGCGCGCTGACCTTTGGCGTGCCAAGCTCCCCCGGTGTCCCCGCAAGCCTTGCCGACCATACCATTACCCTGACCTACAATGACACAGCCCAGGTTGAAGAGCTTTTTGCGGGCATGGGCAGCGAGATCGCCTGCATCATTGTGGAGCCGGTTGCCGGCAACATGAACTGTATTCCGCCGGCGCCAGGCTTTCTGGAGGCGCTGCGCAAGGCTTGTGACGACAGCGGCGCGCTGTTGATCTTTGACGAGGTGATGACCGGGTTTCGGCTGGGGCTGGCCGGGGCGCAGGGGTATTACGGCATCACCCCGGACCTGACCACCCTCGGCAAGGTTATTGGCGGTGGCATGCCGGTGGGCGCTTTTGGCGGGCGCAGCGACATCATGGATTTCATCGCCCCCACAGGCCCGGTGTACCAGGCCGGTACCCTGTCCGGCAACCCGGTTGCCATGGCCGCAGGTTTGGCAACCGTGCAAAAAATCATGGCGCCGGGCTTTTATGAGCCGGTATTTGCTCAAACGCAAAAATTGGTGGCCGGCCTCACCCAGCTTGCCACGGACGCAGGCATTCCCATGCTCTGCAACCACGTAGGCACCATGTGGGGCGTGTTTTTCACCGCCGATTCAAGCGTAAGTACGTTTGCACAGGTCATGGCCTGCGACCGGGAGCGGTTCAACCGGTTCTTCCACGGCATGCTGCAGGAGGGGGTGAACCTGGCGCCGGCGTCGTATGAGGCGGCATTCATGTCTGCGGCGCACACCGATGAGGACATTCAGTTTACTTTGGCGGCGGCGAAGAAGGTATTCGACCAGATCAAATAGCTCGGGCCTTGCAAACGGTCGGCGGAGTAGACCCCGCCGACCGTCAAGAGGCGGGTTTATCTAACCCTCGTAGTGGCGCACCAACTGATCCAAGCGGTCCCGCGCAGCATCGGACAACCGAGTAATCTGAAAGCCCGCCCAAATCTGGTCGCCGGTTCCGGTCTCGCTGATCCACAGGCAGTCGGCCCCCAGATCAAGCTCTTCTTTGGCATCGCCGTCGCGAAGCTCAAACCTGACATCATAGAGCTTGTCTTCTTTCAGCCCTCCGTCGCTGATGATCATGAACCCGTCTTTGTGAACGTTGGCAAGAACGCCTAGCTCACGCCCGGAATCGACATCCCGGACACAGATCTCGTCATCTACCGGAACTCTGGACTGCCTGCGTTTATCACTCGTGGTCATTATGGGTCGGGCCTCCTGATTGCGCCTCTGCTTGAGCGTTCAGCTTTTGGAAGATATTTTCCAGAGCCCGCTCAAAAAATGGTTTAGAACTGCCTGCGATTATCTTAGCCCGTTTGGCGATCATCTCCTTGGCAATTTCCAGCCCGGACATCATTGCCACGCGTTTACCTACCTGATCCACCAGCATATAGTGCGATGTGCGGGCGTTGTACCAGGCCACCTTCAAACGTTTGCCGCCCTCGAACTCAAACCAGGTGCCAAACTCTATCATCTTCAGGTTTTCTACGATGGTGGACTCCTGCTGGGACAAATCGGTTGTTGCCTCCCGGTTTACCTGGCCCGCCTTTTCTGCGGCAGATTTCTCCAGCTGATCGCGCATAGGTGCCGGTGCTGGCTCTGCCTTCTGGTGCTGCTGAGCCATTTCGATCAAGCCGGAGATGGCATCAATGAGTTTCTTACCCTTGGTTTGATCATACCCGATACTCTCAAAGCCCGCTTGCATGGACTCCGGCAAACTGACCGCCAAGGCGCTCTGACGAACCAGGTCAACCTCGCTCTGGCGGGGCTCCAACACCCAAAGAACGTCGTCCACCACGGCAATGGCCTGCTCCCACCTGGACGACTTTTCACCATAGCGCAACATGGTAAAGGACAGGAAGTCGGACCAGGGCTGCAGCACGAACAGCAACACCGCAGAGGGCAACTCGCGGCCGTTGATGCGCGCCTGCACTTGATCGTTAACATATACTTTTACCTCCCGCAGGCGCTCTTCGCCCTGGGCGCGCTCAGCCGCCCGCTTTTCCATCAGCTCCTGGCGGCGGACAATGTTCTGCGTAAAACCGTTGAACTCCTGCAGCAATTCGGAGATAACGCCAACGTCATTCTTGAACTCGCGCAGGACACGGTGGGTGACCGCCTTGATTTTGTTGTACATGTCGTGCTGGTCAGTGCCGTCGTTACCAATCCAGCGGGTGCCCGCCTCCGCCAGGCTGTTGAGCAATTGCCGCGCGGGGTGATCAGACTGCTCGAAGAAACCCGGATCCAAAAACGCAAGCTTCAGAAACGGTGTGTGCAGGTAGCTGAGCAGCGCCTTTACCGAGGCGGGCAGGTTCTCATCATTGAGCATGTACTCAAACAGCATACCGACCAGGTCAATGGTGTGCATATCTGCATCTTTAACCTGTTCGTCGGCGCTGCTTCGCGTTTGCTGCAGTTGCTGACCCAGGGAGTTGATCAGCAGGCGGATGTCCACCGGGCTCATCAGCTCCTGCGCACCGGCAACCTTCTGCACCGTGGTCTTGGCGTCGGCCTGCAGGGTGCTGAGCGCGGCCAACATCTGGTCGGCACTGATGTATACGCCGCCCCCGGCAGGCGGAGCTTGACTGGGCGAGCGGGCCAGGCCGCTGGTGATCAGGCCGCGTGAGGCCAGACTGAAGACGGTGCCGGCCGTAGCCGCAGTGCTTTCCACCGCCAGGTTGTTCTGCAGGTTGCGAATGGCCTGCATAAGCGCCGACTGATAAACCTCAGGCGACTCTCCCGCGCTGGGCATTGGTGCTGCCCCGGCGTTGCCGGTGCGCAACGGGCCCTCGGGGTTTTCCACTTTTTTGCGCGCCGGGGGCACATAGCGGAGCCTGGGCAATACGCCCGAACGCTTGAGATAATCATTGCAGTCTTCAATGACTGCCCGCGCCAGTGCCGTTAGCAGTTGCTCGTAGGTGCGGTAGGCCACCTGCTTGGTGCGGTTGGTGAGCGGAATCAGCCGCAGTGCACGCCGCAGAGATTCGCAAAGCTGCACCGGCGCTGCGGGGTTGCTGGCTTCTATCACGGCTTCGCCGTTGCGCAAGGCGGCAAAGCGCTGATTGAGCGCCCAGAGCGGTTCCGCGAAGAAGACATCCATCTTTTGCGTGATGGTGGAGATGGTGATGGTCTCCTCCAGATCATCATTGTTCACCAGTGACAGCTCTCCGCCGACATTGCTTTGGCCAAGATCGGTAAATAGCTCGTTTTTGCCAAATTTGACGAAGGCCTCACTCACGTAGCCGAGGTAACTGCGCGTAATCTCCGCGCGATTGCGGCGAAACAACCGCTGAATGCCAGTAACTTCAGAGACTTCCTGGTTGGATTTGGCCTGGTCAATTTCCAGGTGAAACGCTTCGTCAAGGTCCTCTAAATAACGGTTCAGCGCCTCTTGGGCGTGGTTGACCGCAATGGCCTGACACTCTTTGATATGGGCAATGCAGGTTTCTTTGTCCAGTTTGGGCGCGGGCTCATCCTGCGGGCCGGGAGATTTGCTTTTGATCTTGCTGTCGCGAATCAGTCTGGACATATTGCCTTCTTGTAGTTGTGCGAATTCAGAGCTTGATGGGTTCGGGCGCGTACTGGCAGCTACCGGGTCGGATGACGGCAACGGGCCTTGCCCGCATGCAGCAGATGAGTGCCGGCAGGGCCGGCTAGAAGCGGCCCCTCGTCACAGACCCGCCGCCCAGCGGATGTGCTTTCCCCAGCCGGCCGGGCCATTACCCCCGCAAGAAATGCGCCAAGACCACAGGTTGCGCCCGAGGAAGCCGCAGCCCCCCAGCGGCCAGAATCGTCTCGCCAGCAATGGCTGTAAATGGGTCTGCCGCCGCACTGGCCCCTAGGATAGCCGTCAATGTTTGCCCATAATAGCCGCTTTTGCAAACAGGAGACCGTCAATTGTCCACTTATGACCTCTATGGCTTGGGCGCTGCGCTCGTCGACACCGAAATCGACGTAACCGATGCCGACTTGCAAGACTGCGGCATCGCAAAAGGACTGATGACACTGGTTGATGCCCCGCGCCAGCAACAGCTGCTGGATTTACTCAGGCACCACCTCACCCGTGCCGAGCGCGCCAGCGGTGGCTCTGCGGCCAACAGCGTCATTGCCGCACAGTATTTTGGCGCCAGCACCTTCTACAGCTGCAAGGTGGCAGACGACGACAACGGGCGCTTTTATCTGCAGGACCTGGCGCGCGCCGGCGTTAGCTACTCGCCCAAAAGTGTGGTCCCGCAGGGCAGCACCGGCCGCTGTCTGGTGATGATCAGCCCAGATGCCGAGCGGACTATGAATACCTACCTTGGCGTGAGTGAGCAGCTGTCTGTCGCCGAACTGGACACCGAAGCCCTCGGCAACTCGCGTTTCCTATATCTGGAAGGCTACCTGGTGACCTCCGCCACCGCCAAACCTGCGGCCATTCGCGCGCGTGAATTGGCGGAACAGCAGGGTGTGAAGACCGCCATGAGCCTTTCCGACCCCGGAATTGTCGAGTTTTTTTACGATGGTTTACAGCAAATGCTGGGCAACGGAGTGGATATACTGTTCTGCAACCAGGCGGAAGCACTGAAATTTACCCATACAGAAGACCTTGACTCGGCGGTCGACTCCCTGAAAAGCTACGCCCGCACCTTTGCCATTACCTGCGGCGCAAAGGGCTGCCTGGTGTTTGATGGGGAGCGCCTTACCCAGGCAGATGCCCCCACAGTGGATGCGCTTGATACCAATGGTGCAGGCGACATGTTCGCCGGCGCCTTTCTATTTGCCCTGAGCCAGAATCACGACTACCGTCGTGCGGCTCACTTTGCCAACCGTGCGGCGGCCCTGGTGGTATCCCAGTACGGGCCCCGCCTTGCCCCGGCACAGTACCGCAACCTGCTCAACTGGCTTTGACCGCAGGCGGTCAGCCCGCCTGCGCGCCAGCGGCCCTGCTGCGGGTGAGCGGCGCATGCACTATCTTGCCCTCACCTGCACATCGGCCACCAGCAGTTCATCGCCGTCCAGGGTCAGGCGCAGCTCAAACTGCTGCTGACCTTCCGCCAGGGGCGCCATGTCCATGAGCATGACATGGTAGCCCCCCGGCTCCAGTCCCAAGGTTTCTCCCGCCGGTATCAGCGGCTCCGGCACCTTGCGCATACGGGCCACGCCAGCCTCATGAACAGTGCGGTGCACCTCCGCCAGCCCGGCTATATCCGTTTCCAGCTGAGTAATGCGACGATCGCGATCGGTGTTGTTGTGCAACTGCATGTAGATGGCGGCCATGGGCCGCCCCGGAGGCGGCAGGAACATGTAGGCATCGCTGACCGTGACTGCTGACTGCTCCACCTGCCCTGCCTGGCCGCAGGCGCAAAGCATCAGTGTCAATAACAACGAAGCCATGCCACCAAGGCGGGTGGCTGGCGTGCCGGGGTTGTTCATAAAGGCTCCTTGAGCTGCAGTCGTGGACGGTCGTGTACTCGAATATCACCGCGTATTCTATAGCCGGGCACGGCGTCGCGCATAATACCGTAGATGTAGCGGCCTTCCTCGTCGCTGCGCGCAAAGATCCAGACGCTTAAATCTTCCTCTTTGATGCGCTGCGCAATCGCCTGCAGTCTAGCGCGAATGGCGTCGCCTCGGGCACTCAAGTCCCGGCCGGAAAGGTTGAGAACGGACGCGTCCGCATCCTGCTGCAACTCCTGCAGTGCATAGGCCTCAACAGCCGCAGTCAGCTGCTTTTGCAGCTCAAGCAAATCCACCTGCCCCGGGTAGTACTGCAACCCTCGCTGCAACAGGTTGCGCGCGGTATCCAGTTGCCCCTCAGCCAGGGCGTGCTCTACCTGGCGGAGATAGCTGTCCAGCACCGCCTGCAGCCCTGCTTTAGCTGCGGGGTTGTCAGCATCAAACAACAAAGCTGCAGTAAAATGGTCGTAGGCGTTGTCATAGGTAGGAAGTGTAAGATGGCCGCGCTCCAGCGCCTGCTCTGCGCGCGTAAGCAAGGCATTGACCAAGTCCGCGTGTGGCGCCGCACGAGCATTTGCCTGCAGCGCAGCACCCGCGATGGCAAACCCACTGATAATCGCCATACTTAGAAAGATGTGTTTCATCATGAAAGGTACCTGCCGAAGCTGCTTTTTTATGCCTGGCCCGGGAGCGTGACAAGCCTCATCAGATGCCGGCGGGCTTTGACCTGACCGTCAAGTTGTCACTTGGAGGGTGTAAAATTCCGTTCTACCGACGCATTATAGACGACAAACGCTGAGATTCTGTTCCCGCTTCAGCGGGGAATTTGCCTCACCAAACCCATCAGCCGGCGAAACTTCAATTTATGTTTAGTCAAAATACCTTGAAAACACTGTTCATTGGATGGATTTTGCTGTGCAGCAGCCAGTTGAGCTGGGGGGCCGGGTCTCTTGACAGTGTACTGGGGCAAAGGGCGACGTTTTTACCTGTCGAGGAAGCCTACAGGGTGGACATCAAAGTCAACGACGAGGCTGTCGTGCTCGATTGGGCCATCCAACCCGGCTACTACCTCTACAAGGATAAGTTCAAAGTGGAGGGCCTCACCCAGTCCGACCCATTGCACCTGCAGGCCGTCATGGAAAGCGGCCTGTTTCAGTACGATGAGTACGAACAGGCGGAAGTCGAAATTTTTTACAACAGCACACGCATCACGGTGCCAGCGCAGGAGCTTCCCCAGCAATTCATACTCAAGTTGACTTCACAGGGGTGCGCTGACGCCGGGCTCTGCTACGCGCCCGTTACCCAATTTTTTGATATCAACCGCCAGTTCAATACAGCGGTAGAAACGGATGCCAGCGCGCTGGCGGCAGGAGGCGCGGCTCCGCCTGGAGCGGGCGGGCAATCTGGCACGGGTCTGACCCTGGTGGTGGCGCTGCTGCTGGCGGCCGGCGGCGGGTTTCTTTTGAACCTGATGCCCTGCGTTTTCCCGGTGCTGTCTTTGAAGGCGTTGACCTTTGCCTCCACCAGTTCCAATCAGCAAAGCCACCATCTGCACGGATGGGCATACACCGCCGGGGTTGTGGGCTCATTTCTGGCAGTGGCCGTACTTATTCTGGTGGCCCGAGCAGCAGGGCAAACAGCGGGTTGGGGGTTTCAGCTTCAGTCGCCGGTATTTGTGGCCATGCTGGCCTATTTGTTTTTTGTCATGGGGCTCAGCCTTTCGGGCATGGTCAGTTTTGGCACCGGGTTGATGGGCATTGGCCATGGGCTCACCACCAACAGCGGCCTGCGCGGGTCATTTTTTACAGGCGTGCTGGCCGCCGTGGTTGCCAGCCCCTGCACCGGCCCCATGATGGCGCCCGCCCTGGGTTTTGCCTTGACTCAGCCCCCGGTTTCCGCGCTGCTGGTCTTCGTAGCGCTGGGGCTGGGTATGGCGCTTCCCTTCCTGCTGCTGAGCTATAGCCCCGGTTTTGCCCGCATGCTGCCGCGTCCAGGCGCCTGGATGGAGAAGCTCAAAGAGTTTTTGGCGTTTCCAATGTATTTGACGGCCGCCTGGTTGTTGTTTGTATTTGGCCGCCAGGTGGGTTTGGTGGCGCTGTTTTTCCTCTGTGCCGGCGCCGTTGCCATTGCCATGGCCATCTGGCTTTACAACAACCTGCCGCAAGGCACCACCGGGCGCAGAACAACACAAGCAGCCGCAGCAGGTTTTCTGGCGTTTGCCGCCTTTGTGGCATTTGGCAGCGAGAGATTCAACAGCAACCTGGACGATTGGCAACCCTATTCGGAAAACCTGGTGCAAAACCTGCGCGAACAGGGGCGGCCGGTATTTGTTGACTTCACCGCAGACTGGTGCATTACCTGCAAAGCCAACGAGAAGGTGGCCCTGTCGCGGGCGGGATTCAAAGCGGCGGTCAGCGAACACAACGTTGCGCTGGTCAAAGCCGACTGGACCAATCAGGACCCGGCGATCAGCCGGGTGCTGGCATACTTTGAACGCAGCGGCGTTCCGCTGTACCTGGTCTACCCTGCAGACACCTCCCAGTCGCCCGAGATCCTGCCACAATTCCTCACGCAGGGCATGGTAATTGACGCCCTCAAACGAGCCGCCGACAGCGGTGCTCAAGTAGCGGCAGAATAATATCCACCGTGCCGCCCGCCGTCTGGCGGGCCACGGGTTTGTCACAGTGGCCACTCTTCTTGGTTCCCCCCTTGTAACTCACTCCTGTCACAGCCACAGCTTCGCCTGCGGCGCTTAATTTCGTCGAATCGGGCGGTATTTTCATCGATTACCAAGGGAAGTTCCGTTTTAGATAGACACTGACCGGCAAATTAGGCAAAATCGCTGCCCAAAATCGGCGAAGTCTGGTGCTTTGCCTGCAGGGCTTTCACTGGAGCGCCAAGATGACAAGGCGCGCAGCCGCGTACATGACGATTTGGACTACTTTCATTTATGGCTAGCATCCTGGTATTGCACGGGCCCAATCTCAATCTGCTTGGCGTCCGGGAGCCCGATCTGTACGGCACCCAGACGCTGGACGATATCAATGCCATGCTTGCCGCTCGCTGCCAGGAACAAGGCCACCAGTTTCAGGTGTTGCAAAGTAACGCCGAACACGAACTGGTGGACCGGATCCACCTGGCCTATCGCCAGAAGGTAGATTTCATCCTGATCAATCCTGCGGCCTTTACCCACACCAGCATTGCCCTGCGCGATGCTCTTGCGGGGGTCAAAATCCCCTTCATCGAAGTGCACCTTTCCAACGTTTTTGCCCGGGAACCCTTTCGCCATCACTCCTATCTGTCGGGCATTGCCTGGGGGGTGATTTGCGGATTGGGTATAGACGGCTATCTTTTGGCGCTGGAAGCTGCACTGCGCAACCTTGCCAAGCCGGGCCAAGCCTGACACCCAATAATCCAAGTTTTCTGAATGAGAGGCCTAGATGGACATTCGCAAAATAAAAAAGCTGATTGAACTGCTTGAAGAATCCAACATTGAAGAGTTGGAAATCAAGGAAGGTGAAGAATCTGTACGCATCAGCCGCGGCAATAAAAACATGTTCGCCCAGCCCATGCACACGTATTTCCAGGCGCCGCCACCGGCCCAGGCGCCCCAGCCCACGATAGCCCCGGCAACCGCCGCCGCAGCTGAAGAATCGGCCGCCAGCAAGGGGCACGCCATACGCTCTCCCATGGTAGGCACCTTTTATCGGTCGTCCAGTCCCGGTGCCACTCCGTTTGTGGAAGTAGGCAAAAAGGTCAATGTAGGTGATGTGATCTGCATAGTGGAAGCCATGAAAATGATGAACCAGATAGAAGCCGACAAAGCCGGCGTGATCGAGTCTGTTCTGGTTGAAGATGGTGAGCCTGTAGAATTTGACCAGCCACTTATCACCATAGTTTGAGCCGGAGCGCTGCCATGTTTGACAAGATACTCATCGCCAATCGCGGTGAAATAGCGCTGCGTGTGCTGCGTGCCTGTAAAGAACTGGGCATCAAAACCGTGGCGGTGTATTCCAAAGCCGACCGCGATCTGATGCACGTGCGCCTGGCCGACGAGTCCATCTGCATTGGGCCCAATGCCTCAACCCAGAGCTATCTCAACATCCCCTCAATTATCAGCGCGATGGAGATTACCGATTCGGTTGCGGTACACCCGGGATACGGCTTTTTGGCCGAGAACGCCGACTTCGCCGAACAGATCCAAAAAAGCGGCTTCACCTTTATTGGCCCAGACCCGGACGTGATTCGCCTGATGGGCGACAAGGTCTCGGCCATTCGCGCCATGAAGCAGGCTGGGGTGCCTACCGTGCCCGGCTCGGACGGACCGCTGCCGGAAGACCGCGAGACCTGCCTGAAGATTGCCCACGAAATAGGCTTTCCGGTGATCATCAAGGCCGCCGCAGGTGGCGGTGGTCGGGGCATGCGCGTAGTGCATACCGAGTCCGCCCTGATGAATTCCATTCAGGTTACCAAATCGGAAGCCAAGTCTGCGTTTGGTGACGATACGGTCTACATGGAAAAGTTTCTACAGAACCCCCGCCACGTGGAAGTACAAATACTGTCCGATGGCCAAGGCAACGCCATTCATCTTGGCGACCGCGACTGCTCACTGCAGCGACGGCACCAGAAGGTTCTGGAGGAGGCACCCGCGCCGGATATCGACCCCGAATCCCGGGAAAGAACCTTGCAGGCCTGCGTCAACGCCTGCATTAAAATTGGCTACCGCGGCGCTGGCACCTTTGAATTTCTCTATGAAGACGGCAACTTCTATTTCATAGAAATGAATACCCGTATTCAGGTGGAGCATCCGGTCACGGAAATGGTAACCGGCGTGGATCTGGTCAAAGAGCAGATTGCCGTGTGCTCCGGCCGGCCGCTGCGGTTCAAGCAAAGCGATATACAAATTCGGGGTCACGCTTTTGAGTGCCGCATCAATGCCGAAGACCCGCGCTCGTTTTTACCCTGCCCCGGCCGGGTAGACAATTTCCATGCTCCGGGCGGTTTGGGCGTGCGGGTTGACTCCCACTTGTATGCAGGCTACAGCGTGCCGCCCTACTACGACTCCATGATTGCCAAGGTCATCACTCACGCCGAAGACCGCACCACAGCACTGCACAAAATGCGGGTGGCCCTGGACGAATTGATAGTCAGCGGCATCAAAACCAACATTCCCATGCAGCAGGACCTGGTGCGCGATGCCGCTTTCGCCAAAGGCGGCGTCAACATTCACTATCTGGAAAAGAAACTGCAGCTCTGAAACGCTGCCTTGCGAGCACCATCATGGCCTGGTTACAGATCCAAATAGACTGCACCCGCGAGCAAGTGGAGGCACTGGAAGACGCCCTGCTGCAGGCGGGTGCACTGTCGGTGACGCTGCAGGACAGCGCAGATCAGCCCATTTTTGAGCCCGCTCTGGGCGAAACCCCGCTGTGGCAAAATACCCAGGTGGTGGCTTTGTTTGATGCAGACACCCACACTGCAGCGGTAGAGCGGTCTTTACCTCTTGCAGACCGCCAGCGCTGGCAGTGGCAAACGGTAGACGACAAAGACTGGGAGCGGGAGTGGATGCAGGACTACCAGCCCATCCACTGTGGCAACAACCTGTGGGTTTGCCCCAGTTGGTTCTCGCCGCCGGATGCGGGCGCCGTCACCGTGTTATTGGACCCGGGGCTGGCCTTTGGTACCGGCACCCACCCTACGACCTTTCTGTGCCTGAAGTGGTTGTCTGGTCACCCGCTCAAGGATCTGCGCGTACTGGATTATGGGTGCGGCTCCGGCATTCTTGCCATTGCCGCAGCCAAACTTGGGGCCAGTCATGTCTACGGGGTGGACATCGACCCCCAAGCCCTGTTGGCCACCCGGGAAAACGCCCGCCGCAATCACCTGGGCGATATTGCGGTGTATCTGCCGGGCGATGAGCCGGAGGATGCGCAGGCGGATTTGGTACTGGCGAACATCCTCGCGGGCCCGCTGGTCTCTCTGGCCCCACAGCTGATCGGCAAAATGGCCACGGGCGGCTATATTTGTTTGTCTGGCCTGCTCCATGAGCAATGTGACGCGGTGCGGGCCGCCTATGCAGCAGAGGTAGAATTTGTAGCCGAGCACACGCACCAGGGTTGGGCCTGCCTGATTGGCCGCAAACACGTATGAGACCGCAGTTGATCACGGGGGTCATTTATTCTTGACTGGCTTGTCGGTAGACTTCGTCCTCAGCTTTACTGACTCTTCGGTGACCGGGAACCACTCACAATGGCAGACATAATCACTCGCTGCCCCAAATGCGCAACCGCGTTTCGCATTACCGACGCCCTGCTCAAGCCCCCTAAAGGCCGGGTGCGGTGCGGTGCGTGCCTGCATGTGTTCAATGCGGTTGAGCATGTCGTAAAGGCGCAGTCGCCAGAACCCCCGGCAAATACTGAGCAAAAGCCTGTAGCCCAGCCCGAAAGGGACACCGACGATGACGAAGTACCAGAGGATGAATCCTGGGCTTTGGAGTTGCTCAAAGATGACGATGACGAACCCAGCGTCAAGTTTAGGAAGATTGTCACCGTCAACGAAGCCCCGCCCCCCGCAGCACCCGCCGAGCCGCAGCGCGCTCACGGTAACGATGCGTTGCTGGATGAACTGGACGCACTGCTCACCACCGTTCCGGAAGAAGAGCACACCGGTCACGGCCCTGCGTCGCAGTCGGAGCCCGGGCCCCAGAGCAGCGGCCGAGCAGAGTCGAGGACCACCCTGAGCAAGGCCGAGCAGTTGTCGCTTGAAGAGATGATAGCCGCCATAGAGCCCGAAGCGCTGGAGGTTGAATGGCAGCCCAAGGTACCGGCCTGGCGTCGACGCATTCTTTGGCCAACCCTGGCAGCTTTGGCCCTGCTGGCCCTGGTGGTACAGATAGCCTGGCTGGAGTTTCCAAGATTGAGCCGGGTGGAACCCTACCGTTCATTCTATGCGGCCGCCTGCAGCGTCTTTGGCTGCCAAATCCCGGAGTTGCGTGATCGCAGCCAGATTCAAACCTCCAACCTGCTGGTACGCAGTCACCCGCGCAAAAAAGGCTCGCTGTTGGTGGATGTCATCCTCCACAACAATGCAACCTTCGAGCAGCCCTTCCCCGGGCTGCAACTGACCTTCAGCGACTCCCGCGACCAGGCCGTGGCGGTGCATCGGTTCTCTCCGTCCGATTATCTGGGCGGCGAACTCGCCGGGCGCGACAATATGCCCGTCAGCAACCCTATTCACATAGCCTTTGAAGTGACAGACCCGGGCGGTTCAGCGGTCAGCTACAGCATCGCCATCATCGACTGAGGCCATCCGGGCGCGGCGCATTGGCTTGCCTGCGGGAGCGCCAAATAAGCCGTTTATTGACCAATCCGCCTGATTTGTGCGTTTCCAAACGCTAGGTGAGCGGGTATGATAGCGCCCCTCTTGAAGCTCTCCCCACAACAGGTGGAGCGGCTGAATACCACAACCCTTTGAATACCTCCATCGCTGGGGAAGTCAGTTTGTTCCATATCGGACCTTACTCTATCGCGCGCCCCGCTGTTCTAGCGCCTATGGCCGGCGTCTCCGACCTGCCGTTTCGTGAACTTTGTGCAGCCCATGGCGCAGGCATGGTCGTCAACGAGATGGTGACTGCAGACACCCGCCTCTGGAACAGCAAAAAAAGTCGAACCCGACTGGCCTACGGCGATACACCGGGGCCCCGCGTGACACAGATTGCCGGCAGTGAAGCCGCCCAAATGGCGGAGGCCGCTCGCGCGGCCGTCGCGCAGGGCGCGCAGGTGGTGGACATCAACATGGGCTGCCCCGCCAAGAAGGTGTGCAACCGTGCGGCAGGCTCGGCCCTGCTTCAGGATTTACCGCTGGTCCAACGCATTCTTGAGTCGGTGGTTGCCGCAGTGGATGCACCGGTAACGCTCAAAATCCGCACGGGATGGGACCCTGAGCACCGCAACGCCGTGTTGGTCGCGCGTCTGGCAGAGGCCAGCGGTGTGCGCGCGCTCACGGTTCACGGCCGCACCCGCGCCTGCCGATTCAAGGGTGAGGCAGAATACGCTACCATCACCGAAGTTGTACAAGCAGTAGCCATTCCAGTCATAGCCAACGGTGATATCACCTCAGCCGAGAAAGCTCACTGGGTGCTGCAATCAACCGGGGCCGCAGCCGTTATGATTGGTCGGGGCGCACAGGGTAACCCCTGGCTGTTCAGTCAGATCAACAGCTTCGTGGGTGCAGGCAAGCTGGAAGCCAAACCGACAATGCCGCAAGTCAGAAATACATTGCTTTCGCACCTCCAGGAGCTAAGCAATTTTTATGGGGAAACAGCAGGTGTGCGCATCGCTCGCAAACACCTGGGATGGTATCTTGAAAAACAGTTTGACAGCGCACTGGGGTGGCTGACAGGCCCCTTGCGCCAGGAGTTCAACGCGCTGACAACCCTACAAGAACAAAGATTGGTTGTCGGTAAATTCTTTGACAGATTGCACCAACTAGAGGACCACGCAGCATGAATACCGTCGAAACCTTGATCGCAGAGAGCCCATCCAGCCTGACGCATGTCGGCAACGGCCTGGAAGACACCGTGAATACCGCATCCACCCCTTCGCTGCGCGACAGCGTTGACCTGGCTGTAAACAATTACTTTCAGCACTTGGAAGGTCAGGACGTCACCGACGTTTACGAAATGGTACTTTCAGAGGTGGAAACCCCGCTGTTGGAAGTGGTCATGAAATATACCCGTCACAATCAAACCAAAGCCGCCCAGGTTTTGGGCTTGAACCGCGGGACCCTGCGCAAAAAACTGAAGCAGTACGGCCTGCTATAGGCTCTGACGCAGCCCGTCAAAACCCGTTACCAGTGATTTGGCGTTGTGACGGTGCTCGGGGCCGCAGGCCTGACGGCTCCACGCAAGCTATCTGTTGCCAATTTGCCCCGTTCAGCCTGTGCCTGCGCCAAGCGGCCTGGCGCAGGCTGAGTGAGTTACCAGACCCACGCGCCAACTCCACTGACTCCAAGCCCCTTGCCCGCTGGCTCCTCGGCTGGGCAGGCTTTAGCTATTTCGCAGCACACAGGACGCACCATGGCTCAATCTGCCCCCACTCCGATCAAGCGCGCACTTATCAGCGTGTCGGACAAAACCGGCATTGTCGAATTTGCCCAGGCACTGCACCAGCAAGGCGTGGAAATTCTCTCTACAGGCGGCACCTATCGCCTGCTGGCTGAGCAAGGTATCCCGGCCATTGAAATTGCCGACTACACAGGTTTCCCGGAAATGATGGACGGGCGCGTCAAGACCCTGCACCCGAAGATCCATGGCGGCATTCTGGCCCGCCGCGGCATGGACGATGCCGTGATGCAGGCGCACCAGATAGCGCCGATCGACATGGTGGTGGTAAACCTTTATCCCTTCGCGGCCACCGTGGCCAAGCCCGGCTGTAGCCTGGAAGATGCCATAGAGAACATCGACATCGGCGGGCCAACCATGGTCCGCGCCGCCGCCAAAAACCATGCCTTTGTGGCCATTGTCGTCAACGCCAACAGTTATCAAAGCGTGCTGGATGAGATGACGGCCAGTGGCGGTTGCCTGAGCCGTGAAACGCGCTTTGACCTGGCGCTGCAGGCGTTTGAGCACACCGCGCAGTACGACGGTGCCATTGCCAACTACCTGGGCACTCAGGGCGCAGAGGAAGGCCCCTTCCCACGCACCTTCAACAGCCAGTTTATCAAGGCGCAGGATATGCGCTACGGCGAAAACCCGCATCAGAAGGCGGCTTTCTACGTTGAACAGAACTGGCAGGAGGCCAGTGTTGCCACCGCCAAACAGCAACAGGGTAAAGCGCTGTCGTACAACAACGTCGCCGACACCGATGCCGCGCTGGAAACCGTCAAACTGTTTGACCGACCGGCCTGCGTGATTGTAAAGCATGCCAATCCTTGCGGCGTGGCGGAGGCAGCTGACATAGGCACGGCCTACCGCAACGCCTTTGCTACAGACCCCGAGTCGGCGTTTGGCGGCATCATTGCCTTCAACCGGGAGCTGGACGCCGCCACCGCCCGCGCCATCGTCGAACAGCAGTTTGTAGAAGTCATCATTGCCCCAAGCGTTGCGGAAGATGCCCTGGAAGTGGTTGCACAGAAAGCCAACGTGCGGCTGCTGACCTGTGGCCAATGGCCCGCCACACCGCAGGCAGCCTGGGATTTCAAACGGGTCACCGGCGGCTTGCTGGTGCAGGATAAAGATCTGGGCATGATCAGCCGCGCAGACTTGGAAGTTGTCAGCAAGCGCGTGCCGTCGGAAGACGAAATGCAAGACCTGCTGTTTGCCTGGAAGGTTGCCAAGATGGTGAAGTCCAACGCCATAGTCTATGCACGCAACCAGCAAACCGTGGGCGTGGGTGCCGGCCAGATGAGCCGTATCAACTCAGCAAGGATTGCAGCAATCAAGGCCGAGCACGCCGGGCTGAAGGTGCAGGGGTCCGTGATGGCTTCCGACGCCTTCTTCCCGTTCCGCGATGGCCTGGACAATGCCGCTGCGGCAGGTATCACGGCGGTGATCCAGCCCGGCGGCTCCGTGCGTGATGAAGAAGTTATTGCTGCCGCAGACGAGCACGGGCTGGCCATGGTCTTTACCCGTATGCGTCACTTCCGCCACTGAAGGAGCCCCCGCTTGAACATACTAATGATTGGCAGCGGCGGCCGCGAGCACGCCCTTGCCTGGAAAGCCGCTCAGAATTCACAGGTGGCCACCGTGTATGTGGCGCCGGGCAATGCCGGCACTGCGCTGGAGCCAAAACTGCAAAACGTAGCCATTGATGTGCTGGACTTTGCCGCACTGGCGGATTTTGCCGACAGTCACCAAGTGGCTCTGACCATTGTTGGCCCGGAAGTACCTTTGGTGGCCGGTATAGTGGACTTTTTCAAGGCCCGCGGGCTGGCGTGCTTCGGCCCCAGTCAGGGGGCGGCGCAACTGGAAGGTTCCAAGGCGTTCACCAAGGATTTTCTGCAGCGCAACAACATTCCCACTGCGGCCTACGCCTGCTTTACCGAGGTTGAACCGGCCCTTGCCTACCTGCGGCAGGTGGGCGCCCCCATTGTCGTCAAAGCCGACGGCCTGGCGGCGGGCAAGGGCGTGATAGTTGCGGAGACCCTGGCGCAGGCCGAAGCAGCCGTCAGGGACATGTTATCGGGCAACGCCTTTGGCGAAGCCGGCTGCAGGGTAGTCATTGAGGAGTTCCTCACCGGCGAGGAGGCCAGTTTCATTGTGGTGGTAGACGGTCACCACATACTGCCTATGGCCACAAGCCAGGACCACAAGCGGGTGGGTGACGGCGACACCGGCCCCAACACGGGCGGCATGGGTGCCTACTCGCCCGCACCGGTGGTAACCCCGGAGATTCACCAGCGCATCATGGATGAAGTCATTCGCCCCACGGTTGAGGGAATGGCGGCCGAGGGCAACGCCTACACCGGCTTTCTTTACGCCGGTTTGATGATTGCCGAAGACGGCACCCCCAGGGTAATTGAATACAACTGCCGCTTCGGCGACCCGGAAACCCAACCCATCATGTTGCGCATGCGCTCGGATCTGGTAGAAATCTGCCAGGCCGCGCTGGATCAGCGGCTTGATCAATGCCAGATAGAGTGGGACCCGCGCCCCTCGGTGGGCGTGGTATTGGCGGCGGGCGGCTATCCTGATGGTTACGCCAAGGGTCGTCCCATCACGGGCCTGGAAGCGGCGGCGGCAATGGCCGGCAAGGTCTTCCATGCCGGTACCGCAATGCAGGATGGGCAGGTGGTTACCAACGGGGGCCGCGTACTGTGCGTTACCGCCCTCGGCGACAGTGTCACGCAGGCCCAGCAACAAGCGTATCGCCTGGCGCAAGAAATCAGCTGGGAGGATATGACCATGCGCAAAGACATAGCCTATCGTGCCATTGACCGCGAAACCCGCTGAGCGCTCACCGGCGCTCCCCCTGTTGGTTGCACTCAGCAATGGGTGTAAGATAGGTTTTTTTGCCGGAGGGCGTGGCTGTGCAAGCAAATTGGGTTAGATGGTGTTTCACCGCGCTGTTGGTGCAGGGGCTGGCGGCCTGTGCCAGCAGCGGCACAACGCGGGAGCAATCTGCAGAGGTGGCACAGCCCACCCCTCAGAAAATCCAGCTGCAGGCCCAGGTTGCAGAAAACCAGCCCGACGCACGGCCGCAGATAATTGAAAAAGACCTGTTCAATATCAGCGTTTCTCCGCAAATGATTCGCGTCAATGGCACCCCGGTGGCCGATGTGGCCGCACTGGGCCGTCTTTTGGCCGCCTACCCCAAGCCCATGATCACCCTTGCCGCGCACAAGTGCCTGAGCACCGCAGCGTCTGCCGAAGTCATGAACCTCGCCCAGCAGCACACCGACATTGCCATCGCTTTTGGGTCCTACGGCGATTACGACGATGACGAGTGCCAGCCCCTGCCAGCCAAAAAACGCTGACGGGCATGGACACCTTCGCCGAGGCAACCGAATACCTGCGCCGGTTTGCAACTGAGCGAGACTGGCAAAAATTCCACTCGCCCAAGAACCTGGCCATGGCACTCAACGTTGAGGCGGGTGAGTTGCTGGAGCACTTCCAGTGGTTGACAGAAGCGCAATCCGCCACCTTGCCTGCGGATTCACTGCAGGCCGTTGCGGATGAGATTGCGGATGTGCAACTGTATTTGTTGCTGCTTGCCGACCGCCTGGCAGTTGACCTGCCTGCGGCCCTGGCTCGCAAAACGCGGCTGAATGAGCTGAAATACCCCGCCGACACCGTTCGTGGCAGTGCCAAAAAATATTCTGATTATTGAGTTCCAGTCATGAACGCTGGCCGCTGCGCCCGCGACCATCACTCCAGCCCGGGCAGGCCATTCTCAACCCCGGGCCTGCCGATGCGCCTGGGGCGATCCAACTGCCGCTGTGCCCACGTAAGATCGGAGAGACTATCAGCAGACTGATCAGCCGGGCGCGCGCCTGTCCTGCCGGACGCCCCAAGTGGCGATCCGACCTCGTCACTCTGCTATCATTGCCATTCAACAACCCCCGGACCATCGACGCCGATCCTCTTCAGCGGCCCGCCTTTCCGAGCGCTGAAGGGCTGTCAGCCATTCCTAGACAGCCCGGCTGTCTTTCGCTAACTTGAACACAGTTGCAACGACTACATGACTATTCCTCTTCTACCGCACGCGAGCACCGCCCTTTTCACCGACTTTGATGGCACTTTGGTGGCCATTGCACAGACGCCGGACGGCATTCAGGTGCCCGCCCATCTAGGGGCTTTGGCAGCCAGGCTCAACGACCAGCTCCAGGGCGCCTTCGCCTTGATCACCGGTCGCGGACTGGCCAACCTGCAATCCCTGTTTGATATTTCAGGCTTTGCGGCGGCAGGCTCCCACGGTGCCGAATGGCAGGTGCCGAGAAACAATACCCGCCAAGAGATAGACAACACAGACCAACTGTTTGCCGATCTGCGCCCGCAAATCCATGATTTTGCCCAGCAACACGAGCTGCTGCTGGAAGATAAGCGGTTCTCCCTGGCGTTGCACTTTCGCGCCGCACCGCAGTTGGAGGCCAGCATTGACGATTTCCTGCAGCCATTACTGCAGGACAAACCCGCCGTGAAGCTCATCAAGGGCAAGTGCGTACGAGAAATAAAGCCGCTGGCGGTCAACAAGGGCCTGGCCATTGCACGGTTCATGCAGATGGCTCCTTTTTTGGGCCGAACGCCGGTTTTTTTAGGCGATGACACCACCGACGAAGACGGCTTTGCGTGGGTGAACAGCCAGGGGGGTATCAGCATCAAAGTTGGCGAGGGCAACTCCGCTGCACGCTACCGGTTGCCCGATTGCGAGGCAGTACTGGAATATTTGCAAAAATGCAGCAACACCCCGTGACCGCAACAACAGGAGTGGCCGTGACACAGAGAAACTTGGAACTGGGATTAATTGGCAACTGTTCTATTGGCGCGCTGATCGACCAGAAAGCGGAGATTGTCTGGTCCTGCTTCCCGCGCTTCGACGGTGAACCGGTGTTTTGCTCGCTTCTGAAAAATGAGCCACCGGAGTTGGTCACCGGCACCTTCGCCATCGACCTAATGAGCTTTAGCCACAGCGAGCAAGCCTACCTGCACAATACCGCTATTTTGCGCACGCGCTTATTTGACGAGGACGGCAACGGTTTAGAGATCATTGATTTTGCGCCGCGATTTGAGCAATTTGGCCGCACTCACCGCCCAACCACCATTGTGCGCAAGCTGACCCCCATCGGGTCTCCTCGACTGCGCCTGCGCGTCCGCCCGGCCGGCTGCGATGGCGAGCCTTGCCAGGCGCGCATCCAGGGCAGTAATCACATTCGCTTTGACTGTAACAGCTTCGCCCTGCGGCTGACCACGGATTTGCCTATCAGCGCCATCATGGATGAAACCTTTTTTGTGCTGGGGGGGAAAAAGTATTTGATCTGGGGTGCCGACGAGCCATTAAAGGAGCCGATAGTACAGTTTGCCGAACGCTTCCTGGCCGCCACCGACAACTACTGGACCCAGTGGTGCCGCTATTTGGCCATTCCCTTCGAATGGCAAAAAGAAGTCATTCGAGCGGCCATTACCCTGAAGATGAGCGCGTATGAAGATACCGGTGCCATTGTTGCGGCCATGACCACCTCGGTTCCGGAAGCGCCCGACAGTGCCCGCAATTGGGATTATCGCTTCTGCTGGCTGCGCGACAGCTATTTTACTGTCCACGCTTTGAATCGTCTGGGCGCAACCCGCACCATGGAGCAGTACCTGCAGTACATGGTAAACCTGGTGGCCACCATGGATGGCTCGCACCTGCAGCCGGTCTACTGTATCAACGGCACCGCAGCCATGCCGGAACGGGTGATCGCAGGCTTGCCGGGCTACCGCGGCATGGGTCCGGTGCGTGTTGGCAATCAGGCAGCGGAGCAGGTTCAGCACGATGTGTACGGCGCGCTGATTCTGTCTGTCACGCAGATGTTCTTCGACGAACGAATCTTTCGTCGGGGCGACAAAGCGCTCTTCACTCTGCTGGAAAAGCTCGGCAATTTGGCAGCGAGCTGTTATGACCAGCCGGACGCCGGGTTGTGGGAGCTGCGCGGCAGTCAACAGGTGCATACCTTTTCCAGCATGATGTGCTGGGCTGCGGCGGACCGCCTGGCGCTGATTGCCGGCAAGCTGGGCTTTACTGATCGGCAGGCCCACTGGCAGGCAAAGGCTGCCGCCATGCACGCAGCCATAGAGCAGCACGCCTTCAATACCAAGCTCAATAGCTACACCGCCGCCTGGGGTGGCGACTCGCTGGATGCCAGCTTGCTGCTGGCGTTTGAACTGGGCTTTGTGGCGCCGGAAAGCCCGCGCTTTCTGGGGACCCTTGCCGCAGTGGAGAAGCACCTCAAGCCCGCAGGCAGCAAATACCTTTTCCGCTACGTAACAGATGATGATTTTGGCGCGCCGGAAAACGCCTTCACCATTTGCTCTTTTTGGTACATCGACGCACTGGCGGCGGTTGGGCGCCAGGACGAAGCACGGGCCCTGTTTGATGACCTGTTGAGCCGTCGCAATTTGCTGGGCCTGATGTCCGAGGACCTGGACCCGGACACCGGCGAATTGTGGGGGAATTTTCCACAAACATACAGCATGGTGGGCATCATCAACAGCGCCCGCGTGCTGAGCAAACCCTGGGAGGCAGAATTTTGAGTCGCTTGATCGTGGTATCCAATCGGGTGGCAAAGCCCGACGCAGGTAAGGGTTCTGAGGGAGGCCTGGCTGTTGGGGTGATGGCGGCCATGGCTGAAACCGGTGGCCTCTGGTTTGGCTGGAACGGCAAGGTGGGCAACCCCAGCGATGACGGCCTGGAAATTGAAACGCGCGGCAAGATCGAATACGCAACGGTGTGTCTGAAGAAAAACGAATACACTCACTACTACAAGGGCTTTGCCAACAGCGTGCTCTGGCCCTTGTTTCACCAGCGGCCAGAGCTGATGAAATATCAGCAGGAAGATTTCAATGGCTATCAGTCGGTCAATGAAAAGTTCGCCCGGCACCTGGTACCCTTGCTGAAAGAAGACGACATCATCTGGGTGCACGACTATCACCTTGTACCGCTTGGCAAGGAACTGCGCAAGCTGGGTGTACGCTGCCCCATCGGCTTCTTCCTGCACACCCCTTTCCCGCCGCTTGATCTGTTGCGGGCTGTACCCGAGCACCGGGAAATACTCATAGAGATGATGCACTACGACCTGGTGGGCTTCCAAACCGAGACCGACTACCGCTCGTTCAGGGAAAGCGTACTCTACAGCCTGCACGGGGAGTTGGGCGAAAACGGCCATATGAGCTTTGGCGAACTGAGCACGGTTGCCAACGTCTACCCCATCGGCATCGAGACCGACACCATTCCCGAACTGGTAAACAAAGGCAAGGCCACGCAGGACTTTGCCCGTTTGCAGGGCAGCCTGGGTGATCGCAGCTTGATTATCGGGGTCGACCGGCTGGATTACAGCAAGGGCATAGAGCACCGCTTTATGGCCTACGAAAAACTGTTGCAGGACCGCCAGGATCTTCACCGCAAGCTGGTGTACCTGCAGATTACACCGGTTTCACGCGGGGACGTGCAGGCCTATGGTGACTTCGCCGAGAAAATAGAGCGCACCGCCGGTCACATCAACGGCACCTACGCCGATTTCGACTGGATGCCGCTGCGCTACTTGAACCGCGGCTTCCGGCGCAATACCATCCTGGCTATGTACAATCAGGCACGGGTAGGCTTTGTAACGCCCCTGCGCGACGGCATGAATCTGGTGGCCAAGGAATATGTTGTGGCGCAAGACCCGGAAGACCCCGGGGTACTGGTCCTGTCAAAAATGGCCGGTGCGTCTGCCGAACTGGATGCCGCCGTTATCGTTAACCCGTATAATATCGACTCCGTCGCCAACCATCTGGCCAAGGCCGTACATATGCCCCTGGACGAACGCCTCGACCGCTGGCATAAAATGATGGAAGTGCTGAAGCGCAATAACATTCACGCCTGGCACCGGCATTTTATGGCCGACCTCAAGAGCATCACACGCTTTCGCCCAAGCGGCGTGAAATCCGAAGTGGTGGGTTGCTGACATCCCATTTGCTTGACCCTTAGATTTCTGGACCTGTTAATGCCCAACTTTTTTGCACTGCAAGGAAAAATTCAAAACTACCAGTGGGGGGGGTTCAACTTCATCCCGCACCTGCTGGCACAAACCGCAGACCCAGCTAGTCCCGCTGCGGAATACTGGCTGGGAGCACACCCGGCGGCGCCGTCAACGGTTGTGACCGGTGACCCAATGCCAATTGCCGAGCTGCTGCAGGCACACCGCCTGCAGCTCAACTTTTTGTTCAAGGTGCTGGACGTGAGGGACATGCTGTCCATTCAGGTCCACCCGAGCAAAGCGCAGGCGCAGGCGGGGTTTGAACGCGAAAACCAGGCCGGCATCTCTCTGGATGCCAAACATCGAAACTACAAAGACACCAGTGACAAACCCGAGCTGATGGTGGCCCTCAGCCGCTTCTGGCTGTTGCATGGATTTCGGAGCCTGGACGCTATCACCGCCGCATTAAGAGCCAAACCCTATTTGGACCCTTTGCTGACTCGTCTGGAACAGCAGGGCCTGGACTGCGCCTTTCGGTTTGCCCTGGACCTTGAAGACGCCCAGGTGCAACAGATGCATCAGGACCTGGCTGCCGACCTGGCGCAAGCAGAACATGGCGACGACCGGCTGCACATCGAGTTTTGGATACGCCGCTGGCTGCAGTCCAACCCCCATACTCAGAACGGCCTGCTGACACTGTTTTTCTTCAACCTGGTGCAATTGGAGCCGGGAGAGGCCATCTACCAGCCGCCAAATCTGCCGCATGCCTACCTGGAGGGCCAGAATATAGAAGTGATGGCAAGCTCCGACAACGTCCTGCGAGCCGGGCTCACCCCCAAACACATCGATGTGCCGGAGCTGATGGCCATTTGCAACTTTCAACCCTCGGACCCCACAGAATACGTGATTGCGCCCGAACTTGAGAGCAATGGGCACAAGGTGTTCACCACACCCTTTGAGGCCTTCGAGTTGTTTGAACTACACGCCGAGCGCGGCGCGGAGACCGCCTGGCCGGCCGAGTCGGTAGAGCTGCTCTTCTGTTACCACGGGCATGGCCAACTGAGCGACCAGCAGGGCGACACCTTGGCCCTGCACCAGGGGCAGGCAATACTGATATTACCGGGCAGCCGGCTGCGGCTGAACATGGCCACGGCAGAGACTGTCTGCTTTAGGGCGCGCAACAAGCCTGGCTGAGGCGTGGCACAGCCGCCACACTCAAGCCCGGCACCCGCGGCGCTTCTCGCGCCGCCGGACGGGCCACAACTGAAGGCCAAAAGCGCTCAGCCCTCGTATAGTTGAATCCGTTGACCACGCCCTCGCCCGGACGCTAACCGGCTGCGATTTGGCGCATCACTCACGACTACTGAAGGGACGGCGCAGTGCCTGCAGAGACTTCTACGGCTACGGCGGAGCAATTCAAACGCACCCGCGCGCAAACGCTGGCGCTGTGCGAGGGGTTGAGCGCAGAAGACATGCTGGCGCAGTCGATGCCGGATGCAAGCCCCGCCAAGTGGCACCTGGCACACACCACCTGGTTCTTCGAGACGTTCATTCTTTGCCAGCACCAGCCCGGCTACGCGCAGTTCAATCCTCAGTTTGCTTATCTGTTCAACTCCTATTATGAAACCCAGGGCGCACGCCACGCGCGGCCACAAAGGGGCCTGCTGACACGCCCGCCACTGGATGAAGTGCAGCGCTATCGCCAAGATGTGGACGAGCACCTGATGGCCATGCTCACCCAGTCCGCCCTGCCCGCCGAGGTTCACGCCCTGGTCACCATCGGCCTGCACCATGAGATGCAGCACCAAGAGCTGCTGCTCATGGACCTGTTGCATCTCTTTTCCTGCAATCCGCTCCTGCCGGCCCTGCAGACACCCGTTTCTGCAGCCACGCCGGCTAGACGCGCGCCTGAAGCCGCCATGCTGGCACTGGAGGGCGGGTTGGTTGATATTGGCGCCAAAGCCGAGCCGCCCGATTTTGCCTACGATTGCGAGCGCCCCCGCCATAAAACGTGGCTGGACCCTTTCCGCCTGGCCAGCAGGCCAGTCAGCAACCGCGAATGGCTGGAGTTCATGAGCGACGGCGGCTACCAAAACCCGCTGCTGTGGCTGGCCGACGGCTGGAGACACTGCCAGCAAGAGGCGTGGCAGGCTCCGGGTTACTGGCAGGCGGAAGCCAATGGCCAGTGGTGCCAGTTTGGCCTTGGCGGCCTGCAGCCGATTGTGCCGGACGCGCCGGTGTGTCATGTCAGCTACTACGAAGCCGACGCCTTTGCCCGCTGGGCCGGCAAACGCCTGCCCACCGAGCAGGAGTGGGAGCATGCGGCCGAGACCCTGGACCGGACCGCGCCGGGGCAACACAACTTCCTGGAGGCGCACCACTGGAAACCGCAGCCCTGTGCTGGAGACGGCGCCCTACAACTCTATGGTGACGTATGGGAGTGGACGCAAAGCCCGTTTGCACCCTATCCGGGTTTTAACCCCGCGCAGGGCGCGCTGGCAGAGTACAACGGCAAATTCATGGCCAACCAGTTTGTGCTGCGGGGTGGCTCTTGCGTGACTCCCGCTCACCAGATGCGGGCCAGCTATCGCAATTTCTTTTATCCCTTCCAGCGCTGGCAGTTCAGCGGCCTGCGTCTGGCGGATCTCCAAAATTGACAGGGAAAACCATCATGCCAGAAGCCATGACCAGGCGAGAGCCGTTGCGCACAGTGAATCAGCAATTTTTGGACGATGTACTGCAGGGCCTTGCACAGCCACAAAAATCCCTTCCCCCCAAATATTTTTACGACACGCGCGGCTCACAATATTTTGATGAGATTTGCGCGCTGGATGAATACTACCCCTACCGCGCCGAGCTGCAACTGCTGCCTGAAGCCGCCGCTGCACTGGCGCACTATTTGCCAGCACCGGTAACCATTGTTGAATTTGGGGCCGGCTCGCTTAAAAAAATTCAGCCTCTGTTGACGGCAACACTGGCCGTGCGCAGGTTCATTCCCATCGACATCTCCGGAGAATTTCTTGAGCTCAGTTGCCGCCAACTGCAGAGCCAGTTTCCAACCCTGCAAATCAGCCCGCTGGTGGCGGATTTTTGCCAACCGGTTGCCATAACGGACGCCGACCCAACATCGCGCCTGGGGTTTTTCCCCGGTTCCACCATCGGCAATTTCACTCCTCTGGAGGCCAAACGGTTTCTGGCCTCTGCGGGAGAAACACTGGGTGCGGGCAGCCATCTACTGATTGGCGTAGACACTAAAAAATCTCCGGGCGTGTTGCACAAAGCCTATAACGACTCCAAGAACATCACCGCCGCTTTTAACCTTAACCTGCTTCAGCGTATCAACGACGAGTTGTGGGGCAACTTCTGCGTGGACAGGTTCGAGCATTACGCCTTTTACAATGCCTGTGAGGGCTGTATAGAAATGCACCTGGTCAGCACAGCAGCACAGGAAGTTTTTGTTGGCGGCCAGCCATTTTCTTTTGAGTGCGGCGAGAGCATTCACACGGAAAGCTCCTACAAATACAATCCGGAAGAATTCCGGGCGCTGGCATCCTCTGCAGGTTGGACCACGCGGGAAACCTGGCTCTGCAATAACGGTTACTTCAGCATGCACCTGCTTGAGCGCAGTTGAAGCTTCGCAACAGGTGCCGTTCAAGCGGTTACTGATCAGCAGTTTTACCGGCCCGGGATGCGCCGGCAATCTGCACACGGTTGACATTTTTCCCGGAGGTTTGCCAGCGCAGCCGCAGCAGGCCGGCACCCGGGGGATTCTGGTTGAGATACACCCGGTTGACAGCCACAGCGCAACGGTACGCTTCAGCCAGGCGGGGCGCATCATTAGGCGTTGCGGCAGCGGCGTACTGGCCGCCGCCCATGCGCTTTGCCGTGAGCTGGGATTGGAGCAGTGCCGGGTGCTGCAGACCCGCTGGCAGAGCATAGCCTTCACCGCAACAAATTTGGGGTTCAGCTTCACGGCCCCCTCCCTGCGCCTGCGGGAAGGGATCAAGCTGCAGCTGGCACAAAACCTGTTTGACCGCGCTCCGCATTCGCTCTGCGCTGCGGGCGGCGCAAGCGACTACCTGATTGCAGAATTTGAATCCGCCAAACAGGTTCGCGCCCTGCAGATAAACCCGGACATCGTCACCGGCCGCAGCCGGCGCGCATTGATTGCTACTGCCGCCAGTGACCTGCCGGGGTACGATTACGTCCTGCGATATTTTGCACCGCAATACGGTGTCGCAGAAGACGCAGCCACAGGCTCTGCCAACCTGATGCTGGCGCACTACTGGCAAAACAAGTTAAACAAGTCCCGCGTGGTGGGGTTGCAGGTGTCTAACGCCGGTGGTGTCTTCTTTGTAGAGGCAGCCACCGGCCTGCATCCGGCAAACCGAATGGCCCCTCGCCTGCAAAAACTGGAGGGGCAAACCCGACTTGAGCAGTCGCAGGCCACTTGACGCCCTCCCGAGCTGTGCTGAACGGCCTGCGGACTGTCATTGTTGTTGAGCCAACCAGGCTTCCAGCTCGTCTGCGGTGCCAATATGCTGGCCATCCACATAGACCTGTGGCGTGGTGCCACGGCCGGTCACCGCCGCCAGTGAGCTGAAGGTGATGCCGCGATCCCCAAGGGTAATCTCCTCGTAGCGGTAGCCTGCTTTGTCCAGCGCAGATTTGGCCCGGGCACAGTGCGGGCAGCCCGGTTTGCTGAACAAGGAGACACGTCTGGGCTTTTGCGCATTCTTGTTGATGTAAGTGAGCATGGTGTCCGCATCGCTGACCTTGAACGGGTCACCTGGCTCCTCGGCCTCAATGAACATTTTTTCAATGGTGCCGTCCTTGACCAGCATCGAATAACGCCAGGACCGTTTGCCAAAGCCGTCACCCGCCTTGTCCACCAACATGCCCATGGCTTCGGTGAACTCTCCGTTGCCGTCGGGGATGAAGTTGATATGCTCTGCGTGCTGATCCTGAGACCAGGCATTCATCACAAAGGCATCGTTGACCGACAAACAAACGATGCGGTCAACGCCCTCGCGCTTGAACGTGGGGGCAAGCTCATTGTAACGCGGTAGATGCGTGGACGAGCAGGTGGGCGTGAAAGCGCCTGGCAGCGCAAACACTACAACCGTTTGGCCCTTGAACAGCTCCTCGGTGGTGACGTCGACCCACTGGTCGCCGCGGCGGGTGCGGAAAACTACATTGGGCACCGCTTGCCCTTCTTTATTTGGCAGCATGGCAAAAATCCTTCAGGTTGAGTCGTCCAGCACGGTGAAGCGGGGTGCGGCTGGTCGATAAGGGGGGAGGTTGGGTTTCTGTGTGTTGCGCTGCTTTATACGGCTTGTGCGGGCTTCGGTCCACCGGGCACCGGAAAGTGGCCAAGTCCGGGCAATCGCACCCATCAGGCCCGCCCGCGGGAAAAGTCGACCTGTATTACGTTGGGTGCCAGGTAGCGTTTCTGCCTTCTGGAGAGCGCCAACTCGGGCTTCACCTCCGAAACGTGGTCGAGCAGACCCAACCAGAAGCTGCTGAACACATCCAGTGGCACAAAATAATCCTGGTCTTCTTTGCGCTTGCGCCTTTGTGCATTCACCAGCAAATCGTAGCGCACGCTGTCGTCATGATTGACCGGCAAGGCGAGCTGCTGGCTGCAGACCAGGTGCTCAAGATGTTCTTTTACCTGCAGGATGTGCGACATGACACTGCGGTTGCCACCGGACTGATAACTCTGCTGTTGGGCAATGGAGGCCGCCAGCTCAATCAAAAAGGCCAGGTCTTCTTCCTTTAACTGCGCTTCCAGCTGAGTGATTACCGCCATTTCACGCCACAACCGCTCGCGGAACAGCGAGGGGAAGTCTTCTAAGTCGGCGTTTTTCAATGCGCAAAACACCAGCGCGTAGCGGCTTTGCTGCTCCATCACGATCACGCACTCGGTGCCCGCCACCGTTACCTGATGCGCGTACCATTGCAACGCGCGCCGATCAATGCTGCGCTGAGGGCTCAAATGAGCAGACATTCGGTGAGAGAGTAACTTGGACAGGTATATCTGCATCATGATGCTGGCTCCCTCTAATGAATGCGGAACACAGCACCATTGTAAAGAAAAAGAACACGGCATGCGCGGCCCTGGCCTGACCGGGTGGCAACTGGTCTTCATGCCTGGGGCGCCCGTATAGCCGAAACAGTGAGAATGAGCACACGGCGCCCTACCGGCGCCGGTGAACTTGTGGATCAAAGCCATGTTTACCCCAAGCAGAAACCGTTATCGCGTAGCCTTCGACGGGTCATTCACTTTGCATGACAGCCCGACGGCGCCGCCGGAAAATGCCGCCGATAAAAAAACCTGCAAACAGTTGATGGCCTCCTGCATAGATGACATTGCCGAACTGCAACGCGCCCTCTACGCGCAAAACACCCATTCGTTGTTGCTGGTGTTCCAGGCCATGGACGCTGCCGGCAAGGACAGCACCATCCGTGCCGTGTTGAGCGGGGTCAACCCGGCGGGGTGTCAGGTGTTTTCCTTCAAGCCCCCCAGTGAAGAAGAGCTGGAGCACGACTTCCTCTGGCGCACGACGTGCAAACTGCCGGAAAGGGGGCGCATCGGCGTATTTAACCGCAGTTATTACGAAGAGGTGCTGGTCGTCCGGGTTCACCCGCAACACCTGCGCAATCAGCGGTTGGAGCTGCCCGAGGATATGAGCGGATTCTGGCAGGAGCGGCTGGAGTCCATTGCCGATCACGAGAAACATCTGGCGCGCAATGGCACCGTCATTTTGAAGTTCTGGCTGAACGTATCCAAGACCGAGCAGCGCCTGCGGTTTTTGTCACGACTGAACGAGCCGGAAAAACACTGGAAGTTCTCCGAGTCGGATGTGCGCGAACGGGCACACTGGGATGAGTACATGCGCGCTTATCAAACCGCGCTCAACGCCACCAGCAAGCCTTGGGCACCTTGGTATGCCATACCTGCTGACAACAAACCCTTTATGCGCCTGCAGGTGGCCGAGACCATACGCGATGCGCTGCAAGCCCTGAACCCGCAGTACCCTGCCATAGGAGAAGAAGCCCAGTTGCGGTTTGAGCGCTGCCGGCAAGCCCTGGAGGAGGTTTAGCTATCTATCGGGCCGCTCAAATAAATTCGTAATAGAGCGTCACGGCATAACTGATGGCGGTCAGGCCTGCCAGCACCAATACCAGGAGAAGCATCATCAGCATGGGCCGGAAGGGCTTGCGCGGAACCCGGTGAATGCTTTGAGACAGTACATGATCAACACGCGCTTGGTCTTCTGGGGATAGCTTGGGCATTTTCGTTTCCAATTCTCATGAAGCTGCAACCGGACCGAGTGCAACGACTGTTAAGACGGTTTTGGACAATTCTTAAAAAGCAATGGTTCGACCAACTCACCAGGCTGCCGAAGGATGGCGCATCGGGTTACAATCCGTTGTCCCAAACCATTTAGCTCACGCCGCGACATTCCAGACGGTGTGCAAATCTGTGGGATTGCCCCCTCTTGCTGCGGCCCGGGGCAAGCCCGAAGCCAAATGGTCAACTTTGACCCCCACCCGACAGGAGCGACGCGCTATGTTGTTGCACCACCGCAAGCCCGCTGCCAGCTTCAGCGACGAACTGATCAACCAATTTGATCGCGCCCTGCGCACGCTGACGCCCGGCACCCAGGTGGCCAATCGGCCATCCCCTGCCCACAACCTGGCGGACACGCCGCTGCAGCCTGCCGCCCGGCGGCACGCTGCCGGCCTCATGCGCGTCAATCACAGCGGTGAGGTTTGTGCGCAGGCACTGTATCAAGGGCAGGCTCTGACCGCAAAGCACCCGCGCACGCAACGCAAAATGGCGCAGGCGGCGGCCGAGGAAATTGACCACCTGGCCTGGTGCGAAGAGCGATTGCAACAGTTGGACAGCCGCGCAAGTCTGCTCAACCCGGCCTGGTATGCGCTGTCGTTCGGGCTGGGCGCCGCAGCTGGATTGATCAGCGACAAGGTCAGCCTGGGTTTTGTGGCGGCCACGGAAGACCAGGTATGTGAGCATCTGCAGGATCATCTGCAGGTACTGCCCAAAGAGGATGCGAAATCCCGCGCCGTGGTAAGTGAAATGATGGTGGATGAAAAAGCCCATGGCAACACCGCCTTGCTGGCCGGAGGGATGGTCTTTCCCCGGCCCGTCAAGCAGATGATGCGCACCGTGTCGCGGGTAATGACGGGACTCAGCTACCGCCTCTGATGGCGCGCCACACGGGTGCCTGGCGCCGCAGCGAGCATCTGGCACGCGTCAAAGCTGGTACTCAACCGCCTCTACCGAGTGGCTCAGCGCAACCCCGGCGGCCTCCAGCATAATGGAGGCCGAGCAGTATTTCTCGGCCGAGAGCTTAACCGCCCGCTCAACCTGCTTGTCGCTTAAATTGTGGCCGGTAACCACAAAGTGCAGGTGGATTTTGGTGAAAGGAGAAGGCACACCTTCTGCGCGCTCAGCCTGCAGCTCTACGCGGCAATCGACCACCGCTTGCCGCGCTTTTTTCAATATGCTTATCACATCAAAGGATGCGCAGCCGCCCAGGCCCAGCAACAGCATCTCCATGGGTCGCACCCCAAGATTGCGCCCGCCGTGGTCCGCCGGCCCGTCCATGACCACCGAGTGGCCGCTGCCGGACTCGCCTAAAAACATCGCCCCATCAACCCATTTAACCCTTGCCTGCATGACAATCAACTCCGCATAACGGTTGCTCTGAAAGGGCGCAAGATTACCATAGCACTCCCGCTCCCGGGCGGGTTTCCCTGCTCGCGGCGCGCCTGCCGACCCCGGTTGGCGGCAAAAATTCAGCACCATTGTGCGAAGGGGAGCACAGTCCAAGCAGCTACCAGCGCAAATTCTGTCTATACTTTGGTAGAGAAACGCGGCCGGGTTCCGAAATTCCGCTTGGGCAAGTTATACTGCCGGCGGTAGCGTTTGCAGTTGCGACCAAGGCAAATAACGAACGTTGTTGGCCCGTCAGATTGATGTTCAGGTTTTGAAATGCAGCCAGGATAATCCGGTTGGCTTCACCGACCTGCTCATTGAACCGCGCTCTCTGAGGGCGTCGCAGTTTGGCTATAGAACAACCTTGACCGGCATTGAACATGTTCTATCCACACACGAAGATTCGAGGATCGCACACTTGGTTTCAGTCACTCTTTCGCCTCACGTGAAGAATCTGGAGAACTTTTTAAGCCACTGCCACCGCAGACGCTATCCAGCCAAAAGCACGCTTATTTACGCAGGGGATAAAAGCGATTCCCTTTATTACATTATCAAGGGCTCGGTAACGGTTCTGATTGAAGACGAAGAAGGCCGGGAAATGATCGTCGCCTATTTGAATGACGGCGATTTTTTTGGCGAAATGGGCCTGTTTGACGAAAAGGACGCACGCAGTGCCTGGGTTCGCGCAAAAACCGAGTGCGAGATTGGCGAAATCAGCTACACGAAGTTTCACGAGCTATCCGTTGAGCACCCGGAATTCCTCTTCGCCCTGGGCGCACAGATGGCTCGTCGGTTGCGCGCTACCACACGCAAGGTAGGCGATTTGGCGTTTCTTGACGTTACCGGTCGCGTTGCCCGAACGCTGCTGGATCTGTGCAAAGAGCCGGATGCCATGACCCATCCGGACGGCATGCAAATTAAAATAACCCGGCAGGAAATAGGCCGCATTGTCGGCTGCTCGCGCGAGATGGTCGGCCGGGTGTTAAAAACGCTGGAAGAACAGGGCCTGGTATCTGTCAAAGGTAAAACCATGGTGGTCTACGGCACCCGCTGACCGGCGCGCAACCCTGCCCGCCCTCGCGGCCGGCGGGGTTGCGCGCAACTGCTTTGATCAACGGCAATAAAACAAATCTTCAAGTGCCTGCCCCGGGTCCTCGGCACGCATCATCGACTCTCCCACCAAAAACCCATACACGCCGCGCTCCAGCATGCTTCGTACATCTTCCCGGGTGCCAATTCCGCTTTCGGTGATGACGGCTTTATCCGAGGGTATCTGCGCAAGCAAATGGAAAGTGGTTTGCAGATCAACATCAAAGGTATGCAGGTTACGGTTGTTGATGCCGATCAAGCGATTGGGCAACTCTAAGGCCCGCTCCAGTTCACTGCGGTCGTGCACCTCCACCAAGACGTCCAGACCAAGCTCCAGCGCCGTCTGATTCAGGTCTCGCAGCTGTTGTGGCTCCAGCGCCGCAACAATCAGCAATATGCAGTCGGCCCCCATCACTCGCGACTCCACCAGCTGGTATTCGTCGACCATGAAATCTTTGCGGATGACCGGCAGCGTGGTCAGGGCTTTGGCCTCTCTGAGATACGCGTCTGCGCCCTGAAAATAGTGCTCATCGGTAAGTACCGACAGGCAGGTTGCTCCGCCACGCTGGTAGCTTTGCGCAATGGCGCCAGGTAGAAAATTGTCTCGGATTACACCTTTGCTGGGCGAAGCTTTTTTTATCTCGGCAATGACGGCGGGCTGCTGCGCCTCAATGGCCCGCAGCAGGGCCCGCTCAAAGCCACGCACGGGCTCCGCTGTGCTCAACTTGCGCTGCAATTCGCCCAGAGGCACAGAGCGCTGGCGCTCGGCCACTTCTATATGCTTGCGCTGGATGATGCTCTTTAGGATAGTGGGTGGTTGTTTCACAATTGCTGTTCCTGAATGGTTGACCAGCCCGACCCCCGCCTAAAAGCAGGCGGTGAATTCGGCCAGTTGCTTGATTTTCTCACCGGCAAGCCCACTGGCGATGGTGTCCTGCGCCAACAGCACCCCCTCGGCGAGGCTGTTGGCCAGCCCGGCAACATACAGCGCGGCCCCGGCGTTCAAGGCTATGATGTCCGCCGCCTTATCGGCCACCTCGCCGCCCTTCTGCTCCAGTGCACTTCGAATCAGTGCCAGCGACTGCTGGGCCGACCCCACCGCGAGACCGTCCAGATTGTTGCGCGCCACACCGAACTGCTCCGGCGTTACCTGGTACTCAGTCACCCGCCCGTCGCGCAGCTCCGCCACATGGGTGGGCTTGCCGATGGAAATTTCGTCCAGACCATCGCGGGAGTGCACCACCAGAACATGCTCGCTGCCAAGAATTGCCAGTACCTCCGCTATGGGGCGGCAGAGGTAGGCTTCGAACACGCCCACCACCTGGCGCTTGGCACCGGCCGGATTGGTCAGCGGACCTATCAAATTGAAAATGGTCCTCACGCCCAGCTCCCGCCGTGGCCCTATGGCGTGCCTCATGGCGCTGTGATGAGCCTGCGCAAACATGAAGCCCACGCCCACCTCTTCGATGCAGCGGGTAATTTGCGCAGGCGTCAGGTTCAGATTCACGCCCGCCGCCTCCAGCACATCGGCACTGCCGGCGGAACTGGTGATCGAGCGGTTGCCGTGCTTGGCAACCCGGCCGCCGGCCGCCGCCACCACAAACGCGCTGGCGGTAGAGACATTGAACAGGTTGGACCCGTCGCCGCCCGTACCGCAGGTATCCACCAAGCCCTGGCAATTGACATGAACCGGGGTGGCCAGCTCGCGCATGATGTCCACCGCGCCCACTATCTCATCCAACGTCTCCCCCTTCATGCGCAATGCAATCAGCAAGCCGCCAATCTGGGCGTCACTGGCGGCGCCGGTCATGACCAGACGCATTACCCCGCCCATTTCCGCTCGGCTCAGCGCCCGCCCGGAAACCCATTCCGCCAATGCGGTTTTTATGTCCAAAGTAGCGTCTCCACAATCAGATACTTAAAAAATTTTTCAGGAGCTGGTGTCCGTGATCACTCAAAATTGACTCCGGGTGAAACTGTACCCCCTCTATAGGCCAACAGCGATGCCTGAGTGCCATTACCTCGTCGACGTCGCCACCCTCAGTTTGCGTCCAGGCGGTCATCTCCAGGTCTGCAGGCAGGGATGCACGCGCAACCACCAGCGAATGATAGCGTGTAGCCGTAAAGGGGCTTGGCAGCTTGGCGAACACGCCAGCGCCCGAGTGAAACACCGCTGAAGTCTTGCCATGCATGAGCCGGCCTGCGCGCTCCACCCGCCCGCCGAACGCCTGACCTATACATTGATGGCCAAGGCAGACCCCCAAAATGGGCAGTTGACCGGCAAACGCCCTGATAAGCGGCACCGACAGCCCGGCCTCATCCGGTGTGCAGGGGCCGGGTGACACAACGATGCGCTCTGGGCGCAGCGCGGAAATTTGCTCCAGCGACAACTCGTCATTGCGCACCACCTTCACCTTTGCCCCAAGCTCCGTCAGATACTGCACGACGTTATAGGTGAAGGAGTCATAGTTGTCGATCATCAATAACATGGCGTTTGCTACTCCCGAACCTGGCATTATATAGAACCCGCCCTGTTAAAAGTCAGCGCAGCCCACACCTACAGCACGGGCAGGTGCAATTGCCATACACCCAGCTCAATGTCAACAAAAAAGAGCCGCTTTTCAAGTCGGAGTTTTTTACAGATAATCGAATTGCGACGCGTTCAAACATTTTGCAAGTGGGATTCAAGGTAAAATCCTGCGTAACAGCGTCAAACAGGGTAGAAACTTTTACGCCAAGCTGCCCTCTCAAGCCCCCGGTGATGCCGGTTTGGCTGAGATTCAGCATGCGCCGTGCTCCGTGATGCAATGCGGTGCACGGCGCATGGAATGTATATTGCTTTAGCGGATTGTGGTCCGTTGATTTGGCGAGTAACCATCTGTCTTTCGAGGCGCTCGCTAGTAATGCTAAGGTTAAATTCAACTCTATGTCGTACAAGAATTTCAAGCCCGGCCAACTCGAACTGATCAATCGGCAACCCCGAGAGCCTGTTCAGCCGCCGCGTCTGCTTGCACTCATCCAGAAGAACACCCTTGCGGGCTGCGAGCAGCTGCTTGCGCACCTGTTCTCTGCGACCGACGACCTCTTCTACGACTTGTCCAAGCGCGCCTCAAGCAACAACGAGCAAAATTTGTACTTTGAAGCCATGCGCGAGATACGCATCAAGCGCGAAGGCATCGCCAACGAGTTCCTGCGCGGCTTGTCTGACAGCTTCTCCCACCTGCTGGAGTTCGCCACTGCGGACACCGAAGCAGAGGACGACGCGAGCACCCTGTCTATTGTAGAAGGCGACGACCTTGAAGTGGACCTGGCCAAGAGCAACATGGTCAGTCGCACCCGAGACATATTCAAAGAAGAGCTGCACGAGCTGAGCTTTCGCCTGGACCATCTGTTGCTGCAGATCCGGGTCAATGAAAACAATAATCCTCTGGATCCAAAACCGCTGACCGAAAACTTCATTGCGGCCTGCCAGGGGCGACTGGAAGCCGGCATCAAGGCCAAACTCATTCTGTTCAAATTGTTTGAGAAGCACCTGCTGAAACAGCTTGGCCATATTTACGCGGACGCCAATCAGGTGCTGGTGCAAGCGGGCATAGTGCCGAAAGTCCCCAAAAGCCCTGAAGGCCGAGTGGTGCACGGTGGCGCCGCCTCAACCAATGCGCAGCCTGCTGGGCAGTTCGGAGGAGAGACCCACCATGCCGCACCGGCAGACTTTCAGCTGGGCCTGGATACCCTGAACCTGCTGTTGGCGTCCGCCCGGCAATTGGGCGCGATTCAGCAGCCCACTACGGCTGCGCACCACCAGACGGGTTCCGGCATCGGCTGGCTGTTTATCAGCGGCAACCCCGGCCCCCTGCTGCCGGCCCCCGACCTGACGCAGCGCCTGACGCAGCGGCAGATCGACTTCGCCCAGCCGTCGGCGGAACTTGCCGCACCGCGCAACTCCATTGCCGAGGTAGTGCAGCAGCTACTTAGTCAGGACAATCCGCAGGCACCCCATGCCGTTGCCCAGAATGATGAAAACGTCATCAATCTGGTGGCCATGTTTTTTGACCAGATCCTGGAGGATGAGTCCCTTCCCTTTGCCGTGCAGTCGCTGATTTGTCGCATGCAGATTCCCATATTGAAAGTGGCACTGCGCGACCGCTCCTTTTTTAGTAACCCGGAGCACCCTGCGCGCAAGCTGGTGAACACCCTCACCGAGGCGGGGCTGGGTTTTGAAGAAAACAAGCCGCTGGAGCGTGACCCGCTTTTCAGAAAGATGACGGAGGTGGTCGACCACTTGAACCGGCAGTACAAGGCCGACGAGCGCATCTTCTCCGAATTGCTGGCTGAGTTGGAGCGGGTGATAATGCGCGAGAAGCGCAAGTCCACCCTGGTCGAGGAGCGAACAGCACAAGCGGAAGCCGGGAAGTCGCGCATAAAGCAGGCCCGCGCTGCCGCCCAGGCCGTGATGTACGACAAACTCAAAGACGCCGAGCTGCCGGAGACCATCAAGGCATTCCTGACCGAGCAGTGGCTGCAAGTGATGATTATCACCTATTTGAAGCAGGGGGTAGACAGCACCGAGTGGATCTCCAACGAGCAGACCGTTTCCGACCTGATCTGGATAAGCAAACATCACGACGATGTACGCTCTCAGCAACGCAGAGACCGCTTGCTCCCCGAATTGCTGGACCGCATAGAGAGCGCACTGGAGGTGGCGGTCGAGCAGCCCGACCTGCGCGCGTCCCGTGTCGCCGCTCTTGAGCAGACGATTCTGGCCATCCATGGTCAGAGCCCCGCCGCCCTGACCGAGACTTTCACTCCGCTCAATGAAGAACAGAAAGAAGCGCTGGGCAAGGGTGAGAACGCACCCAAAACCTGGCAGGAAATGAGCGCGGTGGAGCGGCAAAAAGCCCGCTACGATGAACTGTCCAGCCAATATTTTGAGCAGGCCATGCAAATGCCGGAAGGCAGCTGGCTGATATATCACGATGAAGACACCGACAAAAAGCTGCGCTGCAAGCTGACCTCGAAGCTGGACGTAGAAGCCTATATATTCGTTAACCGGCTAGGTTTTAAAGTTCTGGAAAAGAGCCGCAAACAGTTTGCCTATGACCTGCAGTTCAACCGGGCCCGTCCCATCGACACCCGCCCGCTGTTTGACCGGGCGATGAAAAATGTAGTGGGCCACCTGGAACACCTCTAGGGCAGAATCTTGGGGCTAGTCAGCTGGCGCCAGAACTTTGCCCGTTAACCAAAGTGCCCTCCCCGCACGTGACCGTTCAGGTCACGGCCTGAACTGAATAGACATCCCGGGGGCAGCCGGCCATTCAACCCGCATCTTCCTGAAGCTCTTCTGTCTCATCTGCCACTGCAGATCCAAACTTGTTGCTACAATGAGACCTGGCGCCCGAGCGCTTAGATCATCAAGCAACAGGCGAGAGGCCGGGAATGGCATTGGACGGTGTAACCCAGGCTGCGTATGTGAACGCAGCCATTCTGTCTTGCATACTGACACTGATCTTTATACTGCAGCACAAGCACCGCACCGTACACTGGAGCCTGGTGTTTGCTGCGGCAATGCAGAGCGCGTGGGGGCTTGGGCTGGTCTTCTCCCACCTGTGGCAGGCCTACGGGCAACTGGCCAATTTGCTGGAGACCGCTCGCGCCTGCGCCTGGATTTTTGCCACCACCGCCACCATGGAGTATTACTGCAAACCCGGTGTGCCCAAGGTGTACAAGCGGTTTATTTACGGCGCCTGCGCAATTGCCGTGCTAGTGGCTCTGCTGCAAACCCTGCCTTTGCCTTTGCCGTTGGGCAAGGGCAGCAGCTTTGCTTGGCAAGGACTATTGCTGGCCATCCTGGGCCTGCTGAGCAGTGAGCAGCTATACCGCAACATAATCAATGTTCGGCTGGTCAAGATTCTGTGCCTGAATATCGCCGTGCTGTTTATGTACGATGTGTACTTTTTTACACAGGCCCTGCTGGAGTCACCGCTCGGCAAGGGCCACTGGCAAAGCCGCGCCGGGTTGGTCATGGCCAGCAGTGTGCTGATGGGCATTGCCACCATCACCCTCAATCACCCCTACGATCACCCCGCCAAACTTACCTTCTCCCGCCCGGTGGTCTTTTATTTTGCCTCCCTGCTGTTGGCGGTGGCCTTGATCGCACTCATCACCTTGGGCGGCTATTACATCGAGGGCTCCGAAGGGAGCTGGGGATTGATTGCCTACATTGGCATATTGCTGGCTACGGTCAGTGGCATTGGTTATCTATTCATTTATAAGCACGTCCGCGACAAACTGGCGGTGCTGATCAACAAGCATTTTTTCAGTCACAAATACGACTACCGGGCAGAGTGGCTAAAATTGATTGAACACCTGTCACAACCCAAATCGTCCGAGCAAGTTCACGCCCATGCGCTGAGTGCCGTCACCTCAATATTCAAAAGTCCCGGCGGCGCCATCTGGATGCGCAGAGGCAAGCTGTTGTTGCCGGTGTATCAGCGCAACATCAACGTCAATCTGCTGGATGTCATCGAGCCCGAAAGCAGCAACTTCATTCAGACCCTGGAGCAGTACGAATGGGTCTTTCTGCCGGGCGCGTCGCCTGCGGATGAGTCGCTGCTGCAATACAATGAGCACCTGCCCGGCTGGGTGAATCAAGTGCAGGATATCTGGCTGATTCTCCCCTTGATGAGCGAAACCCAACTGGTGGGCTTCATTGTGCTCACCACACCGGCAACGGGGCCGTCGTTGAATTGGGAGGATCTTGACCTGCTCAAGACGGTAGGCAGGCAGGTTGCCAATTATCTGCGGCGTCACGAACAGTCAGAGCAACTGGCTGAAGCCCGCCAGTTTGATGCCTTCAACAAGCTGGCAGCCTATGTGATGCACGACCTGAAGAACCTGATTGCTCAGCAGTCGCTGGTGGTTAAAAACGCCGAGAAGCACAAAGACAACCCCGCGTTCGTTGAAGACGCCATTCAGACCATCAACAACTCCGTGAGCCGCATGAACAACCTGCTGCGCAAGTTGCAGCGCAACGAGCCAGAGAGCACGCGCGTACTGAACCTGAATGACGTTCTAATAGAAGCTATTCGCCGCACGCAAAAATCCCAGCCGCAGCCTACCCTGCGCAACGACATGGTGGATCTGAGGGTCAAGGGTGATTTTGACAGCCTGGCAATGGTGTTTGTGCATTTGATTCAGAACGCTCAGGACGCCACCCCCAGCAGCGGATTCATCGACGTCTCGGTGCGCGCAGAAGGTGAAAAAGTCAGCATATCCATTGAGGACAATGGCGAGGGCATGGACCAGGAGTTCATCCGCGATAGGCTGTTCAAGCCGTTCGAGACCACCAAAACCGGCAAGGGCATGGGGATTGGCGTTTATCAAGCACGGGACTATGTGCAGAATCTGGGCGGGCACATAGCCGTTGAGAGCACTCCCGACGAAGGCTCCACTTTTGTCATCAACCTGCCGACGGTGGGCGTGGCCACCGTGAGCGCCCCCACCCTTCCACGCGATGCACGCAACGCCGACTTGCTTTAACATAGTGCCAGCGCGATCGCTGCAATCTCGCCTGCTATTTCGGCCCGCCTGGCGCAGCCGAGCTTGGCGGGTGGTTTCACAACAGTCTGCCAGGGCAGGCATAACTGACCATATCTGATATGAATAAAGCCACCAATAAGCAAAAACTGCTGATCATTGAGGACGACCTTGGCCTGCAAAGCCAACTGCGCTGGCATTTTGATCAGTACGAAGTTATTCCGGCCGGCACGCGAGAAGAAGCCCTTGCCGCTGTGCGACTGCACGAACCCCCCATCATCCTGCAGGACTTGGGGCTGCCCCCGGACGAAGAAGGTGTGGAGGAGGGTTTCCGCTGCATTAGGGAGATTGCCGCACTCAGCCCGTCGGCCAAGATTATCGTCATGACCGGCAACTCTGACTATGAGAATGCGGTACGTGCCGTAGCCATGGGCGCTTACGATTTTTATCAGAAGCCCGTCAATGCGGATACGCTGGATCTGATTCTGCAGCGCGCGTTTCACATCTACAACCTGGAGGCACAGAACCGTCGCCTGCAGGAGCAGCAAGCTGCCCCCTTGCATGGCATCATCGCCTGCGATCCCGGCATGTTGAAGATCTGCAGAACCATTGAAAAGCTCGCGCCCTCAACCGTGACCTGCACCCTCACCGGCGAAAGCGGTACGGGCAAGGAAGTACTGGCCAAGGCCCTGCACCGCCTGAGCCCACGGGCCAGCAAACGCATGGTTGCCATCAACTGCGCAGCCGTCCCAGAAAACCTGATGGAGAGCGAGCTGTTCGGTTACGAGAAAGGCGCCTTCACCGGCGCCAATAAACGTACGCTGGGCAAGGTGGAGATGGCCCACGAGGGCACTTTGTTTTTGGATGAAATTGGCGATATGCCGCTGGCCTTGCAGGCCAAGCTGCTGCGATTTCTGCAGGAGCGCGTCATTGAGCGGGTAGGTGGCAGGGAGGAAATCCCCGTTGATGTCCGGGTTGTCTGTGCCACAAACAAAAATCTGCAGCAAATGGTAAAGGACGAAACTTTTCGGGAAGACCTATATTACCGGATCTGCGAAATGGAAATTCACATCCCCCCGCTGCGTGAGCGTCAGGGCGACAAGCTGCTGCTGGCCCGCCATTTCCTGCGCGCCTTCGCCGAGCAGAACAACTCCAGCGTAACCGGCTTCAGCCCGGAGGCGGTTGAAGCTATTGAGACTTACTCCTGGCCTGGAAACATCCGCGAAATGGAAAACCGGGTCAAGCGGTCGGTGGTGATGGCCGAGGACAAGCTGGTGGGATCGCAGGACCTGGGCATAGCGGCGCCGGAAACCCTGAGCATCAATTTGCGTCAGGTTCGCCAGACGGCGGAGAAAAACGCCATTATGCGCGCCCTTACCGTCACCGAGAGCAATATCTCTGCAACGGCCAAGCTATTGGGCGTCACCCGTCCAACGCTTTACGATCTTCTTAAGAAATACAACATACAGGTTCCGGGCGCCAAAGACTGAGAGGCGGGCCAACGGCAGGGTCGGCCCGCCCCCTCATAATCAAGCAAGTGTCGAAACTCTTCACACTTACCCACCAGGGCGCCTGTCATTCTGCTCAGTCAAAAATTGCAGAACCGGGAGCCGCAGCAAGGACTCTTCAGGTCATCCAGGGTTCCGGCTGACCGTTGAAAATTTGTAGATTCTGCAACCCCGATGCAGCTCCCTACAAGCCCGCACCCTCCCTGAGCTGACGCCGTGTCGACCTTTTATACAAACGCCATTTTTGTGCACTGGGTCAAGTTCCGTGAAACACTCAACAATAGCGCAAAAATCAACCAGGTATCGGTTGATCAAATAGTAAACAGACGCAAGCCGTTGTTTTATATGGAAATAAAACGATTCAGCCAGGGTTCAGCTTGGAAGAGTGGCGCAGTTTTCATTATAGCCGCACGGGGAAATTGCTTGGCACGGATACTGCTACCTGGTTAGCAAGCCTGTATTCAAAGGGCAGACTGCAGACAATCGCGCACAGCGACTTAATTCAACTACGAGAGCAAGGGATAAAGGAACAGTTTATGAAAAGGGCTATCATTTTTTTCATAAAAGCCATAGCGATCAGCTTAGTGTTGTCACAAACAACCACCTCTGATACTGGATACAGACTCATCGGCAACCCACTGGACGAGCCTCTATTCCTTACAGTATGTGGCATTGCTTTGCTTTTCCTTGGGCTTTATAAAACCAAAGAGCAACCAGCTTAAATGCTTTCGGCAGCAGCAAATCACAGGACCTAGTCTTGTGTAGCTGCCGAGAGCCTCGCGCCTCACAGCCAAACCCCGTCTACCGCATGTAAAATATCCCGTCTGTTCCGGTTGATCTGAGCCAAACCTCAAGCAAACCTGCCAATCTCACTGATCCAAATGCGGGCGTTTAGTGGTAGAGTAATCGTCTTTTGATTCAGCGCCTCTACCTAAGAATACGTCGAAAATGAACGCACCGCACCAGTTTGACAAGGTTCAGCCGCGCCGTAAGCGGCTACTGCAAAATCACGATACACTGGCCCAATGGGTCCAGCACATTCTCAACCTGGGCGTAGTCAGCGTCACCCTGTTTGCGCTGGCCATTTGGCGCGACGGAGAAGTCGGCTCACAGTACCGGATCATGCTGGCTTTTGCGCTATTACTGATGACCATCATTTACCACATGATGGGGGTATTCCGGCGCTTCGATCGGCTGGAAGGTGCCATCAAACACCTGGCTCGCGCCTGGGGTATTGTGATCATCATCCTGGGTTGGACCGCCTTTCTCACCCGCGCGTCTGAGGAATACTCCCGCCAGGTGGTCGTCTACTGGGTATTCGCGGCCTTTTTGGGCCAGGCAGTCTTCCTTACCATCACCTACAACTGGTACAAGCTGTACCGTCGAAAGTACCAACAGCGCAAACCGGCGCTGATGGTTGGTACCGGCGGGCTTGCCCGCCACCTGGCCAAAAGCATATCCGGCAACATCTGGTTGAATGACACCATCATTGGGGTGGTCAGCTACGGTGAAGACGCCGATACCTGGAACAATCCGAAAATTCCCTTGCTGGGTGGGGCCGCCGACTTGAGCCGCCTGGTCAAAGAGAGCGGCGCACGGCGAGTATACATAGCCCTGCCCTTGCACCAGACCGGCAAGGTGAAAGAGGTGCACGACCTGCTGTTTGGCGAAAATGTGGATCTGGTATGGGCACCGGATATTTTCGAGTTTCAGCTGCTGAATCACAGCGTGCGCGAAGTGGCCGGCATACCGCTGCTGAATCTTAACGAGACGCCGTTGATGGCCGGCGGACCGGCGTTCATCAAGCTGATGATGGACAAGGCGTTGTCTCTCATACTGATCATCCTGCTGAGCCCCGTATTGCTGCTGGTGGCTTTGGCGGTGCGCCTGTCTTCTCCCGGCCCCATCATTTTCAAACAGCAGCGCGATGGCTGGGACGGCGAAAAGTTCTACGTTTACAAGTTTCGCAGCATGTACATTCATGAAGAGAAAGAAGTGGTTGAGCAGGCCAAGAAGAACGACAGCCGTGTAACACCGGTGGGCAGGTTCATTCGTCGCACCAGCCTTGATGAGCTGCCCCAACTGTTCAACTCTCTGGAGGGCACCATGTCTCTGGTGGGCCCCCGCCCTCACGCGGTGTCACACAACACGTTTTACTCGGACAAGGTACGCTCCTACTTGGCCCGCCACCGCATCAAACCCGGCATCACCGGCCTGGCGCAGACCAGCGGCCTGAGAGGCGAGACCCAGAGCATTGAAGACATGCAAAAGCGCGTCGAGCTGGACCTGGAGTACATTTGCAACTGGTCACCCATGCTGGATTTGAAGATTCTGTTCTTGACGCCTTTCAAACTGATCTCCAGAAGCGAAAACGCTTACTGATTGCACCAGCGGGCCGACCGCAGTGGCTTTGATCGTCGCCCAACGCAAACAGCCCCGGCCACATGGCCGGGGCTGTTTGCGTTACCCCCCCCACACTCCTTAATTGTTTCTGAAAGTCAGGTTGTACAGCTCATAGCTGAAGTTCAGGCCAACATAGTGAGAAGTGTATGCGGCGGAGTCGCTTTCATATTCCCGAGCCACGGTACCCACCGAGGCAGACAAAGAGCCGTAACGCATCAGGTTTCTGAAGTTGAGGCTCACGCTGCCACGCGCCTCGGTAAACCCCGTCAGCTCTTCCTCGGTGTATTCAACAAGGTTGATGCCGGTGCTGAAGGTCAATCCCAGGTTGCGGCTCATATCGTAGTTGAAACTGCCGCGCAGGAAGGACTCTCGCCCACTGCGGTCGGTGCGCACCTGATAATCCTCCCTCTGCAGACCAAGATCCACCGACAAAGAACAGCCAACGCAGGGACGGCGATGCAGCCAGGTGAGGATCAAGTCTGTGCGTTCGTACTGGTCGTTGATGTCGCGCTGACCGTCAGCGCCCAAGCTGCCATCAAAATTGGCCGAATTCATGTTGCCCTGCGCGGTTTCGGTAAGCCAGTTGCGAATCGAAATACGAAAACCGTGGACACCTTGCTCCCGCGCCAAGGACAAATCAATATAGGGCGCGCTGATGGCGTCGCGGTCTTCACCCACATCAAAATAGTCGTAGCCCAGCTTGACGCCGTAGTCCAGGTAACGCAGTTGCGCCTGCCACCACAGAAAGGCCCGATAGTTGGTCAGCTCCTGATCAATGTTTCGATATTCCAGGTCGTAACCCGACACGGTAAAACCCGCCCGGTACAGCGGGCTGATCGCGCGGGTATAACTCATCCCGCCACCCTGGCGCAGCGCTTCGTTGAAGATTCTCTCGTCGTATCGGATATCCGTGACGTTGGCCCAAAGGTGCAGAAAATCGCCGTGCTTCATGCGCAGGGCGCTGTTGGCGGTAGCCCCCATGATGGTGCGCGTATCCCGGTTGCCAGGCACATTGCCCGCCAGAGGATCGTTTACCACCTCCTGGGTGGAATGATCCAGGGTAACATAGAGCCTTTGCGTGTCGCGGCCCAACTGCAAGGCGGCACGCCCCAGCAACAACTGGTCGTCGGTACGCCTCGCGTTGATTTGCCCGGTGTCCGGGTCGCGCACCGCCCGCTCGGTGTAGCGGCGGTCGGTCAGTTCGTAGTCGCTGTTGAAAAATGCCCAGCCGTTGTTGAGCTGACCGCGCACCACCAGGCCGCCGCGCCACTGGAACTCGTCTACCTCCAGCTCGGGGTCTCGCGCCTGGGTGGCGTTTTCCACATAGCGAATCTCGCCGCGACCGGTCACGGTCAAAAACTGCCGGTCATCCTGCCCCCGAAGGTTCGGAGTGTTGGTCATGGCTTGAGCCATTGCCAGCGATGAGCAAAAGGAGCCGGCAAGCAGCCCAAGCCGTGCCATTGTCTGCACTGTCATAAATTCTCCGTTCATAAGCATTCGGGAGGCCGGCGGATGTGACGGCCGTCCGCACGGGTGATCAACCCCGGGGGAGTGTCATTATTATCCATCATACAGGCGAAAAAATCGCCAAACCAAGGTGCACCTCGTTCACGCTTCGCAAACAAGGGGCAATCAGGCGCAGCGCTTCATCCAGGCCCGCGTGCTTCAAGAACCTATAGCTACGCAGTTTCGCTTGCTTGCGCACAGCGCGCGTTCGCAAAAACATGACAAAGGCACGTTCGCCGGCTCACTTCAACCTGGCGCACACAAATCAGCGGGCTTGATGCTGGCCCGCAAGCTCGATATGCTCCCTGCCCCAACAGCAAACGTCGCCGCTTCCTGCGTCCGCCAACGGAAAGAGAGTATGCACTTAGAAAAAGTCAGAGTCTTGAATGTTGATATCGACAACTTGACCACGGAAGAGCTATTGGCTCGGTTCAATGAGGGGCTGCTGGTTACGCCTAATATAGATCATCTAATGAAGTTGCAAAAGGACGAAGACTTCTATCGCTGTTACCAGCAGGCAGCTTTCACCGTCTGCGACAGCCGCATAATCTATTTGCTTACGCGCATGCTGTTTCCCAAGTCGGCCCTGCGGGCGCAGATCACCGGCTCGGATTTTTTTCCGGCCTTTTGTGATTACCACGCCAAGCGCCAGGGTGATACCCGTATATTTCTGCTGGGCGGCTCCGATACCTCGGTGCAAGTTGCCCAGCAGAAAATCAATGAACGCACGCAAACCGAAATCGTCATAGGCGCCTATTCGCCGCCCTTTGGCTTCGAACGCTCAGAAGAAGAAAACGCCCGCATCTTGCAGCGCATCAATGCTTCCGGCGCCAATGTGCTGGCGGTGGGAGTCGGCGCGCCCAAGCAGGAGAAATGGATTATCGCCAACCGCCAGCGGATGCCCAACGTCAAGATGTACATGGCCATTGGCGCCACCATCGAGTTCGAAAGCGGCAACCTCAAGCGCTCGCCCAAGTGGATGACCAGCATGGGCGTGGAGTGGCTCTACCGCCTGGGCCAGGAACCGGGACGCCTGGCCAAGCGTTACCTGGTGGAAGACCTGCCGTTTTTTCTGCTCATCCAGAAACAGCGCCTGGGCCGCTACCGCAACCCCTGGCCGGACCAGCCGTGACCAACGCTGTCAGCCTATAGCCGTGCAAGCTGCCGCGGCTTATTTGTATTCCACTAGCGTGTGCTGCTGGCCACGCAGGTTGCGCAAATAGCCCTGGCTGACCCCGACAAACTGGGGAATCTTGCCCGCCACCACAGACAGAGCATAGATAAAGGCTGCGTTGCGTCCAAAGGTGTCAATAATGCGCTTCTGCTTGAGGGCGACGCGAAACACTTGCGCCACACAGGCGAAGATATACAGCAGTAGCGGCCAAAGTGACACCATCATCACCGACAGTATCAAGGCGGCAAAAAAGCCCCCGCCCCAGATGGTGATGCTTTTGACTTCCTTGCGATTGTAATGCTCCGGCGCCAAATGCCCGTGCTTGTTGGCGCTGAGGTAATAGGCATAGCCGCTGCGTTTGGTGCGCTTCCACCACTGCGCAGCACGGGTCATGTCGGCGTCGTGCAGGGTCATCTCCGCATCCAACCGCTGAATGCTGTAGCCGGCCTGCCGGATGCGAAAACACAGTTCAGGCTCTTCCCCCGCAATGAAGCCGCCATCAAAGCCGCCCACATCCTGCAGGACTTGTACCCGATACACTGCGTCACCGCCACAGGCTCTAGCAGTTCCTACCGGGGTGTCCCACTCAATGTCGCACAGCAGATTGAACACGCTGGCCTCCGGGAAGCGCTCGCGCCGCCGTCCACACACTGCGGCCACGGTGTCTTCGCGGGCGAGCACTTGCAGGGCCTTGGGTATCCAGTCCCGCCGTATTTCGCAGTCGCCGTCCACGAACATGACATATTCCAAATCCGGGTTGCGCTCCAGCAAAGCGCGAAAGCCCATATTGCGCGCCCGGGCAGCCGTGAACGGCGTGCTCATATCCAACACCACACAGTGCGCGCCCACAGACTGAGCAAAGCCCACGCTGTTGTCGGTTGAGCCGGAATCTACGTAAACCATGGGGTAACCTGCCACTGAGGCCAGGCAACGCTGCAGCCGCTCCCCCTCGTTGCGACCTATGGCGACTATGCCGATACTGGACTTGACTTGTTGCACAGATACCCCTGCATTTTGAATGAATGAGTGCGCTGATACGGCGGTTCGACGGCTTTGGGATCCTGCGACCCTGGCTACCGGCTCAGGCTAACATACGCGGCGCGCACTGTGGTTTCAGCGCGCACCCGAGTACCGCCCGAGGTTGCTAAGATAGCGCAGGCCCGGACAATCGCCAAGCCCATGCCTGCGGCCGGTTGACAGTGCCTGACGCGGTGCATACTGTGACCGCCCGCCCCCTCGCCAATTGAGCTCCTGTATGTCGCATTTCCGTTTGGCCCTGGTCCTGGCGATGACCGTGGCTCTTGGACCCTTCGCCATAGATGCTTACCTGCCCGCTTTCCCGGCCATTGCCCGCAGTTTGGGAATAGCCGTGCACGATGTGTCTTTGTCCATCTCGGTCTACATCATGGCCTTGGCTGCGGGCCAGCTGATTGGCGGCCCCTTGGCCGACCGCTACGGTCGGCAACCGGTCATGCTGACCGGGCTTGCCGTCTTTGCGGTGGCCAGTTTACTGTTATGGCGTACCGATAGCCTGCAGGGTTTGCTGACACTTCGGGCGCTGCAGGGCTTTGGTGGCGGCTGGGCCACCGCCTGCGTGCCAGCTCTGGTGCGGGATCAGGTGCAAGGCGTGGAAGCGGCCAAAATGTTCAGCCTGATCGCGCTGATCATGATCGGCGCGCCGGCTGTGGCGCCAAGCCTCGGCAGCCTGGTACTGGTCTGGAGTGACTGGGGCACCATCTTTTTGCTTTTGGGTGGCTACTGTGCATTGGTGATGTTCATCGTCAAGTGGATGCTGTTTTCCGGCGCCGGGCGTGTGGTTTACCAGGCCGACACCACCAGTGCGCTGCAACGCTATATTGCCGTACTGGGCACTGCGCCGGCACTGCGTTTCATTTTTATTCAAGCGGCGGCTTTCTCCACCATGATGCTGTTCGTGACTCACTCGTCCTTCATTTACCAGGGGCACTTCGGCGTGTCCACCGGATTGTTTGGCCTGCTGTTTGGTGCCAACATCGTGTTGATGGCGGCCATGAATATCTTCAACCGCCGCTTGCTGAACAGCTATGCCCCCCACAAGATCATGCGCGCCTGCTTTGCGGTGCAGGCTGGGGGCGTTCTGTTTCTGATAGCGGCTGCGGTTTTCAGCCTGCCACTGTGGCTGTTTGTTGCCGGCATGGTGCTCACCATTGGCATGTTTGGCGGCATCTCGCCCAACAACCAGGCGTGCTATATGGAGTTTTTCCACAAAAACGGCGGCACCGCCGGCGCTTTGATGGGCGCCATTCAGTTCAGCATTGCCGGGGCCATTAGTGCCCTGTCCGCCCTGCTGCCGGAGACCCTGACCAGCCTGGTACTGGCGCAGGCCGCCTGCTGCCTCACAGGAGTGCTGCTGGCATGGTGGCCCAGCCGCCACTCGCTGCCGGCCGAGCTCATCCAGAGTCAAAGCTAACCGCCAATTGTGCTGCCCCTGCCGGCCTTGGCTGCGCTATGCTAG